>CAZOCL010000082.1:0-20215 GCA_964578245.1 uncultured Klebsiella sp. | reverse complement strand
CGCGCGCCTCGTCGAGAAACACCCGGCCCGCGTGGGTGGGCTTGACCGAGCGCGTGGTGCGCTCCAGCAGCCGCACCCCGAGGTCCTGCTCCAGCGCCTTGATCTGCGTGCTGAGCGCCGGCTGCGCCATGTGCAGCCGCTCCGCCGCGCGGCGAAAGCTCAGTTCCTCGGTGACGGCGATGAAGGCCCGCAGGTGGCGCAGTTCCATGGGATTGATAGTAAAATCATATCAATCAATGTGCAAACTACTATTAGGCGGATGGGTGCATCTCGGCCAATGTAGCCATCCCACGCCATGGCGTGGGCAATATATGTGGATCGTCCGGCTTGCCTTGCGCCGCCCCTATACGTTCGTCGTGGGGGCCATGGTGCTGCTCATGCTCACCCCGTATGTGCTGCTGCGCACGCCCACGGACATCTTCCCGGCCATCAACATCCCGGTGATCAGCGTCATCTGGCAGTATGCCGGGCTGGATGCGGTGGAGGTGGAGCAGCGCCTCAACTACATGCACGAGCGCGCGCTCAGCGCCACGGTCAACGACATCGAGCACATCGAGTCCACCGCCTTCAACGGCATTGGTGTCATCAAGGTGTTCCTGCGCGAGGGCGCATCGGTGGATGGCGGCGTGGCGCAGGTGACCGCCATCGCCCAGACCATTCTCCGGCAGATGCCCCCGGGCCAGACGCCGCCGCTGGTCATCCGCTATAACGCCTCCACCGTCCCAATCATCCAATACGCCATCAGCAGCCGCAAACTCAGCGAACAGGACCTTTACGACCTGGCGCAGAACCAGATCCGCATCGGCCTCTCCACCGTCCAGGGCGCGGCGATCCCCTGGCCTTATGGCGGCAAGACCCGCATTGTCTCCGTGGACCTCGACCTCCCGGCGTTGCAGGCCAAGAACCTCTCCTCGCAGGATGTGGTCAACGCGATCAGCGCGCAGAACCTCATCCTCCCCAGCGGCACGGCGAAGATTGGCGCGACGGAATACGACGTGGCGCTCAACACCAGCCCGAAGGTTCTGGACGAGCTGAACGACCTGCCCATCAAGACGGTGAACGGCGCGACCATCCGCGTCCGCGACGTGGCTCAGGTGCGCGACGGCTACGCCCCGCAGCAAAACGTCGTCCGCCAGGATGGCGTGCGCGGCACCCTGCTGACCGTCCTGCGCAGCGGCTCGGCCTCGACGCTGGACGTCATCGGGCGCATCAAGGCCGCCCTGCCCCGCGTCCTCTCCGGCGCGCCACCGGACCTGGAGGTGAAGGAATTTGCGGACCAGTCCATCTTCGTGCGGGCCGCCGTGAGCGGGGTCGTCAAGGAGGCCGTGGCCGCCGCCGCGCTCACCGCGTTGATGATCCTGCTCTTCATCGGCTCATGGCGCAGCACGGTGATCATCGCGTTGTCCATCCCCTTGTCGGTGCTCAGTTCGCTGGCCGTGCTGAGCGCATTGGGGGAAACGATCAACCTGATGACACTCGGCGGACTCGCGCTGGCGGTCGGCATCCTGGTGGATGACGCGACGGTGGAGATTGAGAACGTCCACCGGCAGATGGGCCTGGGCAAGCCCCTGGAGCAGGCCATCCTTGATGGGGCGCAGGAGATCGCCCTGCCCGCGCTGGTCAGCACGCTGTGCATCTGCATCGTGTTTGTGCCGATGTTCTTCCTCACTGGCGTGGCGCGTCACCTGTTCGTGCCGCTGGCGGAAGCCGTCGTGTTTGCGATGCTCTCGAGCTATCTGCTCTCGCGCACGCTGATCCCGACGCTGGTGATGTGGTTCTACCGGAATGTCTATCACCGCTTCGTGCAGGAGCACTTCAAGGGCAACGAGGACGACGTGGAATTCAGCGGCACCATGTTCCGCAAACGGGAGGTGCCGGCCGAACGTCCGCTGGTGCTGCGTCCGTTCGGGATAATCCAGCAGTGGTTCGAGCATGGCTTCGCGCGGTTCCGCGAAGGCTACCGCTTTCTGCTCGAAGCGGTCCTCGCCCAGCGCGCGGTCTTCTCCCTGCTCTTCATCGCCTTTTGTGCCGGTTCGTGGCTGCTCCTGCCGCATCTTGGCCAGGACTTTTTCCCGTCGGTGGACGCGGGCCAGATCCGCCTGCACTTGCGTGCGCGCAGCGGCACGCGCATCGAGGAAACCGCGCGGCTCGTGGACGAGGTCGAGACGGCCATCCGCCGCGAGATCCCCGCCGCCGAACTCGCGGGCATCCTCGACAACATCGGCATCCCCACCTCTGGCATCGCGCTGAGCTACAGCAACAGCGGCCTGATCGGCACGGGCGACGCGGACATCATGATCTCGCTCAAGCCCGGCCATGCGCCAACCCCGGGTTACGTGCGGAAACTGCGGGTGCGCCTCAACCGCAACTTCCCGGGCACGATGTTCTACTTCCTGCCGGCGGACATCGTCAGCCAGACGCTGAACTTCGGCCTGCCCGCGCCCTTCGATATCCAGATCGTCGGTCGCGACCAGGTGAAGAACCGCGAGGTCGCCGCCCGGCTGGCGGAGAAGATCCGCCGGATTGACGGCGCGGTGGACGTGCGCGTGCAGCAGCCCGCCGACCTGCCGAAGCTGAACTTCACCATCAACCGCGCCAAGGCCGTCGAACTGGGGCTGGCCGAGCGTGACGTGGCCAACGCCATGCTCCTGGGCCTCAGCGGCAGCGGCCAGGTGCAGCCCGGCTACTGGCTCAACCCGCGCCTCGGCATCCAATACCTCATCAACGTGCGCGCGCCTGAGCATGTGATGGACTCCCTGACCGCGCTGAATTCCATGCCCATCTCCGCTGGCGACCCGGGCCGTGGCAACGCGCAGATCCTCGCGAACCTCGCCACTTTTGAACGCTCCAGCGGCCCAACCGTCATCTCGCACTACAACGTCCAGCCGGTGATCGATGTCTTTGGCGGTGTGGACGGACGCGACCTGGGCAGCGTGCTGCGCGAACTCCAGCCCATGGTCAAGCAGGCGGAGCAGGAACTCCCACGCGGCAGCTATATCGTCATGCGTGGCCAGGCCGAGACAATGCGGTCCAGCTACCTCGGGCTGGGCATCGGTCTGATCGTCGCCATTGCGCTGATCTATCTGCTCCTGGTGGTAAACTTCCAGAGCTGGCTGGACCCCTTCATCATCATCACGGCGCTGCCCGGCGCGCTGGCGGGTGTCATGTGGGCGCTGTTTCTGACCTTCACCACGTTGAGCGTGCCGGCCTTGATGGGCGCGATCATGAGCCTCGGTGTCGCCACCTCGAATTCCGTGCTGGTGATCAGTTTCGCGCGCACGAGTTTTCGCACCGGCCGCTCCCCCTCTGAGGCTGCGCTCGAAGCCGGCACCACCCGCTTCCGCGCCGTGCTCATGACCGCGCTGGCGATGATCATCGGCATGCTGCCGCTCTCGCTCGGTCTGGGCGAAGGTGGTGAGCAGAACGCGCCGCTGGGACGAGCGGTGATCGGCGGCCTGGTCTTCGCCACCGTGGCAACGCTGTTTTTCGTCCCCGTCGTGTTCAGCCTGCTGCACAAGCGCCGGCAGCCCAGCGCCACCTCGGAGCATCCTGAACTGGAAAGACTTTCTGACTCCTTCGCATGAACACGTTTGAACCGCTCCCTGCCCCGGCCCGGAACGCATCGGGAAGCAACGCCTCGCCCGCCCCGGCGGCGCCTCCCGCGCCGAAGGTGCATTTGTTCCTGTGGGCCGCCGTGTTCTTCGCCCTGGCTGGCCTGGCGTTCGTTGCCGGCCTCCTGCCCCGTCGGCAGCAGCATGCCGATCTCGCGCGCGAGACCAAGGAACTGGCGGTGCCGAGCGTCACCGTCGTTTCCGCCCGGCCGGCGGATGCCCCGGCCAGACTGTCCATCTCCGGCGAGATTCGCCCGCTCACCGAAGCCCCCATCCATGCGCGCGCCAGCGGCTACTTGAAACGCTGGCTGGTGGATCTGGGCGCGAAGGTCCAGGCCGGCCAGCTCCTCGCGGAGATCGACACCCCGGAGCTGCTTCAGGAAATCGCGCAGGCCCGCGCGCAGCTCGCGCAGACCCAGGCCGCGCTCGATCTCGCGAAGATCACCGCCACCCGCTGGGCCGAACTGCTCAAGAGCGCCAGCGTGAGCGAGCAGGAGGCCGCCGAGAAACAAGGCGACCTCGCATTGAAGCAGGCGACGGTTGACGCAGCCCGGGCGAACGTCCGGAGGCTCGAAGAGTTGCAGACCTTTACCCGGGTAGTCGCGCCGTTCGCCGGCGTCATCACCGCCCGCCGCGTGGATACCGGCGACCTCATCAAGGCGGACAGCGGCAACGAACTGTTCCGGCTCGCCGAAACCCAGAAGCTGCGCGTCTTCGTGCGGGTGCCGCAGGGAGCCGCCATCCGGATGGTGGCAGGCGTGGCGGCGGAATTGCACATCCCCGAACTGCCCGGGCGCGTCTTCCCTGCGCAGGTTGCCCGCACTTCCGGCATGCTCGCCGCCGACTCACGCACGCTGCTCACCGAGCTGGAGGTGGACAACGCGAAGGGCGAAATCCTGCCCGGCAGTTACGCCCAGGTGGTCTTTCCGGACGACAAACCCGCCGCCGCGCTCACGCTGCTGGCTAACACGCTCCTGTTCCACGCGGAGGGCACGATGGTGGGCATCGTGCGCGCGGACAACACAGTCGAGCTGCGCCGCGTGAAGCTGGGCCGGGATTTCGGAGCCGTGGTGGAAATCGTCTCTGGCATCACCGCCACAGACCGCGTGATCTTGAACCCGTCGGATTCACTCGTCGCGGGCGCCACCGTGCGCGTGCTTGAACCCGCCGCCCCCGCCGCGAAGTGAGCCGCCATCGCTCCAACCTGGTCCTGGTGCTCGCCACTGTCTGGTGCGCTGGCTGCGCCGTCACCACGGACTACCATCGCCCGCCACCGGTCAGCAAAAGCTCGATCCCGGCCGCGTTCTCCGAATCCGCCAGCACCACGAACACGGCCGCGTGGAAGGCCGCCGAGCCCGCCGCCCATCTGCCACGCGAGGTATGGTGGAGCCTGTTCAAGGATGCGGAGCTGAACCGACTGCAGTCGCTCGCAGCCACGAACAACCAGGCGCTGGCCGAGACCTTCGCCCGTTTCCGGCAGGCGCGTGCGTTGCTGGATGTTTCACGCTCCGACCTGTATCCGCACATCGGAGCGAATCCATCCGCGAACCGCCAGCGCACGAGTGCCAACGCCTTCGAGCGGAACGCCGTCCCGGCCTCCTTCACCTACAACACCTTTACCCTCCCGCTCGACGCCTCGTGGGAGCTGGACCTTTGGGGCCGCGTGCGCCGGCAGATTGAGGGTGCGCAGGCCCGCCTGAGTGCCGCCGCCGAAGACGTGGAGTCCGCGCAACTGGCCGTGCTGGCGGAGATTGCCGCGGATTACTTCACGCTGCGTTCGCTGGATGCGGAATATGCCCTGCTGGAGCAGACCATCACCGCGTATCGTCGCTCGCTCGAACTGACGCAGAACCGCCGTCAAGGCGGGGTCGCCACCGATCTGGACGTCGCGCAGGCGCAGACGCAGCTCAGGAGTGCCGAGGCCGAGCGCCCCGCCATCGAACTCAAGCGCGCCAAACTGCGCCATGCGCTCGCGGTGCTCTGCGGCCAGGCCGCGACCGGCTTCACGGTGACTCCGGCGAAGGAACTGACGTTCGAAACGCCGTCCGTGCCGCCAACCATCCCCAGCGAACTGCTCGAACGCCGGCCCGACATCTCCGCCGCCGAGCGCCGCATGGCCGCCGCGAATGCCGACATCGGCGTCGCGAAGACGGCGTTTTACCCGCGCGTCACGCTGATGGGCACGGCGGGGTTGCAATCGGCGAACCTGGGCTCGCTCTTCGACTGGCCGAGCCGCTTGTGGGCCATCGGCCCGAGCGTGGAAGTGCCGCTCTTTCCGTTGAGCCGCCTGCGCGGCCAACAGGCCGCGACCGTGGCCAGCTACGATGCCACCGTGGCCGCCTACCGCCAGGCCGTGCTGACCGCGTTTCAGGAAGTGGAAGATCAGCTCGTCGCGCAACGCCAGCTCGCGGCCCAGATTGATTCCACCCAGGCCGCCCTCACCGCCGCGCGTCGCACCCTCGAGATCGCGACCAACCGGTATCAGGCGGGGCTGGTGACCTACCTGGAAGTCGCCACCGCCCAAAGCACCGCGCTAAACTTGGAACGCGGCATCGTGCGCCTGCGGGCCGAGGCCCAGGTGGCCAGCGTGGCCCTGATCAAGGCCACCGGCGGCGGGACGGCTCCGGGGAATTGAAGCCTCCGCTCCTGCCGCTTTCAGGCTGAAACCGATGGGATCATTCCGTCGGAATGCCCACCGAGCCTGCAGGCTGGGTCGCTGCCAGGATGCGCTTGGACAGGATTCCATACCGGGCCAGTTTCACTGGCTCCCAGTATTTGTAGCGAAAAATGCCCCGACTGATTGCTTGCAGCCGCTCAGGGAAGGCTGGCGTGGACCCGGGGGTGGTCAAGGGCAGTTCGTCAGTCACCGGTTCCGCAGCATCGGAGACCAGCTCCACCGAAAGACTGATCCTCGGCCCGGTGTTGCCACTCGCATACGACCCCCAGTGAATCGCCTCCTGTTCCCAACCTACAAATTCTCCGGGCGCGGCCGGGATGGCCCTGGCCGCCTGCAGCAACTGGCTCAACTGACTTTTGTTAACCGCGTTTATTTTGGTATAGGTGTCCGGCAAAGTGTCCGGCTTGAGGTGGCGCGGAATCACATACATGCATCCGTTGTCCAGCGTGGCGGGAACCACGGGCACCCAGAGGGTGATTCGCTGGCCGCCCATGTCATCCGTATGCGGTGCCCAGCCGTGCTGGCCTTCGACGGGAGCGACGTAATGAGTCCAGATCCGCGCGTTCTGCCGATAGCCGGCACCGAAACAACCGGTGATCAGTTGCTGTAGCGAGGGCACTTGAGCCGCCTGCCAGAAGAGGTCGTAAACGAAGGAGAAGACCGGTGGCCAGCCTTCCGCACGCAGCGTTTCGATGCCTTGGTGCATGCGAGCCACTGTCGCCGGGGACAGCACTGGCGGCGTATGAAAATAGCCGGTCTTTCGAAAATGCGCGGCGGTCTGTGCGATCTCACCCTGGCTCAGCGGGGTTCCTTCCAGTTGCTGCAGCGGCTCGGTCCCGGCAATGGGCAGATTCGGATTCAACGCGCGCCAGTAACCGGGATCGAGCGCCCGCTCCAGATACGCCTCGACTTGTGCGGGTGACAACCGGGCGGCCTCCAGCAGCCGGGCAATTACGGGCGGGTGATTTGAGGTGTTCATGGGGCAACGTGTCGCGCGCCATTCATGGAAGGATGCACTGCCTTTTGCAACCGCTGGTTTCCGAACCTGGACTAGCGCTGGGCGGGGGTCACGGCCAGCCCCAACCCGCCCCCAGCTCTCCGCGGCGACGACGGTCAGCTTCTGGAATCTCACCGTCCGCCTTGATGAAACCAAGCGACGAAATGGGCGAGCCGGAGCCCCCGGCAGAGGATGCCCGGGTAACGGTCATCCCATTCGCCTCCGGGGCCAGCCAGTTTGAGATGCCGCAAGGTGGCCTCCACGGTCTCCCGCTGCACATAGGACCAGACAATGTCACCTGGCGGATAGCGGGAGAGAAAGGCCTCGATGGCCGGCGTGCAGGCGGCGATGCGTTGTTGATAATCGGGGGCGAACCAGCCCTTGCTGGTGCGACGCAGGATGCTTTCTGGCAACACGTCCCCCAATGCCCGACGAAACAGGCTGCGGGGCATCCCATCCCGGACAAATTCGCCCAAAGGCACCCGGAGGCACCACTCCCACAGCCTCCGGTCCATCAGCGGCTGGGGGCTTTCCAAGGCGGGCTCAAAGGCGGTGATCCAGGCCCCACACCCGTTCAGCCGGCCCGCGTTGACCTTCAACAACCACCGCCTTTTGGCGTCCCACGCGTCCGCTCCGTCCCGGCCGGCCGCCCGGCGCAGGTCGGCCACTTTCATCCGGCTGGCAAAGTCCGGGTTGATGGGAGCGGAGTTCACCGCGGCTTGCGGAGGCTTTTCCAGCCACGGGCGCAACCAGCGCGAGGCCAGCGGGCGCAGCACCTCGCGGCGTAACACGCCGGGGAAAGTCAGCTCCCGCACGCGCGCCTGGGCGCGGACCTGCTGGACCAGTTCCAGCCAGTGTCCGGTCCGGGCCAGTTGTTCGAGGCGGCCATCACCGGTGAAAGAGGCCGTCCGGTCTCCGCCCACCCCACCCAGCACGGTGCGGGCGCCCTGTTGCGCCGCCAGCCGGGCCATTTCAGCCGTGCGGTAGGACTTGGTGTCCTCATCCGGCTCGTCGTGCAGATCGTAATAGCCGTCGTCAAACTGCACGACTGGCAGCGCGCGTCCGAGGGCCCAGTGCGGCTCCATGTTCGGATACCGTGCCAGGGTGCTGCGGATGAAGCCGCTCTCCTCATGCGCCCATTCCGCGCCGGCGAAATCCTCCGGCAGGACATTCGACAACGTGGTGATCCGCTCCCCGCGGGCCGCCAGTTCGCGGGCCGCCAGACAGGCCACCCCGGTCGAATCCAGTCCGCCACTGAGCATGATTGCGACCGGATGCCGCGTGCGCAGTGCCGAGCGAACGGAGCGGACCAGCAGCTCGCGCAAGGTCTCCGCATACTCCTCTGGACGGCGCAGATGAATTTCCGGCTCGCAGGCGAGCTGCCAATACCGCCGGATCTGCGGCTGCCCACCCGGACGGACCATGAGCGTGCGGCTGCCGGGGAGCAGCCGGATGCCCGCATAGAGGGTGTGATCGCCCGGTTTCGGCAAGCCGCCGAGCTGGCAGGCCAGTGAAAGCTCATCGAGCACGCGGGGCACGCCCGGCACCGCCAGCACGCTGCCGATGCGGCTGGCGAACACGAACCGCCGATCAGAGCAGTGGTAGAAAAACCGGCGCTGGCCGACGGTGTCGCAGGCGCAGAACAGCTCCTGCCGGCGGCGATCCCAGAGCGCAAAGGCGAACTCGCCCTCCAGCTTCGCCGCGCACTCCTCGCCCCACTGCGCCTGCGCCCGCAGCACCAGTTCGGGGTCCGGGACATGGCGCTCCGCCAGCGGCATGCCGAGTGCCGCGCACAAATCAGCGCGATGATCCAGCCGCCCGTCAAAAGTGATCACCCGCTGCCCATCCGCACTGCACCACGGCGAAGTCTCCGCCACGGACTCCGGCGTGATGCTCAGCAGCGCGTGGCCGAGGGCGACCGGACCGTCGGTGAAGGTCCCGGAGCCGTCTGGCCCGCAGTGCTTGAGCCGCGCCATCTGGGCGGCCACGAGCTGCGGATCAGCCGGGGCGGAGTCAAGATTCAGAAAGCCGGCGAGTGCGCTCATTTCGAATCGGCTGGTCGGACGCCGGGTCTGTCAGCCGCCAGCGCCGGCCCGGATGAGCTGCCCCGACGACGCAGGCCGCACTTCCACTTGAGATCCATGACCCGGTTCCAGAGCCGCCATTTCAACGGTGCGTCAGGAAAGGTCTTGAGCGGGTAGCCCAGCGCCTGGGCCGACGCTCCGGCAAGCCAGTTAAACCGCTCATGCTGCGCGCGGCTCCAGCCGTCCGCGCGGGCCAGCGGGTTGAAGTCAGCGGTTTTCGCCACGGGCACCCAGCGGACTTTTCCAGCATCACGCTTGAAGGTGGACGAGCCGATGACGGGCAGATTTTCCGCGCGCGCAAAGTCATAGCCAGCGGCCTCCAAATTCAGGAAGGCCAGCAGGTCGCGCATCTGCGGCACGGGCTGGAGGTGCAGATCCTCATAACGCACGATCCGGTAGCTGCGGCCCCGGTTCGCCGGGGAGCGATCGAACTCGAGGATGGTGCGCGCCGCGTGATCCCAGGTGCGCATGCCCGCCTCGGGGGCGATGTCGAAGGACAGGGCATTTGACTCCGTCACCGCCCGGCCATCCCGGATCAGGATCAGCAGCGAGGCGCGCGGGAATAACTCAAAGAAGAGGTTCAAGTTGATCACCTGCGGCGTCTTGGTCACCAGCCGGCGGGAATCTGCCGCGTGGTCAAGCGGAAGTTGAAACTGCTGCGCCCGGGCCTGCCGGGAACGCTGCTTGAGCCGGTTCAGATACATGGCCAGCCCGTCCCCCAGGCACTCGCGCAGGAGGACCGGATCCCCCGCGTGCCCCGGACCATTGACCCGGTCCCATAGCTGTTCCAGCCGCAGGGAGTAGCTCCGCAGCCTGCCAGCATGGACAAGCAGGCAGTCCTCATCCAGCACGCTCCCGGTGCAGCCGGAATGCTGGCAGAGGAGGCTGGACAGAAAATGGGTGCCGCAGCGCGGCATGATCCCCATGATGAAGATCAGCCCCTCACTCGTCGCCGTAGCTGAACTGGCACTCATTGAGGACATAGGTTGCCGGCTAAAGACGGCGGCGGGAACACTGGCCTTGCGAAACGCAGCGCTAAAGCCTAAACTAGCCCTGAAACGCAAGAGCGAGCTGTGAGTGAATCGCGTCCGCCAGGACTACTGGCATATGGCCAGCAATGCAGTTAACACGCAACGGACTTGTGGCGGACGAAACGCAGCTCCCTCAATGGCGGGCGGAGTTCGCGCAGAGCCACTGTCTCCGGCTGCCGGGCTTCATTGAGCCGGAGCTGCTCGACTTCTGGTTCCGGCTGGTCGGACGGGCGGCCTTCGTCACCAAGAGCGAGACGCACAAAGGGGCCGAGTTTGGCCTTACACAGTTCGTGCCGCCGCAGGATCCGGCCCTGTATTACTTCCATTTTCTGGTGAACCAGCCCGCTTTGTTCCGGCTCGTGCAAGCCATCACTGGCTGTGCGGAGGTCGGCAATTTCGTCGGACGCCTGCATCGCAGCCTGCCCGGCGGAGCAGAATATATCGACTGGCATGATGACCTCTCCGACCACCGGCTCGTCGGGCTGGACATCCATCTGAGCCCCGGGCCGTTCACGGGAGGCGCGTTTCATCTCCGGGAACGGCCGGCTGGCCGGGAGACCTTCGTGGCGAATTACGAACCGGCTGGCTCCGCCTTCCTGTTCCGGGTTTCTCCCGCCGTGGAGCATTGCCTCACACCGCTCACTGGCGGGGCTCAGCGCACGGTTGCCGTGGGCTGGTTTCGTGCCTTGCCGGACTGGCCGACCTTTGCGCCCAGCTTGCGGCTGCGCCCACCCACCCCCGCCAGCGAGTCCGTCGCCGTTTTATGAGCCAATCCAGCCTCCTTCCCGAGCGTGTCATCGTTCCGCCCCAGGTGCTCTTTCAGGAGTTGAGCGGCGAAGGCGCGCTCCTCAACCTGGCTACGGAGCAGTATCACGGCCTGGACGACGTGGGCACGCAGATGTGGAAAGCCCTGGCCGCGACTGGCCGTCCGACGTCGGCCATCGAACAGTTGCAGGCCTACTACGCGGTGGACCGGGAGACCCTGCACCGGGATCTCGCCGTCTTCATCGAAACCCTGCGCGCGGCGCAGTTGCTGACCGTTCAACCAGTTTGATCGCCATCACGACCGACCAACCAAGAACTCCCCCTATGGAAAACACCCCTGAATCGAACACCCCGCCCGCGCCCGAGACCTCCTCCGTGCCGCCCACTGGGACGCATCCCTACCATGCGCCGCAGGTCCTGCCCTTTGGAGCGCTCCCAGAACTGACCCTCACCAATCCCGGAAGAGGCACGGACGGTGGCACTGGGGACTGCACCTTTAGCTGAGCACGCTGATTTTCCGCGGGCAGCGGCTTCCGCCGATGCCACCGTCGGTGGCGAAGCTGTGTCTTCTGGTCCTTCAACAACACCGCGATTTCGTGCTCGCCGAGACCAATGACAACGGACCCGCCTCAGCGTCGCCCGGGTCGGCTGGCTATCGCCTGCACACCCTTTGCCTGCAATCAACCTGCGTGCTTCCGGATGTTCCCCTGGCTGGGCCGGAGCAACCAGGGGACCTCTGCCTGCACTGGCCTGGAGCCGGCGGCCTGCCGGTGCCATCGCCGCACTGGACCCCGGTAAACGATTCCTCGTCACCACCGGGCCGGGTCATGAGCGCCTGGACGGGCAGCCATACCTCCGGGTCATTTTTTCAAGTCCGTTATCAATTCGCCTCCGGCCAGCTTGTTTTCACGCTTTCTCCGGACCACCGGGACTTGTGGGTGGCGAACCCCGATGGTCTGCCCATGTCGGATGTCCAGGCACAACTCGTCGGCCCGGTCATCGGCTGGGTGCTGCGACGACGGGGGACCCTATGCCTGCATGCCAGCGTGGTGAACTTTGGCGGCAGGGCGGTGGCCTTCATCGGGGCCAAGCGCACTGGGAAGTCCACCCTCGCCGTGGTCTGCCAGGCCGCCAATGCCACCGTGCTCTCGGATGACCTGCTCGTCCTGACCCAACGGGACGGATACTTTCTGGCGCATCCGGGCAGCACCTATGCGCGGCTCCGTCCCGACGCCGCCAAAGCTCTGTGTGGGCATGCAGAATCGCTGGCCGAGGTCTATGCAGGCGGGGCGCGCCGCCGGCTGGACTTGCCAACGGCGGGAGAGACAGCCGGCCTTGGTGGCGTGCCGCTGGCCGGGCTTTACCTGTTGCAACGACGGCAACCTAATACCATCCCCACCGCCGTCCCCGCCACCCCGCGCGCAGCCTTGCCCCTGTTGGCGGCCAACACTTATGGGAGCTTCGCCCTCGCACCAGAACAACGACCGGCCGAGTTCCAAGCCCTGGCGGAACTGGTCCGGCGCGTGCCGGTGCGGCTGCTGACCCGGGCGAATGACTTGTCGGCCTTGCCGGCCGTGTGTGAAGCTGTGCGCGCGGACCTGGCCGCCCTCCCGCCAGCCGGCTGACCCTGCCATGCTGACCTTTGCCCAACTGCTCGCGCCGATGACGGTCGCCGATTTCTTCGCCACGTATTGGGAACGGCGGCATCTCCATGTGCGCCGCGATTCCCCGGGGTTTTATGATTCCGTGGCAAGCGTGGCGGAACTCGACCGCCACCTGCAATCCCGCCAGCTTCCCGCCGCGTTCCTGAACGTCGTCCGGCAGGGCTCCACGGTGCCGATCACTCAATGGACCCGCACGGATGAGGGGCCGAACGGGGACCTGGCCCGCGTCGTGATCCCCGAGCGCGTGCTCGCCCTGCACGGGGAGGGAGCCACGCTGGTCTTCAACCGCGCCCACCGCGCCCTGCCCAACTTGACGGACTTCTGCGGTGCCCTGAGCAGGGAGCTGGGCATCCACGCCCGGGCGAACTTGTATCTGACGCCGCCTCAATCGCGCGGCCTGACCGCACACTACGATCTCCACGATCTCTGTGTGCTGCAGATTCACGGACGCAAGACTTGGCGGCTGTATCAGCGGGCGGTGGACTGTCCAGTGGAGGTGCTGGAGGGTGACTCCAATTGCGTCCCGCCGGGCGACCTGACCGCAGAAGTGGAGTTATGTCCGGGTGATTTGCTTTACGCGCCGCGCGGCTTGGTGCACCAGGCTTCCACTCAGGCACAGTCCTCGCTGCACATCGCCGTCGGCCTCCAGCCTAAATATGGTTACCAGCGGCTCGAAGCCCTGGCCAGCCAGGCCCGGAAGCACGTGGATTTCCGCAGTGCCGTCTCCCACGGGAACGAGGCACAGGACGCGGTGGTCGCCACTCGGCTGGCCGCGTGGCTGTCCCATGCCGACTGGCCGGAACTGAGCCGGCAACAGCGGGACGAACTGCTGGCGGCGGAACCGCCGAGCTTGCGCGGACGGCTGCTCGACTTGGTGCAACTCGAACATCTGACGCCGGAAACCGCGATGATCCGTCGCGAAGATGTGCCATTCACCGTAACGCCCGAGGGCAACGAACTGGTCGTGCGCCTGCCGGACCGGCAGATGCGCGTGCCCAAGTTGCTGGCCCCGGCCTTGACCCGCTTTGCGCAGCCCGGCGCATTCACCCCGGCCAGCCTGCCCGTCTTGCTGCCTCCCGCGCGGAAGGTCGAGCTGGTCGCCAGTTTCGTGCGGGCCGGACTGCTGGCCATCGTATCGGGCCGAAGCTCATGACCGGGGCTGAAGCATTTTGCCTGACCATTGTGGCGACACTGCTCTGGGTGACGGTGCGGGGACAGGATGCGTGGCCCCTCTCCGCCTACCCGATGTTCTCCGGCCGGTTACGGCTTGATGAAGTGGAGGTGTTCCGGGTGGCTTTGGAATCACCGGATGGCACGGTCGATTGGTGGCGGCCACGCCATTACCGTTACGCGGAAAAACTGGGGCGGCAGTGGCTACGGCTGCACCACGCACTTCCCGCCGACGCAGCCGCGCGGGCCGCGCGGGCCATGGCCCAGCACCAGCTCCTGTGCGAAGTCGCGCGGCTGGTGCGGCACGAGCAAGGGGAAGCGACCGGCTGGCGGGCGCTGCACATGGTCCAGCGCACCGTCCGCCGGACTGAAAGCGGTGCGCTCACCATCCACCACGAAACGGTGCTCGTGAAACCGTGGTTGGAACTGGCACCTCAGCCGGCATGAATCACCCGGCCCTCTTCCTGCCCTCGGGAGTCAACCAGCCACGAATGCTGCTCTGGCTGGTGGGAGGCATGTTCGTGCTGCAGCTCGCGCTGAACTTCCGTGATCAGTGGCGTTTCTTTCAAAGCGAGCCCGCGCGCGTTTATGGCCCGCCCCCGCGGTTGCTGGGCCGGTGGCGCATGCCGGAGTTGACGAGTCCTCAGTTCGTTCTGTGCGGGCTGGGTCTCCTCGTCGCTCTCCTCGCCGCCCTGGCCGGCTGGCAGCCGCGCGTCTGCCTGCTGCTCGCAACCGCTTTGCACCTCCTCTATTTCAGCCAGCTCACCGCGCTTTCCTATGTGCAGCGCAAACCCAGCCTGCTCGCGCTCGTCCTGCTGATCCTGGCGGCGGCACCGGGTTTGGACGCACCACTGGATCAGCCGATGCCGGAGTGGCCCGTCCTGCTCGTCAAACTGGCGCTCGCGCAGATGTATTTCTCCGCCGGGCTCCAGAAGCTTCGTCGGGCGGGCTGGACCTGGGCGGCGGGTGAGACGCTTCAGAGCCATCTAGCGCAGCACCACCTGTGGGCGGACTCCCCGGCTGCCTGGTCACTGGCCGGGCATCTGGCCTGGTGCCGGGTGGCGAGCGGCCTGGTGCTGGCCTGGGAACTGACGTTCGGCTTGATCCTCATCTGGCCGGCTCTGACGCCCCTGTATGTCGCGGGAGCGCTGGCATTCCACACGGGCACCGCAGTCCTCATGCGGATTGAATTCTGGCGCTATCTAAGCCCGGTTTACATGGTCTTCCTGACCGATGCCGCCCTGCAGCTCTGGGGCGTGAGCGCACGTTGACATGCCTGACGTCGTTCCCCTCCTCCGGCCCGACGCGCTGGCAAATGAACTAGCGGATCGCCCTGGCCTTATCCCGGTATCGCTGGACGCCCGGCAGCAACGAATTCTCTGGATGGATCTGGAGGGCTACCACTGCTACGACGGCTTCTTTCACCAGTCGCTGGCGATGTTCGAGGCTTTGCGTCGGTCGCCGGAAACCTTTGCTAGCGGACTGGATGCGCTTGATGAAGCTCCCGTCGGAGGCATGGCACCCGCAGGGTTCATTTTTCACACCGGCCGCTGTGGCTCCACGCTCCTGGCGCGAGTGCTGGCCCGCGTGCGCAGCCACCTTGTCCTGAGTGAAGCGCCGCCGCACAACCAGTTTTGGGACACGCTCCCGTGGCCGGCAGCGCCCACTCCAGATGCCACCCGGCGTTACCGGAATCTAGTGCTGGCCCTGGGCCGTCGCCGCCTGCCTGCCTACAACGCGCACCTGATCAAATTCACCTCCTGGAACCTGCTCGCCCTCCCGTTCATTCGGGCGACGTTTCCCGATGTGCCCGCGCTCTTCATTCATCGCGAGCCGGTCGAGGTGCTGGTCTCGATGCTGGCCAACCCGCCCGGCTGGCTGGCTGAACCAGCGGCGCGCGCGCGCGTCACCGGCTGGGACGATGCCACAGTGAAAGCCGCAGATGACCTGAGTTCCGCCCGGCAAGGCTTATGCAATCTCTTCCGCGCAGCCACCGAAGCCTCCGCGCACGGCCTGCGCTGTCTGGCTCATCCCCAGCTAACGGCGCCAAACCTGCCTGCCATCCTCGATTACTTTGACCTCCGGCCTTCAGACGAAGCGCTGGCGCAGATGCAGGCGCAGTTCACGCTGGATGCGAAGCAGTCGCGCGGAGGCCGTCCGTATCAGCCCGATTCAACAGCGAAGCAACAAGCGGCGCCGGCGTCGGTGCTCGCAGCTACTGCGGGAGAACTCCAGTCGCTCCACCTGGATTTACTGCGCGGCCCGGCAAACCTGCTGACAGGGAACCGGGAGAGCACGGCAGCCTGATCCCGGAAGCTTCTCCACCCGTAAGGGCGCAAATCAGGTTTTGAGCACTGCGCCCGGCGTCATGTCTCGCCAGGGCAATGGGTGGCCGCTCTCCCCCTGTGCCCTGCGGGTTCACCGCTCAAAACCTGAGCTGCGCCCCACCCGTAAGCCGGCTGGGAATTCGCGTTGCCACTGTTCCCGCCGCTCCCTAAACTTCGTCCCGCATGAAACATCAGCTCGAGTTCGAGAAGCCTATCTTCGAGTTGCAGCGCAAGCTCGACGAGTTGAAGAAGCACCCGGAGAAGCACTCCATGGGCATCAATCTCGACGAGGAAATCGTCCTGATGGAGCGCAAGATGGAGGAGACCCGGCGGCAGGTTTACCTGAACCTCACCCCGTGGCAGCGCGTCATGCTGGCGCGGCACCCCAAACGCCCTTACACGCTGGACTACATCCGCACGGTGTTCACGGACTTCGCGGAGTTGCATGGCGACCGCTTGTTTTCCGACGACCGCGCGATGGTCGGAGGCTTTGCCAAGCTGGCGGGCCAGCCAGTGATGGTCATCGGCACGCAAAAGGGCCGCGACACGAAGGAAAACATCCTGCGCAACTTCGGCTCCGCGCACCCCGAGGGCTACCGCAAGGCGCTCCGGCTCATGCGCCTGGCGGACAAGTTCGGCCTGCCCATCATCACGCTCATTGACACGGCGGGCGCGTATCCCGGCATTGGGGCCGAGGAGCGGCACATCGCCGAGGCCATCGCGGTGAACCTGCGGGAGATGACCTTGCTTGAAGTGCCGATCATCGCTGTGGTGATCGGTGAAGGCGGCTCTGGCGGCGCGCTGGGCATCGGCGTGGCGGACCGGGTGCTGATCCTGGAGAATTCCTACTACTCGGTCATCAGCCCGGAAGGCTGCGCGGCCATTCTGTGGAAGGACCGTGCCGCCGCCGCCAAGGCCGCCGAGGCGCTCAAAATCACCGCCAAGGATTTGCTCGAACTCGGCTTGGTGGACGAAATCATCACCGAGCCGCTCGGGGGCGCGCATAACGATCTGGCGGCTTCCGCCACCAACGTCCAGAAACATCTGCTCAAGCACCTCGCCCAGTTGGAAGCGCTCTCGACGAGCGAGCGGCTTCGCCAGCGCTATGGGAAGTTCCGGCATTTCGGCCATTTCCACGAAACTCCCGCCGCCTTGGGCGGGACGACATTGGAAGCGCAACCCGCCTGATACGAAGCGGTTGTGTGACGGTTTCGAGAAATCAGGCGGCCTGGACTTGTAGACTCGTCGTTTGTCGTGCATAGTCCACCCGTCGTGGCGTCAAGGACGCGACTGGTTAGAACCCAACCCCGTTCACAGCAGCCACCGACGCACAGACATTTTTAAGACATGGCCAGTTTTGTAGATTTGATTCGCGGTTTGGTGGATGACGGCGAGGAGCTGAAGGCCTCGGCGCGCTTCCGCCTGGGCAAGCTCATCGCCAAGGGCGGCATGGGCGTGGTGTATGAGGCCGAGCAGATCGGCGCGTATGGCTTTGCCAAAAAGGTCGCCCTCAAGCTCATCGAGCCTTCCACGGCCGGCCAGGCTGAAGTAGTGAAGGCGTTCATCGGCGAGGCGAGGCTCGTGGCCCGGCTGGTCCACCCGAACATCGCGCAGGTCTATAATCTGGGCCGCACTTCCAACCACATCTTCATCGTGATGGAGTTTGTGCATGGGATGAATTGCCAGGAGCTGCTGGCCCGGCTGGCCTCGCAGGGCGCGCGTTTGCCCCGAGATTTCGCGGTCTATATCGTTCACCGGGTGCTGCGGGGCCTGGCCTATGCCCATGGTTTGACCGGCGACGATGGCCGGCCGCTGGGACTCGTGCATCGGGACGCGCACTTGCGCAACATCCTCGTGAGCTTCCAAGGCGACGTGAAGCTGACGGACTTCGGCATCGCCCGGGCGCGCGGCTTCCTGCCCAAGGACAGTCCCGACGTGATCGTGGGCCGGCCGGACTTCATGAGCCCGGAACAGATCACGGGCAAGGCACTGGACTTGCGCTCAGACGTGTTCACCGCAGGGGTGGTCCTGGCCACGCTGCTCCTCAATCACAACCCCTTCGCGGGCGAGAACCTCGACGACACTCGTCGCCGCCTTACGACCGCGCCGCTGCCGGACTTCGCGGTGCTGGACAGCCGCATTGACCCGGAGCTGTGCCAGATCTTGCAGCGCTCGCTGGAGCGTGATCCGGAACAGCGCTATCCCAGCGCCGAGGCGATGATGGATGACGTGGAGCGCTACCTCTTCATCAACCGCGTCGGCCCGAACACGGAGAGCCTGCGGCGCTTCATGCAGGACTTCCTGCTCCCCGTGGACGATGACACGCGCATCCTGAGCCGCGCGGACCTCGATGTCCCACCGCTGGATGACACCGAGCACATGGTGCTGCCCGCGACGAACTCGCTGCCGCTGGTGGGGGTGTAGCCATGGGCGCGCAGAAACGCGCTTCCCCTGCGTCCCACGTCCCGCTATACGAGGCGCATGCAACACGTCTTCCGCGCCCTCGCGCTCGCCACGTTCCTCAGCCTCACCGCCACCGCTGCTGACACCGGCACCGGCGCGAGCTTCAAAGGCCCCATCGGCCTCCAGCTCTACAGCCTGCGCGGCATTGCCACGCAAAGCCCGCCCAAGGCCCTCGCCCAGACCAAGGACTTCGGCCTCACGCTCGTCGAGACCGCCGGCACCTACAACCTGCCGCCGGAGAAGTTCAAGGCGCTTCTCGCCGAGCACGGCTTGAAGCCCATCAGCGGCCACTTCCCCTATGACCGCTGGAAGAGCGAGCCGGAGAAGGTCCTCGCCGAGGCCCAGGCCATCGGCCTGCAATTCGCGGGCTGCGCGTGGATCAACCACAAAGCCCCGTTCAGCGAACCCGCCGCCCGCGAAGCCGCCGCCGTCTTCAACAAAGCCGGCGAACTCGGCGCGAAGCAGGGCATCAAAGTCTTCTACCACGCGCACGGCTTCGAGTTTCACCAGCACGGCGACGGCACGCTCATGGACTTGCTGATGAAGGAGACCAATCCGAAGTATGTGAGCTTCGAGATGGACGTGCTCTGGGTCGTCTTCCCCGGCCAGGACCCCGTGCAGTGGCTCAAGAAATACCCGGGCCGCTGGGAGTTGATGCATCTCAAGGATCTGAAAAAGGGCGTAGCCACCGGCGAACTCACCGGCAAGACCGACGTGGCCAATGACGTCGCCCTCGGCACTGGCCAGATGAACTGGCCCGCGATCCTCAAAGCCGCCAAGGAAAGCGGCGTGAAATACTACTTCATCGAGGACGAATCCCCGAGCGTGGTGGAGCAGGTGCCGCAGACGCTGAAGTTTTTGGGACATGTGAAGTTCTGACGGCAATGGGATTTACCCAAGGTCATGAAGCAAACCGGATACGTTTACTGGCAGGACGGTGAACTGTGGCTGGGCTATCTGAATGTGTTCCCCGACTATGTGACCCAAGGCGGGTCACTCGCCGACCTCGAAGTTCATCTGCAGGACATTTATAGGGATGTTGCTGGTGGCAAAATCCCCCGGCGCGCAAACCATGAACCGGAGACAGGACCCAAAGATTCAGGGAAGACAAAGATTCTCGCGTCCAAACTTTGTCTTCCCTGAATCTTTGGGGTGTTCATCGGTGGGGTCAGAAGCTGCCAGGCTTGGCTTCGTTGCATCCTTGGCCTGCGGCTCTTTCCCGAATAGCCTGTAGCATATCTCGTCAACCCCAGCCGCGTTATGAATCGTAGCCCGTTATTTGCCCTGCTCCTCGCCTGCTCGTTCTCCGCCTTCGCGCAGAGCAAGCCCGACGACTTCCCTCCTCAGCCACCCATCCCAGCGCTCTCGCCGGAGGAGCAGCTCAAGAAGTTCCAGCTCCCGCCCGGCTACAAGCTCGAACTGGTCC
>CAZOCL010000081.1:0-20236 GCA_964578245.1 uncultured Klebsiella sp. | reverse complement strand
GCCAGCGCATAGCGTCGGGGAAGATGGCGGTGCCGTGCTTGCCGTTGTGGCCGCCATCGCCCCACGCGTGGTTCACCTCATAACCGGCAAACTCCAGCGCGCTCAGCATTTCCTGATTGGCGAGGAACCAGTTACCGCCGACGCCGTTGGCGTCATTGCTGCCGTCCTGGAGGAAGACGCGGAGGGGCTTCGGCTCGGCCTTGCGAATCATCGAGGGATAGTTGTTGCCGCCGCGCTGGTCCACGTAGGTGCCCACGGTGCTGAAGACACGGCTGAAGGCATCGGGGCGTTCCCACGCGGCGGTGAAGGCGGCAATCGCGCCGCTGCTGGAGCCGGAGATGGCGCGGTCGTTGCCGCTCTGGCTCAGGCGGATGGGACGGCCGTCCGAGGCGGTGCGCTTCTCCACGTCGGGGAGCAGCTCCTCCAGGATGAAGCGCGCGTAGTTGTCGCCGAGGCCGTCGTATTCGTAGCTGCGGTTGAAGCGGTCGAGGGCGTTGGTGGTCGCGGCCTTCACGCGCCCGTGCATGACGAAGACGCCGATGAGGACGGGGAGTTCCTTCCGGTGGATGAGGTTGTCGAAGACGACGGGAGCGACGTATTGGACGCCGTCCTGGTTGACGTGGACGCACGCGGGCTTGGCGGGGTCGTATTGCTTGGGCACGTAAACCCAGTAGTCGCGGTAGGTGCCGGGGAAGATCTTGCTGTTCTCGAAGCTGAACTTGAGCACCTCGCCCTCGGGCACGCCGGGCTGTTTCTTGGAGTCAGGTCCGGGGACGTAGTCATCCGCGGCGTGGAGGGAGCCGCAGAGGGAAGCGAGAGCAAAGAGAAGCAGCAAGGCGTGTTTCATAGCGTGCGGGGAGAATGTCGGAGGGATAGGTAAATGGAAGCAGGTAAGTGTTACGAGACGCAAAGGTTCTCCGCTGTTTTCGGTGGAATGGCGTGTGGAAGAAGCTCCAAATCCCAAGTTCCAAATTCCAAAGAAACTCCAAACTCCAAAGGGAGGCGTTGGCTGGCGCAGGACGGGCAAGCCGGGGCATCCCAGCCATTAAATCAAGGTGCGAACCAGGGTGGAATGGCTGGCAGCGAGGCGCGCAGAACGATTGGAATTTGGGATTTGGGATTTCTTTGGAGCTTGGAACTTGGAATTTCCCTGCCCGCCTGCCTGTTCCACCGAAAACAGCGGAGAACCAGGTATCTTGCGCCCTTGATCCCTCGGTGTGGCGGTTGGTTCGCTAGCCACGCACTGCGCGCCGATGAGGGCTGTCAACGAATGCCACCTCGCGCCGGTGAGCCGGAATCTCCGCAGCCTGCTCCGCCCACGCAGCCTTCTTTCCGCCGGGCGGGACACCCGGCTCTACGGCAGGCAGGATGCCTGCTGCTACTGTGCATCGGCCCGGCCTACCGCTTACCCAGCCGCTCCAGCAGTTTTGCGTGGATGTTGCCGAAGCCGCCGTTGGTGAAGACGCAGATGACATCGCCGCCCTGCGCGTGCTGGCCGAGGTGGTGGACGATGGTGTCCACGTCGGGGAGGAACTGCGCGTGCTTGCCGTTGGCCTTGAGGTCAGCTTCCAGCTTGACGGTGTCCAGACGCTCCTCGGGCGTGAGGACGCTGGCGAAGGCGACTTCCGCGATGATGATCTTGTCCGCCTCGCCGAAGGCGGTGGGGAAGTCGTTCTGGAAGACGTTGCGACGCGTGCTCTGGGTGCGGGGCTCGAAGATGGCCCAGACCTTCTGGCTCGGATACTTGATGCGCAGGGCCTTAAGCGTCTCGCGGATGGCGGTGGGGTGGTGGCCGAAGTCGTCCACCACGGTCACGCCGCCGGCGATGCCGCGCACCTCCATGCGGCGCTTCACGCCCTTGAAGGTGTCGAAGCCCGCCTGAATCTGCTTGTTCGAGAGGCCGCAGTGCTTCGCCGCGCCGACCACGGCCAGGGCGTTCCGCACGTTCAACTCCCCCACCATGTTGAGGTGGAACTTGCAACTCGGCAGCTCGAACTCGGTGGCGGTCGCGCCGAAGCGCAGGTTGGTGGCGCGCACGGCGTTGTTCTCGCCGAGGCCGAAGCGCTTCACCGGGCAGTGGGTGACGTTCAGCAAAGGGGCGAGGTTCGGTTCGTCGCCATTGGCCAGCAGCAGGCCGTTGCGCGGGACGAGGCGGATGAAGTGGCCGAAGGCCTTCTGCACGGAGGCCACGTCGGGGAAGATGTCGGCGTGGTCCAGCTCCAGGTTGTTGACGATGGCGACCTCGGGCAGGTAATGGACGAACTTGCTGCGCTTGTCGAAGAAGGCGGTGTCATATTCGTCACCCTCGATGATGAACCACTCGCTGTCCGTGAAGCGCGCGCCCGCGCCGAGGTTGGTGGGGATGCCACCGATGAGGTAGCTGGGGTTCAGCCCCGCGCTCTCGAAGACCCAGGTGAGCAGCGAGGTGGTGGTGGTCTTGCCGTGCGTGCCACTGACGACGAGCGAGCGTTTGCCCCGGATGAAGAACTCCTTGAGCAGTTCCGGCAGGGAGCAGTAGCGCAGCTTGCGGTCGAGGACGGCCTCGACCTCGGGGTTGCCGCGCGAGATGGCGTTGCCGATGACCACGAGGTCGGGCTTGTGCGCGAGGTTTTGTTCCGCGTAGCCGGAGATGACGTCCACCTTGCGCTCGGCGAGGAAGGTGGACATGGGCGGGTAGACGTTGGTGTCTGACCCGGTGACGGCGAAGCCGCGGTCGCGCATCGCCGCCGCCGCGCTGGCCATGGCCGTGCCGCAAATCCCGACAAAGTGAACTGACTTTATGTCCGAAAGCATGGGCGCGATGATGCGAGAAGGCGGCGGCGTGGAAAGGAGGAATTCACCCCAGGGCAAAATTCTTCTGTTGCGTTGGCGGTGTGCGCTTGCACGTAAGGATTGGTTTGCCATTATTCCACCATGCAAGCCGCTCTTACCCGCGCCGCCTTGTTTACGGTTTCCGTGCTCGGCGGTTACGTCCCCTCGCTCTTCGCTGCGTCGCCCGACCTGACCTATCAGTTCAAGGCCGGCAGCAACTACGTCTATGCGGTCCGCATTGAAGCGACCGAACCGAAGTATGTTGCCACCTCCACGGGCAACCTCACCTACACCATCAAGGCCGCCAGCCAGGATGGCATCACCCTCACGGCGCGCGGCAGCGTGAGCACGCAGCGGAAAGTGAAGGAAGGGGTCTCGATGCGGCCGCCGAGTTTCAGCGACGGCGTGCTGCGCATCGGCGGCTTCCGGTTCTCGGACCTGGGACGGATGAATGGGCCGTTCGCCACCCCAAATGAGGTGCAGATTGACGGGAAAGGGCGCGTCCTGCGCGAGACCGGTGACGCGCAACTGCCTCAGGCGTTCGGAGCGCTCTCGCGGCTGGTCATCGAGCAGCTCCCGCCAGCGGGCAAAGGCACGTTCGACCTGGCCACGGATTGCGTGCTGCTCACCGAGGAGAAGCAATACCGGACGCCGATGACCTACACGCTCAAGGAAGTCCGGCTCCCGGCCAAAGAGAAAATCAGCTACACGGTGGGCAAGGCCACCGGCGACCTCGTGCCCGTGAAGAAGACCTATGAACTGCAAACCCTGGCCACCTCGAGCGGCCAGCCAAAATTCGAGATCAAGGGCGAGGGCACGAACACCTTCGACCTCAAGGCCGGGATGTTCCGCGAGTTCGCCTTCAGCGGCACCATGGTGGAGAACAGCGACAGCGTGACCGTGCGGGTGCCGATCACGCTTTCGGTGAAACTGCTCGAAGGCGAGGCGCTGGTCGCCGCGCTTCAGCCCCCTGCCCCCCTGCCCAAGTTGGAAACCAAAGCCGCAACCGCGGATGAGCGTGCCGCGCTGCTCGCTGACCTCAAGGGTGATAACAAGGCGAAGCGAAGCATTGCACTGCATCGCGTCTCCACCGTGCAGCCTGACGAGGCGAAGGCCGAGATGGAGACCGTGCTGCTGGGCTTCCTGAAGAACGACGACCAGTTCATCCGGCAGCACGCCGCCAAAGGCCTGGCGGTCTGGGGCGGCAAGGACAGCGTGGAGCCGCTCATCAAGCTGCTTGATGACAGCTCCTTCTCGGCACGCTGGGCAGCCATCGAGGCGCTGGGGCATCTGAAGGACGCCCGTGCCGCCGAACCGCTGGCGAAGCTGGTGGCCGACCGCAAAGACAATCATCAGGCTTCCAACGCGCTGAAAGCGCTCGGCGCGGACGCCGAGGATGTAGTCCTGAAGCTCCTGGAGCAGAGCAAACCTGAGACCCGACGTGATGCCTGCCAGATCCTCAAGACCATCGCCACCAAGAAGAGCACCCCGGCGCTGGAAAAGGCGGCCCGCGATCCGGACGGTATCACTTCGATGTTTGCCAAGGAGGCGCTGAAGACGGCCAAGGGCGGGCAGTGAGCCGGAGCGCCGGCCTCCGACCCGGCGCGTCCCGACTGGTCGCCAGCACGCCGGGTCGGAGACCGGCGCTCCACCCGCGCTCCCAGCGCCACGTTGCAGCGCTTGCGGGCTTGGCTTCTGGCTGAGGTTCCGCAATTCTGGCGGCAGCCAACCCGAACCCATGACTGAACAACTTGCCGCCGCGCAAAAGACGTTTCACGCCATTGCCGCCAACATCGAGACTGTGATGCAGGGGCAAGGACCCGCAATCCGCAAGCTCCTGACGGCCTTCGCCAGCGGTGGCCATGTGCTGCTGGAAGATTACCCGGGCACGGGCAAGACGACGCTGGCCAAGACGCTCGCGCGCAGCATCAGCGCCAGCTTCAAGCGCGTGCAGTTCACGCCCGACTTGTTGCCCAGCGACATCCTGGGCGTCTCGATCTTCAACCAGCGCGAGCAGATCTTTGAGTTCCGCCCGGGACCCATCTTCACGAACATCATGCTGGCCGATGAGATCAACCGCGCCTCGCCACGCACGCAGTCCGCGCTGCTCGAAGCGATGGGCGAGGGGCAGGTCAGCGTCGAGGGCGACCGGCGGAATCTGGACGGGCTGTTCTTCGTCATCGCCACGCAGAACCCGGTGGAATTTCGCGGCACCTACCCGCTGCCGGAGGCGCAGATGGACCGCTTCGCCCTGCAATTCAGCCTCGGGTATGTCACCGCCGCCGAAGAGGTGGCCATCCTCTCGGCACAGGAGAAGTCTCACCCCTTGGACAAAGCCGGCGCGGTAGTCACGAAGGAGGAAGTGCTGGCGCTCAAGGAGGCCGTGACCGCCGTGCGGATGAGTGCGGAACTCAAGCGCTACATCGTGGACCTCGTCTCGGCCACGCGGAAGGCCAGCGGCGTCTCGCTCGGGGCGAGCCCACGCGCGTCGCTGTCCTTGATGAAGGTGGCCCAAGCCGCGGCGCTCTTCGATGGGAGCGAGTTCGTGACCCCCGAGCATGTGCAGCAGATGGCCGTGCCGGTCGTCGCACATCGCATGGTGATGGACCCGCAGGCGCGCTTCAGCGGCGTGACCGCGCGGGGTGTGGTGGAGGAGCTGATGAAGAAGATGAAAGTGCCGGCGTGAAGCTGGGCTGCTTAGGCAACGGCGAGTGAGCCAGTGAAAACCGAATCCACCAACCGGGACACGCTGGCATCCGCACAGGCAGCGGCGCACGCCCCGGTTCCGCCGTCGCTCCTCCAGCGCCGGCTGCACTCGAGCTATCGCTTCTCCTCCAGCTTCACCTGGTGGTGGCGGCGGCGGTTCACGAAGGCGGGCTGGCTGGTGTTTCTGAGCATTGTCGCGACGGGTTTGATGGGTGCGGACACGAACCTCTCGCTGGCGTATCAAGCCTTCGTCTTCCTGTGCTTCCTGTTCATCGCCGCGCTGGCGGGCACCCAGTTCTCGCGGACCCGGGTGGATGCCGACCGCGCCCTGCCCCGCTACGGCTCGGCGGGGCTGCCCGTGAGCTATCGGGTCACGCTGCGGAATCTATCGGCCAAGACCCAACGGGCGCTGTCGGTGACCGAAGACTTCGCCGATCCCCGGCCGACGCTGGAACAGTTCGCCTCCACGCCGGAACCGGGCGAGGAGCAACGCAACTGGTATGACCGCACGAACGGTTTCTACCGCTGGAGCTGGCTCCTGAAGCAGAACGTGCGCGGCAAGGTCAACGAGCAGCCCTGTCCGGACCTGCCCCCCGGTGGCAGCGCGGACATCCAGCTCGAACTGCTCCCGACCAAGCGGGGCGTGCTGCGCTTCGACGCCGTGGCGGTGGCCTGCCCGGATGCGTTCGGACTCTTCCGCACGTTCGTCCGCGTGCCGCTGACGCAGTCGCTGCTCATTCTGCCAAAGCGCTACTTTGTCCCGCCGCTGGAACTGCCCGGCCAGTTGAAATACCAGCAGGGTGGCGTGGCGCTGGCGGGGAGCGTGGGCGAGTCGGAAGAGTTCGTTTCGCTCCGAGATTACCGTCCCGGCGACGCGCTGCGGCACATCCACTGGCCGAGCTGGGCCAAGACGGGCAAGCCCATCGTGAAAGAGTTTCAGGACGAATTCTTCACGCGGCATGCGCTGATCCTGGACACCTTCCTGCCGGTGGCAGCGAGCGAGGTGTTCGAGGAGGCGGTGAGCGTGGCGGCGTCGCTGGCCTGCACGGTGCAGGCGCAGGAGTCGCTGCTGGACCTGATGTTCGTCGGGCCGCAGGCATATTGCTTCACGATGGGACGCGGCGTCGGGCATCTGGAGCAACTGCTGGAGATCCTTGCCTCCGTGCAGCCGTGCCGTGACCGGCAGTTCAACTCGCTGCTGCGGCTGGTGCTCCAGCACGCGAGCGAACTCAGCGGCTGCCTGTGCGTCTTCGTGGAATGGGATGACCAGCGGCGCGAGTTCGTCCGCCACTTGCGCGAAATGAGCGTTCCGCTACTGGTATTGGTAGTCACCCAAGCGGGCGCGCCGCGACTGGACCCGGGGCCGATGGCGGGGGAACCGGAGCGGTTCCGGCAGCTTGAACTCGGGAAGGTTGCCGAGGAACTGGCGAAGTTGTGAAGACCAGCAGACCCAAAGATTCAGGGAAGACAAAGATGAACCCGCAGGCGGGAACCAAAAGAGCCGTCGCATGAAACCCCCTCCTATTCTGCTCGCCGCGGTGCTGCTGCTCTGGGGCTGGCAGACGGGCCTGCTCGCCTTTGCGCTGCTCATGGCGGTGGTGCTGGAGGCGGCGCGGTGGATTGACTGGCGCGTGGACTTCACGGTCAAGGATTTCAACCGCGTGGTGGACATCACCAGCCTGCTGGGCGCGGTGGGCGGCATCTATTGCGTGCTGACCCGCGAGGCGACCAACCAGGTGATGGTCATGTTCCAGGCGGCCAGCTTCACCGCGCAGTCCAAAGCCATGAACGCGGTGTCCCAGACCACGTTCATCTACTTTCAGTGGATTCCGATGATCCTCTTTCCAGTCGTCGCCGCGCTGACCTACAGCACGAGCGAGCGGATTCCCATCTCTTGTTTCTTCATGATTGCACGGCGACGTGTCGCGCGCACGGGCCAGCCTCAGCCGGTGAACCCGGGCATCAATCTGAGCTATCCTTACCTCGCGGTCGTGCTGTTCTCGGCGTGCCTCGCGAACCAGCGGAACGAGTGGTTCTATTTCGCCTTCTGCGCGCTGGTCGCGGTTGGGCTGTGGGCCACGCGGCCCAAGCGGTTTTCGACGCTGATCTGGGTGGTGCTGCTGGCGATGGTCGTGAAGGCCGGTTACTTCGGCCACCGGGGACTGAACCAGTTGCAGAGCGTTGTGGAAAACAAGCTCGCCACCTGGGTGAGCACCTGGGCTCGCCGGTCAGGCGACCGCAACGAGGCCACCACGGCGATCGGCAAAATCGGCCAGCTCAAGCTCTCCGGCAAGATCGTCATGCGGGTGGAGGCGGTCAACGGCCCAGTGCCCCCCCTGCTCCACGACACGACCTTCAACCGGTTCGAAAGCCCGCGCTGGAGCAACAATCCCCGGATGGCGGACGGACAGGTGCTCGCGACCGATGACGGCACGGTCTGGCCGCTGCTGGCCAAACCCGCCACGAACACCGTGCGCATCGCCGCCTTCAGCACCCGTGGTCAGGCGGTGCTGGCCGCGCCGCCGGGCACCGCGATGCTGCACAACCTCCCGGCCAGCGAGGTGAAAACCAATGGGCAGGGCGTCATCCGGGCCTTCAGCGCACCGGATTTTCTGCATTATCTCGCAGCGTATGGCCCCGGCCTCAGCATCCAGGCCCCACCGATTCTGGAGAGTGCGCGCGGGGCGCTGGATCTCTATGTGCCACAGGCCGAGCTGCCAGCCGTCGAGCAAATCGCGGACGAACTGGGCCTGCTGGGACTCAAGCGCGGGGAGCGGGTCCGCGCGGTGCAGCAGTTCTTTGCCAGCAACTTCAAGTATGGGTCCTTCCTGCCGACGTCGCTGGACAAGGTGCCGCAAGGGATGACGCCGATGGGCTTCTTCCTGCTCAAGAACCGCATCGGCCATTGCGAGTATTACGCCACCGCCACGGCCCTGCTGCTCCGTCACGTCGGCATTCCGGCGCGCTATGTCTATGGCTGGTCAGTCCAGGAACCGGAGAAGAACTCGAACAGCTTCCTGGTCCGGGAGCGGCACGCGCACGCATGGTGTGTGTATTGGAACGAACACGAAAAGGCGTGGATTGACCTGGACACCACCCCGGCGGACTGGGCGCAGACGGAAAATCAGAACGCGTCCTTCTGGGAGCCGTTGTCGGACCGCTGGTCCCGGGCGTGGTTCAGCTTCTCGCAGTGGCGCTGGTATGGCGGCGCGGGTGAATGGCAAAACTACATGCTGCTGGCACTGGTGGGATTGATCGGCCTGCTCGCGTGGCGGGTGCTGGCACGGCAGCGACGGCAGCGGCGCACCAGCGGGGAACTGGCGGAGGAGTGTCTGCACCGGCCCGGCCTGGACTCCGAGTTCTACCAGATCGAGGCGCGCCTGGATGAACTGGGCATGGGCCGCCGTGACGGCGAGACGCTGGCGGACTGGCTGGCGCGCGTGGAACCGCTGGCGAAACTTTCGGTCGGGCCGCTGCGGCAACTACTCGCGCTGCACTACCGGTTGCGCTTCGATCCGCAAGGGCTGCAGCCGGAGGAGCGCGAATCCTTGCGCGGCGGGGTCAGGGCCTGGCTGGCGCAGGCGAAACCGGTTTGAATTTGAAATCAAAGCATTGCCACTTGGGCTTTGCATTCAACCCGAATGCCGGAACAGGGAGCGGTGGAACCGCGCAGGTCGCAAGCGGAGCGCGGCGTTCACGCCGCAGAAGGCTGCGACTGGAGAAGTGCGCTCGAACCACCCCGGGCATGCTCCCGTTTCTGCGGCCTGAAGGCTGCGCTCCTCGCCTCCCGTCACTCGTAGCGGAGCGCCTGGATGGGATTGAGCTTCGCCGCCTTGAACGCGGGGAACAGGCCGGCGAGCACGCCCACGGCCACGCTGAAGGCAAAGGCGACGCCCATGCTCTCCATCGTGATGACAGGCGTGTTGCCGGTAGGTGAGAGCTGAATGAGAAGCTGCACCAGCACGTTCGAGGTGAACAGGCCGGCCACGCCGCCAATGATGGCGATGACCACGCTCTCCACCAGGATTTGCGTGAACACGTCAAAGAACGTCGCGCCGATGGCCTTACGGATGCCGATCTCGCGAACGCGTTCCGTGATGCTGGCCAGCATGATGTTCATGATGCCGATGCCGCCGACCAGCAGGCTGATGGCGGAGATGATGCCGCCGCTCATCCGGTAGTTCTTGATGGCCACGCCGATGTCCTCGGACCAGTTCTCCTGCGTGCGGAAGGAGAAATCCTCGATGCCTTTGTGCGAGTGCATGAGCACGTTCTTGGCCTGCTGCAACGCCTCGTCCATCTGGTCGATGTTGGACACCTTGATGGAGAGCGTGGAGAGCCGCGGGTCCGGCACAAACTCAGAGGTGCTGCCGGATACCGGGGTGGTGCTGCTGCGGCCGCCATAGCTGCCGGTGCCTGCGCCGGAGCTGCCGGTGGCCGCACGGAACCGCAGCCACATCGTGTTCAGCGGGATGTAAACGGTGTTGTTCTTCATGTCATACACGAAGCCACCGCTCATGCCGCTGCCCTTGCTGCCCTTGCCGCCAAATCCTTTGCTGCGCTCCGGTCCGCTCTTGGGCTCCGGCGGCTTGTCTTTCTGCAGTTCACGCAGCTTCTTGTCCTGCTCGCTCTCGTAGTTGTCGAACATGCCGATGATCTTGAACCGCTGGCTGTTGATGTTGATGAACTCGCCGATGGGAACGATCTCGCGCCCAATCTGCTCCGGCGAACCGAAGAGGGCGTTGCGAATCGCGGTGCCGATGACACATACGTTGCGCGCGTTCTCGTCATCGATCTCGTTGAACATCCGGCCATGCGCGATCACGTGCTGGTTCAATTCCACCGCATTGGGCCAGGTGCCGATGAAGTTCCATGGGCTGATGCTCTTGGGACCGCGGGTCATGGTGATGTTCCGCGTCCGCATCTCCGGCACCACCATCGTGATCAAGGGCGCGCTATGCAGCAGCGCATGGACATCGCTCATCGTGGTGCCCACGGCCTGGTCGGCCATGTGCTGCTGCCAGACGGGGATGTCCTGCTCCTCCACGCGCACCTTTTCCAAACCGCCAATGGCAATCAAGGCGGCCTTCATGCCGTTTTCCATGCCCTTCACCAACGCGGACATGGCCACGAGGCTGGACACGCCGAGGATGATGCCCAGCATGGTGAGCAAGGAGCGGAACTTGTTCGCCCAAATCTCCTTCAGGCCCACTATGATGGCGTTGACGAAGTTCATGAAAACGCGGAACGGGGAATGCGGAACGCGGAAAAGGGAAACCCTGCCGGGTTGACGGCGCGCCTTTGTGAAGGAGAGTGATCTGTCATCAACGAGGGCAGGGTGAATTGCTGCGCGCGGTGTTGATGGAGGCAACGGCGATGGCCACCAGCTCGTAAGCCTCGCGCGTCAAGGCATCAGCCTTTGCGGGAGGAACCTTCCGGCTCTCCACCAGAAGTTCCAGCCAGTAAGCGCTCTCATCCGCCTCCTCCTCGACAATCCCCATCTTGGCAATGAAATCAGCGTTGGATTTGGCGCGCTTGGCCGAGCGGTAGTTGGCCCCGACCGAGGTGCCGGAGCGAAGCAATTGCCTTCCCAATACCCGGCAGGTTTCGTCCTTGGGAAGGGTCTCGGTAAACGCGATGACAGCGAGTGCGAATTGCTTGGTTCTCTGCTTCAGGTCAGTTGGCTTCATAGAGCTCCTGTGACGTCCGCCTTTTCGTTTTCCGCGTTCCGCGTTCCGCGTTCCGCGTTGACGACGAACTTGGGTCCGTCGAGTTGTCCCGCGAGCCTCGCGTCCACGTTGCGGGCGATCTTGCCATCACGAATCTCGATTCTCCGTGGGGTCACGGCGGCTATTTCCGGGTCGTGCGTGACCAGCGCGATGGTGCTGCCTTGGAGGCTGAGCGCGTGAAAGAGCTTCAGGATGGTCTCACCGGTGTGCGAGTCGAGGTTGCCGGTCGGCTCGTCGGCGAAGACGATCTTCGGGCTGTTCACCAGCGCCCGGGCGATGGCGGCGCGCTGCTGCTGGCCGCCGGAGAGCTGCATGGGCCGGTGTTTCGCGCGGTTATCCATCTCCACCAGCTTGAGCGCGGCCATCGCGCGGTCCCTACGTTCGCGGGCACTGCAACCGGCATAGACCATCGGCAACTCGACGTTCTGCAGGACGTTCAGCTTCGGCAGGAGGTTGAAGAACTGGAAGACGAACCCGATCTTCTGATTGCGGATGCGGGCCAGCTCGCGCGCGGAAGCACTGGCGATCTCCATGCCGTCCAGTTTGATGCTGCCCTTGGAGGGTGAGTCGAGGCAGCCCAGGATGTGCATGAGCGTGGACTTGCCGCTGCCGGAAGGCCCGATGATGGAGATGAACTCGCCCCCGTCGATGTCCAGATCCACGTTGTCGAGCGCGCGGATCTCCTCCCCACCGAGGTGGTAGATCTTGCTGACGCCGCGTAGTTCAATGAGGGCCATGAGGAGCGATGCTGGATGCTCGGTTCTGGATGCTGGATTAAGGGCTGGCGGGAGCCTTGCCGCCGCTGGCACCGCCCTCGGCACCTTTGCCGCCCCCTGCCCCGCCCTTGCCAGCGCCGCCGGTGCCTTTGGCCTTGCCATCGCCACCTTTGCCGCCGCCTTTGCCGCCTTTGGCCGCGGCCCCGAAGGCCTGCTGGACCTTGCCCAGTTCCTCGGTGGGGGTGACGAGCGAGACGGTTTCGCCACCTTGCAAACCCTTGGTCACCTCCGCGTAATCGTAGTCGGTCACGCCGATCAGGATCGGGGTGCGAGTGAACTTCTCGTCTTCCTTCACATAGACAAACCGGTCGCCCTGGTCGGTGAAGACGGCCGCCAGCGGCACGGCCAGCACGTTGTCGGCGGCCTGCAGCGGAATCGTCAGGTTGGCCGTCATGCCCGGTCGCACGCCGGACTTCTCGTCGTTCTTCACAATCATGCGGGTGGAGAAGCCCTTGATGCCGTTCTTGATCGTGGCCTGCGGGGCGATGCGGTCCACGCGGCCAAACAGCTTCAGGCCCGGCACCGCCTCGACCTCGATCTGCACCTTCTGGTTGGAAACCAGACGCGTCACGTCCGCCTGGTTGATGTGGGCGTTGATGATAAGTTCGCTGAGGTCGGCGATGGTGAGCACCTCGGTGCCGCTGTTCACGCCGCCGGAGCCGGAGACCGCCTGGCCTGCGGACAGCGGGCGCGTGAGGATGGTGCAGTCAAACGGGGCGGTGATTTTGGTCTTGGAAATCCGGTCTTCGACGAGCTGCAGTGCCTTGAGCGAACGCTCGTAATTGTTGCGGGCGAGCGCGTGGTTGTTGCGGGCCTGATCGACCTCGATCTTCGCATTTTCCAGGACCTCCCAGGCGAGGAGCTTGTCATGACTGTTGCGGGCGAGCGCATGGCTGTTGCGCGCCTGATCCAGCTCGGACTTGGCATTCTCGAAGGTTTCCTTCGCGATGAGCTTCTCATCGTAGAGCTGCTTGATGCGGTCGTAATTGAGCTGCAGCTTCTCGAGCGCCAGCCGGGCGCCCTCGATCTGGAGCTTCGCCGCCTCGATCTCCGTCTGGCGCTGGCTGCGGTCCAGCGGAACTTTTTTATCGAAGATCTGCTTGGTGCGGTCGTAGTCGAGCTGCAGCTTTTCGAGTGAGAGCCGCGCGCCTTCGATCTGAAGCTTGGCCGCCTCGATCTCCGTCTGGCGCTGGCTGCGCTCGATCTGCAGGTCGGAGTCGTCGAGCGTGAACAGGATGTCGCCCTTCTTCACCTTGTCGCCGATGTCCACCGGCAGCTTGTCAATGCGCCCGCTGACCTCGGGCCGCACGGAGACCTGCTCCGCCGGCGTGATTTCACCGGCGGCGCTGATGGCGAAACTGATGTTGCGCGGGGTGACGACCGCCGTGGTGGAGCGCGCGGACTTCTTGGCGTCGTCGGCTTTCGCGGCCTTCCAGAACATGACCTTGTCAGGCCACTTCTGGCAGGCGTAATAGCCACCGCCGCCCAACGTGCCGAGCACAACCAGCCATACCAGCAAACTCTTCATGCGTGTGGGCAACAGCGTAGGCGAACGCGGAAGCGCTTGCCAAGCGGGACAATGAAATACTTTGGGCAAAGTTTGCCCAGCCAGCGCAACCGGCCATCAGTCCCGCCACATCTTCCAACACGCCAGCAGGGAGTAAAACGCCACGGCGGCGGCGTAAAAGACCATGCCGATGCCCACGGCCTGCGGGAATGATTCCCATTCGCTGAACGCCACGACCAGGCCCCCGACCAGCGCAAACAGCAGCGTTTCGCCCAGCACGCTGGCAAGATACGTGCGGGGACGGGAATGATTCATTGCATCGCTCACCAGCATTGCGTAGCCCGTTTCTCCCAGGGCGCGCATGAGCCAGGCGGATTTGAAGTTCCTCGCGGCGACCAGCAGGCTGACCGTGGCCAGCATCACCGCGAGCAACGGCAGATGCGCAATTGCGACGCACAGGACCAGATTCACCAGCATCCCCCACTTCCAGCCCAGCCACTTCGCAATCGGATTCGCCTCCAGCGCCAGCGTGGGCGTCGCGAACCAGGTGCTCAGGAAATCCATCCCCCGCCCAAACGCGAGCAAACCGAACGTGATGACGTAATCACGGCTGCCGAAGGAGGCGAAATCTTCCATGAAGCGTGGTGCGTAGTGCGTGGTGCGTGAAGCTAACGCTGCGGCACCCGGTGTCTTTCACGCACCACGCACCCCGCCCCACGCGCTATTTCTTCCCGTAGATCTGCTCCGGGGTTTCGAGGCGCGGCTCGGTCTCGTGCCAGGTGGTGCCGGTGCCTTCGATGCTGCGGAAGAAGCAGGACTTGAAGCCTTCATGGCACGCCGCCCCGGTCTGCTCCACCTGGATGAGCAGCGTGTCGCCATCGCAGTCGAAACTGATGTCCTTCACCACCTGCACATGGCCGCTGGACTCGCCCTTCATCCAGAACTTCTGCCGTGACCGGCTCCAAAAATGCGTCTTCCCGGTGGCGATGGTGGATTCGAGCGACGCGCGGTTCATCCACGCCATCATCAGCACGCGACCGGTGGACTGCTCCTGGATGATCGCCGGGATGAGGCCGTCGGCGGTGTATTTGAGTTTGTCGTAGAAGCTCATTTCGAGTCGGGAGTTGAGAGTTGAGAGTTGAGAGTTGAGGGAGGCGGCGGATGGCCTTCACTCGTTTCGAGGCGGACGAAGAAGACGGCGGCCAGCACGCAGGCGAAGGCGGCGAAGTGGTTCCATTTCAGCTTTTCGCCAAGGAAGAACACTGCGAAGGCGCTGAAGACCAGGATGGTAATGACTTCCTGCATGATCTTGAGCTGCGTGGCCGTGTAGGTGCCGTGGCCCCAGCGGTTCGCCGGGACCATCAGGCAATACTCGAAGAACGCGATGCCCCAGCTCACCAGCACCACCACCCAAAGCGGCGCAGTTTTGAATTTGAGATGCCCATACCAGGCGAACGTCATGAAGACATTCGACGCGACGAGCAGGAGAATGGGGGCGAACCGGGATTCGGCGAAGGACGACATACAAGTCAGGTGGTGCGCACGGGAATGCCCTGCCCGGCCAGGTGGCGCTTCACATCGCCAACCGTATAGGTGCCAAAGTGAAAGATGCTCGCCGCCAGCACCGCATCCGCGCGGCCCTCCTGCAGCACGGCTGCCATATGCTCCAGGCTGCCCGCACCGCCACTGGCCACCACGGGCACGCCAACGGACTCGCTCACGCGCCGCGTGATGACGAGGTCGAAGCCTGCCTTGGTGCCATCCGCATCAATGGAGTTCAGCACGATCTCCCCGGCCCCGAGCGCCACCGCGCGCTTTGCCCACTCGACCGCTTCCAGCCCGGTCGCCTGCCGCCCGCCCTTGGCGAACACTTCCCAGCGGTCGGGTGCGACCTTTTTGCAATCAATCGAGACGACGATGCACTGGCTGCCGAACTTCTCCGCCCCCTGCCGGATGAGGTCGGGCGTCGCCAGCGCGCTGGAATTGATGCTCACCTTGTCCGCACCCGCCCGGAGCATGGTCTGCATGTCCTCCAGCACCCGGATGCCGCCGCCCACGGTCAGCGGCATGAAGCACTGGTCCGCCGCGCGCTCGATGACCTCCACCATGCTGGCCCGTCCGTGGGCGCTGGCGGTGATGTCGAAGAAGACCATCTCGTCCGCACCCTGGTCGTTGTAGCGCACCGCCAGTTCGACAGGGTCGCCCACGTTGCGCAATCCGCCGGCCTCGGCCCGGCCAAACTGCACACCGCGCGTGACCTGTCCGTCGTGGACGTCGAGACAAGGGATGACGCGTTTGGCCAGCATGGCGATGGGTTGGGATGCGAGGACTTAGGAAAAAACGCCCGATGACTCACGTTGAATCATCGGGCGTGTAAGATGGGAGTCTTGGGTTACTTGACGCTGAATTTGCCGTCGGTGTTTTTGAAGGACTTGTCGGAATAGAGGAGCGTGCTCAAGGAGTTCAGCGGGCTCTTGGCCGTGAACTTGTAGCCGAGCTTCTGCACGGCATCGAGCGTCTCCTGACGCGTCAAGGCCTTGCCAGCGAGCGCCTTCACCGTGGCTTCCTTCATGGACATTTCGTTTTTGGCCCGCTTGCCGCGTGTCACGCGCGGCTTCGGTCCGGGCTTGGCCCGGGCGGTTATGGTCCCGCCCCCCCCAAGGGCGCGGCTGATGTCTTCCAGACGGGCTTCGAGTTCGGCCTTCTCCTTAAGCAGAGCTTCACGAAGCGCGACATACTGACCAACGTTGATTTGTTTCATGCGCCGTTCCTATAAGTGCATCCGGGGTTTTTTGCAAGCTGCCTTCTAGGCGGGGCATAACACAAGTGCCGCATATCCACCGGGTTTTGAATAATTCTCCCGGTCGTTTTGCGCCTGATGCAGTGGGCGACAGTCCTCCCTGCCCATGCGCGTTGGTATTAGCCCGAACTACGAAACAGAGAGCGCCGGACCCGCGCCGATCACGAGCGGAGCGTGGCGTTCACGCCGCAGAAGGCTGCAACTGGAAAAGTGCTTTCGCACCACGCTGGGCATGCACCCGTTTCTGCGGCCTGAAGGCCGCGCTCCTCGCCGTCGGGGTTCGCCCACTTCGGAGTTCGTGGCTAGGCGGCCGTGAATCCAAACAGCCTGGCCGCGTTTCCGCCCAGCACCTTGGCGCGGGCTTCCGGGGTGAGGAAGCTCAACAGCCCCGCCAGCCGCTCGCGCTCGCGCCGGTAGCTCTCCGCAGTCGCCTTCTCATCGAAGCCGCCGCCGTAGATGAGCCGGTCAGGGCCGAAGGCATCCGCGATGCGACGGATAACCCGCGGCAATTCCGCCGCTTCCTTCGTGGCGGGTTCAGGCAGCGAGGAGAGTTTCATCACGGTGTTGGGCAACGCGGACCAGCGCAGCACGCGGTCGTAGTCCTCCGCCGTGCCTTGGAAGGGGCGGCCCAGATGATCCACAATCACCCGCGTCTGCTTGAACTCACGGATGAGCGGCTCAAAGCCGGCGGCGTAGCGCGGCTCGAAGTGCAGTTGCACTGACAAGCCATGGTCGCCCGCGAGCTTCCAGAGCTGGCGCAGCTCCGGCTTGTCGAACGGCGGCAGGCGGTCCGGCTGGTAGGCGTGGACGCGCGCGGTCACGACGGCCAGTCGCTTCGCGAGGTCCGGCAGCTTCTCCATCGAGCCCGGGCGGTCGGCGAAGACGAGCAGCGTGCCCTTGAGCCGGCCTTTGCCGACGGCGAGGCAGTGTTCGAGATACCGGTGGTCGTCCTGATACGGCTCGGGATGCACGACCACGGCGAAGTCCACGCCCGCGCCGTCCATCAACTTCAGCAGGAACTCGGGCGAGGTCGGCTGCTCTGGCTGGTAGGTGCCACGCGGGTGGTAGGGGAAACGCGTGTCCGCCTTGCCGGCGAAGCAGTGCGTGTGCGTGTCCACCACGGGCGTGCGGCGTGATTTGGATTCCGCGCCGAGCAAGGCCAGCCCGGTGGCCGAAGTGGTCGCCGAACAGAGAAACGTGCGGCGGTTCATGGCAGCGCGAGCTTGTGCGCGTTGCGCTCCGCGTTCCCCGAGCTGTCGCGAGCGGACGCGGTGAGTTCCTTCGTGGCGGTCAAGGTGATCTCCCAATCGGCGATCCCCGCCTGCTGGGTTACGATGGTCGCGCGTGCGCCGTTCACGGTGACTTCGGCGACGTGGACATTGTCCTGGGTCACCCCGCGCACCAGCAGTTTGCCATTGGCCTGTTTGCGGGCGGAGAGGATCACGGTCGCGGGCGGCAGGTCATCCATCGGGTCGAGCAGTTGCGGAAAGGCGACTGGCGTGGTCTTGACCGCGCGCACGTCCCTGCCCGTGAACTTGTCCACGTTCTGGTAATCCGCGCCAGTCATGGCTTCGGGGAACTTCACACTCACCACCTTGGTCACGTCGCCAGCCGCCGGGTAGCCGTGGAAATAGTAGGCCACGGAGTTCTCCAGTTTGCTGTTGCGCGGACCGCCGCCGAGATCAACGACCTTGCCCTGGCGCGACTCGCTCCCCGGCCAGGTGACGTTGCGGAAATGACCGGCCGCACCGGCCTTGGGCGAGGTGCAGGTGAGCTGGATGAGCGGGTCACGCCCCGAGCGGCAGTTGATGAGCTGCACGTTCTCATAGGTGAAGTCGCCGTATTGGATGCTCTCGTCGTCGTGGCCACGGTTGATCGGCTCGGACTCCACGCGGGTGAAGCTGATGTTGCGATAAACATGCGCATCGTAGTCCGGGTGATAGACGCCATAGACGCCATTGCTCACCGTCAGCCCGTCGAGGAGGAAGTGGGAGAGGTTGGGACGCATGACGTAGTGCGTCTCCCATGCGCGCAGGTTTTTGGCGATGAAGGGATGGGTGCGGTCGCTGCCCACGGAGCCGTTCACGTCGTCACCGAAGTTGAAGCTGTAGAGCCCCTCGGTGTGCGACTCGTTGTCTTCGAAGCGGAGGAAGGGAAGCTTCCGCACGTCCACGCGCTCGCGCTCGCCGCTGGGCTGGAGGGTGTTCAGCAGCGGGTTGAAGTTGCTGCGCTTGGCGACCTCAAAGCGGTAGCCGTATTCGTCGTTCTCGCAAGCGACGTTGCGGGTGAAGGAGTTTCGTCCGTTGGCCCACCAGAAGCCCGCGCCATCGTTCGGGTCAAAAGGCAGCACCTGCTTGGGCAGCCGCTTGCCGTGGTAAGCCTGCACGGCGAGGTTGCGGTCGAGCAGGTTGTATTGCTCCGTCGCGTCCTCCAGGAAGTAGCCGTGGCCGACCGACTGGTAGCCCACGCAGTCGCGCACCACGAGGAAGTCCGTGCCGTGGATGGTGATCCAACGGTTGTGCGAGTCCCAGACGCTCGCGCCCAGCACACCGCTGCCACGCATCGAGTCGCGCACTAGATGGAAGTGGATGGAGTATTTGCCGAGGACGCCTTCCTTGCCGAGATGCCGGAACTCCGCGTAGCTGATGCCACCCGTGCTGTCACGGTGGAACATGGTGTGCCCGCGCACGCCGTCGGGCTTGGCGGACTCGATGACGACGTTCCGCGAGAGGTTCGCGACCTCGCTGCGGTAGTCACCCTCACCGAGATGCGCGTAGTCGAGCGCCTGGTCCAAGGCGATTCGGTCGCCTTCCACCGTGGTGATGCGGCGTTCCTCGGTCTGCACCTTGCGCGGCTTGGCGGCGGACTGACGGAAGGTGCTCCCGCCGCCGTAGCTCTCCTTCGAGGCGGTGACAATAACCTTGTCGCCCACGCGCCAGCCGCTGACCGTCTCGGAGAGTTTCACCGAAGTCTCGCCGCCTTTCACCGACGCGCCGAGCTTGAGCCAGGTGCGGTTCAGCGGGGCTCCGTGAGTGTCCCAACGCCCGCCGCAATTGATGATCGCGGGCAGGGTCTCCGGGTTCATGCCCTCGAAGTGAACGAGCCGGATCAAGGCCGTGACTCCGGCCGGAATGGGCCGCTCCGCCGTGCCGATCTCCAAGATGGGCAGCGTGTCCGTGGCGGTGGTCGCCGGTGCGTCGGCGTGGCAGTCGAACCCATCCTCGGTCGTCGTCTCGCCCGGCTCGATCTTGATCAGCCCGACCTCCAGGCGCGTGGATTTCTCCCGACTGAACGTCAGCGTGCCCGCGACATGAATCATGCGGATCGCCTCCGTCAAGGACGCATCATACACCACGGTGTGCCCCGCGCGGACCTGCACCCGGTCGCCGGCCTTGGGCGCGCGACCATTCGCCCAGGTGGCGGGAGCAGACCACGCACCACTCTTAGCGGAACGGGCATCGAAGGTGACCGCAGTAGGTTGCGCGGCCTGAAGCGGCAATGCCAAAGCCAACGTGACCAGCAACAGCAGGGTTTTCATCCCTAAACCCGACTGGGCGGACCCGGAACTCATTCATGCCGGTGCCAGTTTCCATCCGCCGAAAAAGTGCCCGCTAAACACGCGAAAAGCAAAATTCACCCGGTCAACTCCACCCACGCGCTAGCGTAGAATTGCCCTGCGTGCCGCTTGCGAAGTTTGTCTCTTTCGCATGTTTAGCGTGTTTCGCGGGCTCTCTCCCCCTCGACAGAAAAACCGGCAGGCCATTGCTGGCCTGCCGGTCGTGAAGCGGAGTTGCTCGAAGCGCTGCTTAGCGGTCTTCGGCCGCGTCGAACGCGTGCTGGAGGGCAACGAGGTCTTCGCCGGGCTTGAGCGCGTCGAGGATCTTCTGCTCTTCCTTGAGCTGCTCGG
>CAZOCL010000080.1:18886-20249 GCA_964578245.1 uncultured Klebsiella sp. | reverse complement strand
GCGCCGTCGCGTTTGCCGGGATAAATGTCGTGGCCGATGATGCCGATGAGGCAGTAGCTGTCGCGCGGGATGCCCTGCAAGGCGCGGCCCAGCATCGTGTCCGCTTCGCCGAGGCTATAGACGTCCGCCGTCATGAACGTGCGGACGCCTTTCTCGTAAGCATGGCGGATGCAGCCGAGGTAGCGTTCCTCCCCCAGGGCTTCGCCAAAGTGCATGTAACGTCCGCCGCTCCAAGTGCCGTAGGCTGTCCGTGTGAGTTCCATAGTCAGAGTTGATTCGCTTCTAAATGGACGGGTCGACGCCGTCTCAAGTTCGTGCCCAAACTTTCTGCCGAGGACGGACGGGAATGCAAGGCGCAAGACAGGCCGGGAATTGGCGCGAGATGGACGTGCGTTGCCCTGGCGCGCGAAGGGGACACTCCTGTCCCCTTGACTCAGCGCGATTCCATCTTGCGGCACAGCGGACCAGAGTGTCCGCCTCACGTTTACCGACCCCAAGTGCGACCGAACGGCCTGCCACCGGGACGCGGCCCGCCAGAGGCATTGCCACCGGCGCGGTTCCCGCTCCGGGGCGGGCGCTGCCCAGCAGGACGAGACCCTGGCTCCGGGGCGAAGCCACTTTGCCAACTGTCCTCGCGATGCAGCGGGTGCTGCGCCTGCGGGGGACGCTGCTGCTGGGAGCGTTGAGGTTGCTGGGAACGCTGCGGCTGCTGAGGGCGTTGCTGCTGCTGTTGCGGACGCCGATGCTGGCCGCGCTGGCCGCCCGTGTCTCCCGCCGTCCGCACTTCCGGCCGGTCGGTGTAGTCAAAGCCTTCGGCGCGTTTGCGCACGAGCCCGCGACCGATGAAGCGCTCCAGGGAACGCAGTTCGCCATGATCTTCCGGCGTCACAAAGCTGATGGCATCCCCCACCGCGTGCGCCCGGCCCGTGCGGCCGATGCGATGGACGTAATCCTCCGAGTGCATCGGGAAGTCGAAGTTCACGACGTGCGAAATGCCATCCACGTCAATGCCGCGCGCCGCGATGTCCGTCGCCACGAGGACGCGGACCACGCCGGACTTGAAGTCGCGCAAGGCCCGGAGCCGCTGGTTCTGCGAGCGGTTCGAGTGCAGCGTCGCGGTGGTAACGCCGAAGGATTCGAGCTGGCGCGCGAGCCGGTCGGCCGCGTGTTTCATGCGCACGAAGATCAGCACCATGTTCATGTTCGGGTCGCCGAGCAGATGCGCGAGCAGCGCCACCTTCCGCGACTTCGGCACTTCATAGGCCCACTGAGTGACCGTCTCGGCGGGATTCGAGCGCTTGCCGATCTGCACCAGCTTGGGCGTGCGCTGGAACTCATGCGTCAGCCCTTCGATCTCGCGCGA
>CAZOCL010000080.1:1578-18786 GCA_964578245.1 uncultured Klebsiella sp. | reverse complement strand
GCACCAGCTTGGGCGTGCGCTGGAACTCATGCGTCAGCCCTTCGATCTCGCGCGAGAGCGTCGCGGAGAAGAGCAGGGTCTGCCGCTGCTTGGGCAGCGAGCGGACGATGGTGCGGATGGACGGGAGGAAGCCCATGTCCAGCATGCGGTCCGCCTCGTCGAGCACGAGATACTGGAGGCCGGTGAAGTCCGAATAGCGCCGCCCCATCAGGTCCATGAGCCGCCCCGGCGTGGCGACAATGATCTCCAATCCGTCGCGCAAGGCCTTGATCTGCGAGTTCTCGCCGACACCGCCGAAGACGGTCGCCATCCGGAGCGGCAGATGCTTGCCGTAGGCGCGCACGTTTTCTTCGATCTGCACGACCAGTTCGCGGGTGGGCGCGAGCACAAGCACACGCGTGCCGCGTCCCTGTCCGGCGGTGGACGCCAGCTTGGTCAGGATCGGCAACGTGAAAGCCGCCGTCTTGCCGGTGCCGGTCTGGGCAATGCCAATCACGTCCTGCCCCGAGAGGATCAAGGGAATGGCCGCTGATTGAATCGGAGTCGGTTCGGTGTAGCCTGCCTCCTGAATTGCGCGGAGGATGTTCGGGTCGAGATTAAGTGCGCTAAACGCCATAGAGCCAAGCAGTATGGCCTAAAGCGGGACGGAAGCACGAGCTAAATTTCCGGGCTGCGCGCACACCGAAGCGCGGGGAAATCCCAAAAGGTCCGAGTTTGCGCCGCAGCCCGCTCAGTTCCTCGACCGGTTGGAGTTTGAAGCTTGGAGCTTTTTTGGAGCTCGGGATTTGGAACTTGGAATTTCGTCCCCACCCCACCGGGCCAGCCGCTGCCGCAGCTTCTTCACGTGTGAAAACTTCGGGGTGATCGGCGGGAAGTCCTTCAACAACTGTTCCGCCGTCGGCACCGCGCCCCACGCGGTCACGCTGAACATCTCGAAGGCGTGCTTGGACTTGAAGCCCAGCTCACGGTTCTGCCGTAGGAAGCGCTCGCGCAGCACGAGCTTCCACTCCTCACGGTTCTGCGGTGCCGCCATCTTGTGCCGGCCCACCCACGGAATCCATTCCACGATCTGTGACTGATGGCACCACGACATGTCACAGATCGCCTCAAACGCCGCCTCCACATCCACCGCCAGGTCATGCGTATTCTCGCCAAACTGGTAGGTGTCGTAAGTGTTCAGGATCACCGGCACCTTCACCTGCTTGGACTGCGTCTCATCCGCCGGATACTCGGGTGTGAAGGCGTGTGGGACATTGATCATGTAGGCCACTTCGCGCACCGCAGTCGCGACTGCGACATGGTCCACATGAATCCCCGCGCGTGGGTCGCTCGCGACCGGTGGGCAGAATAGATAGTCCGGTTCGAAGTCACGGATGGCCTTCCACAGTGCCGCCAACAAGTCGGTCGTCACCTGCAGGCAGGCCTCGCGGGGAATCTGCCCGTTCGGCAGCCGCAGCGGCTCGAACAGAAACCCTCCAATCGCTGCCGCCGCCGCTTGTTCCTTCAGCCGCATTGCGCCAGTCTCTTCGCGCGTGCGGAACTGGTGCCCCGCCTTGCCATCGGTGCAGACAATCACCTTTGCGGTGAAGTCCGCACCCAGCTTCCGCCGCCACAGTTCAAACGTCCCGGCGGCGGTGAACTCGTAGTCGTCGTGATGCGCGTGTAAAAAGAGAAGCTTCATAATTGCCAGCCGGGCGTAGGCCCGGGAAAGTCCGCGCAGCATTGACCACCGCCGCCCCAATGTGAAGAACGACTCTCAGGAGCGCCGCACGCCTGCTCGGCCGGATCGCCGTGAGGGAGACGCCCCTCTCCCCCAGCCTGCCAGCAAAACGGGAAGCAAGCCCCGGCGGCAATTGCTCTCCGCCCCACTTCCACTCCGCGTCCTCGGCATCATGTCCGGGACCAGCCTCGACGGCGTGGACTGCGCACTTTGCGATGTGTCGGAGGACAGCGCGAAGCTGCTGCGGCTCTGGAGCACCCCATTCCCCCGCGCCCTGCACCGCCGCCTGCAAGCCGCCGCGCGCGGCGAAACCAGAAGCTGGGAACTCGCCCAGCTCCACCACGATCTCGGCCGCTGCTACGCGACCGCCGCAAAGCGCGACCCGGCTACAGGCCACGCGCAGCTCATCGGCCTGCACGGCCAGACCCTCTTCCACAACCCGAAGCTCCCCTGCCCCGCTACCTTGCAACTCGGCGAACCCGCCTATCTCGCCGAAGCCCTGCGCCTCCCGGTCGTCAGCAACTTCCGTGTCGCCGACCTCGCTGCAGGCGGGCAAGGCGCGCCGCTCGCCACCCTCTTCCACCAAGTCGTCTTCGCCCGCCGTGGCGCGCATGTCTGCGTCAACAACCTCGGCGGCATCAGCAACGTGACTTCCCTCGACTGGCGACGCGGCCGCACCCCGCGCGTCCTCGCCTTCGATACCGGCCCCGCGAACGTGCTCATGGATCTGGCGATGCGCCACTTCACCCAGGGCGCGAAGCGCTTCGACCGCAACGGCACCTGGGCCTTGTGTGGCCAGCGCGACGAAACCCTGTTGCGCACCTGGCTGAAGCATCCCTACTTCAAGCAAGCTCCCCCAAAGAGCACGGGCCGGGAGCTCTTCGGCGAGCCTTGGCTTGGCCCCGCGCTGCTCGAGTTGAGCCGTCGCAAGCGTTCCGGCCACGACGCACTTGCAACGCTCACCGCCTTCACAGCCGCAAGTCTTGCCCTCAATTACCGGCTGCACCTCCCCGCCCCACCCGACCAAGTCATCCTCTGCGGCGGCGGCGCGGAAAATCCGATCCTGCGCGGCCTGATAGCCGTGGCCCTGCTGCGTCTAAATCCACACATCGAAGTGCGGGCTTCCGATGACCACGGCTGGCCGACGCAAGCCATCGAAGCCGCTGCCTTCGCCCTGCTCGCCTGGCGTCGCTGGCATGGCTTGCCCGGAAACCTCCCCGCGACAACCGGTGCAAGCCGCCCCGTTCTCTGCGGCCAGATCACCGACATCTGCTAGGGTGAAACTCCGTCGAACCCCATCTGCCGACACAGTCGGCGCGAGTGTAGCGAGCATCGGTTCCGAGATGCTCACTGCGTTCGCCTCGCTTCGCTCGCAATGGGGCTCGACAGAGTGTCGCCCTACCGGCGGACTTTTCCTCGCCTAGTTTCCTCGCGTGCCGTATGCAGACGGCCATGCACCTGCGCGCACCGCTTGCCGCCCTGACTCTCTTGTTTGTCGCGACCGCTGGCGTCGCCGCCGACTGGCCGCAGTTCCTCGGCCCCACGCGCAACGCCGCCTACGTCGGCACCGACCTCGCCGACGCCTGGCCCAAGGAAGGCCCCGCCGTGCTGTGGCAGAAGAAGACTGGCTCCGGCTGGGCTGGCCCGGTGGCGTCCGGCGGCAAGGTCATTCTCTTCCATCGCGTGGGCGACCAGGAAGTCGTCGAGTGCCTGGAGGCAACTTCTGGCAAGGAAGTGTGGAAGCACCCCTTCCCCACGAGCTACACCGACCGGTTCAACTTCGACAACGGGCCGCGCGCCACGCCGTGCATCGCCGAGGGACGCGTCTTCGTCTTCGGCGCGAACGGAAACCTCCACGCGCTCGACTTCGCCACCGGCAAGCCGCTCTGGAGCGTGGATGGGCAGGCGGACTTCGGCTCAATCCCGGGGTTCTTCGGCTTCGCCTGCTCACCGCTCGTCGAGGGCAAGGCGCTGCTCGTGAACGTCGGCGGGAAGAACGGCGCGGGCATCGTGGCCTTTGACACCGCGACCGGCAAACCGCTCTGGAAGGCCCACGACGAGGAGGCCAGTTACTCATCGCCCATTGCGGCCACGATTGGCGGCCAGCGCCACGCGCTCTTCTTTGCGCGGCACAAGCTCGTCTCCCTAGATCCTGCGAATGGCAAGGTGCGCTTCGCCTTCCCTTGGGGGCCGAAGATGCAGGCTTCCGTAAGCGCGGCCGTGCCCGTCGTGTCCGGGGATACAGTCTTCATCTCGGCGGGTTACGGAGCCGGTGCTGCGGCCCTGCGGGTGAAGGCCGGTGGCGTGGAGACCCTCTGGTCGGGCGAAGACCAGCTCACCGCGCAATACGTCACCCCCGTCCTTCGTGCTGGTTACCTCTACGGCTTCGAGGGCCGCGTGGACACCGGCCCCAAGCCGGAACTGCGCTGCGTGGAACTTTACACTGGCAAGGTCCGCTGGAGCACGGACCGCGTCGTGCATGGCGGCATCCTCCTCGCGGGCGGCGACCTCCTTATCGCCTCCGACAGCGGCGAACTCGTGCGCGTGGCTGCCGACCCGAAAGCCTTCATGGAAACGGGCCGTGCGCAAATCCTCGGCCGCGAAGGCCGCGCCCAGCCGGCCCTCGCCGATGGACTCCTGCTCGCCCGCGACAAGGGCAAGCTCGTGGCGGTGGATTTACGGAAGAAGTGACTGCGGCCAACGGAGTTGTGCATTCTCAATTCACCACACGACACACATTGAATACCCCCGCGAACGCTGCGTCGTGTTTTCAGTCGGTTCGGTCGTCTGTCATGAAAACTCCCGAGCGCCAGTCCAAGCTGAACGTCGGCGGTGCGGCGTTCACTCTGATCGAACTCCTCGTTGTCATCGCCATCATTGCGATTTTGGCGGGCATGCTGCTGCCAGCGTTGGGCAAGGCCAAGGCCAAGGCGAAAGGGAGCGCCTGCACTTCCAATTTCAAGCAGCTCCAACTGGGTTTCAATCTCTACACCAGCGACTACGGTGACAAGATTCCGAAGAACATGAATCCGCTGGCCCCCGCCTATGCTGACCCGGACTCCTGGATGGGCGCCACGGAATACGGCTCGTCCAGTCCTGTTCCTGCCTACCCCAGCTCGGACTATCCGGTCACCAATGGCACGATGTTCCGTTACGCCCCCGGCCCAGCGCTTTATCGCTGCCCAGCGCAGCCACGGGAGGCTTCAGGCGTGTTTACTCATGGCACCTATAGCGTCTGCATGAACGGCAAGCTGGCCGGATCATCGGCCGGAGCAATCCAGCTGGTCTCCGCCATCCAAAACCCGGCCAACGCTTTCGTCTTTGTGGACATGAAGCTGGCCTCCCATTGCCAGGTAATCATCAATGCGACGGACACCTTCTGGGGAAAATACCCTGCGGCCCGCCACGGCAATGCCGGGCTGTTCAGTTTCGCCGACGGGCATGTCGCTGTGGACCGGTGGCAGGGCACGTTTTTACAGGAACAGGAGAAGGCAGCTTCCTCCGCTGGCGCAGCCCACTATGGCAGTGCCGCCGACACGGCCTTGATGACCGCAGCCGATGCCGCTGACCTGACCAAGGTCATTTCCTGGCTGCCTTGAGGAGCGAGTATTGGGGGGAGGAATTTACGGAGCATAAGCTTCGTGCTTCGAACCTCGGAACACCCTGCAGCGTTGCCCAAGGCTGGGGTGAAACGGGCTTTAGGCCCTCAGTGACCCGGCAACGGGCTTCATCGTCAACCATGCACGCGGGGGGTCAACTTCGGCGTTCGGATCGGGAACACTTCATCCTGTGGGCCTTGAATCGCGCTGGCCAGCGTCCCATCCGTGAGGAAAAAGCTACCATTTGGGACGGGCCATGGTCGTAATTGCCGCCATGTTCGGTCGGACGCTCCACAAGTTGTCAGCCAGCGGCGCCGGTTTTTGCAGCCTACCTGCAAGGGCAATTACTTTGACGAACGTCACTCCACTCGCATGATCAAACCGCTCGCCCGTGTGCTCGTGGTGGAAGACGAACCGCTCCTGGCCGAAAGCATCCAGGTGGCCCTGAGCTGGCGCTGCATCGAAGCCGAACTGTGCGGCACTGCCGAGGAAGCCCTGGCCATCTTGAACTCCAGAGACTACGACCTGCTGCTGCTGGACATCCGTCTGCCCGGCATGAGCGGGCTGGACCTGGTCACCGAGGTGCGGGCCAACCCGGCGCTCCGCCGCGTGCCGGTCGTCTTCATGACGGGTGACACCAACCCGTTTAACCGGAAAGAAGCCCGGCGTCTGGGCGCGGCGGATTTCCTCGAAAAGCCATTTAAGATGGGCCCGTTCGTCACCCGCATCGCAGGCCATCTCAAGCTGGAGCCTCTCCGTCAGCCGAAGATTCCAACTGCGTGGAAACGGGCCAAGCCGTGAGGGTGGCAACGCCCGACTCCCGAACACGCTTCGGACTTCGACGGCGACGAGTCGCCTGCGGAAAGTGGCAAGTCACCGCACTCCATACGGTGCTTTGAGCCACGAGCGCTCCCAGTAAAGCCGAATGGAGCGACCCATGCATCCCTGCTGGCCAGCGCGGGTAAAGTGGGCTGTCCACGGCGCGCAGTCGATTGAGGAGGCGACATTGGGTCGACGTTGACAAAGACGGAGTGTCTTTCAAACTCACCCGCATGGACCGCCCACAGATAGCCAGGCTCGTGCTGCGGACCCGGGATTTGGCAAAGACGCAGGAGTTCTACACCGCCATTGGCATCGCCTGGTTGGGCGGGGGGCCAGAGGTGATTGGCAAGTCAGGGCTCCCCCTCAGTGTGGAACGGTGCCCACCTCCCTATGGAGGCGTGCCCGGTCTCCAGACCGCCGGTCTTCCTGACCTCCAAGGCGACTTTGGCGAGGTTGAGCTTTGGTTCTATCTGGACCCGTCATTGACCGTGATCGAGAGCATCCCGCACGTCCAGATCGGCTTCGCCGTGGAGGAACCCGAAAGAGTTCTGGGCACATTGAAGTCACTTGGCTTTCGTGTGATGGCAAACAGCACAGTGGTGGACCCCGATGGAAGGCACGTTGATCTGTGGGCAGGCCATTCCATGTAGCTCGAGCCGCCCAGTCGCGTAGCGACGACCCGATGGTAGCCGTGGGTTTCAACCCACGGATGGATGCCCAACCATAGTGCGTCGCGTAGCGACGCTGGAACGGGGAGAACCCACGCGCGATCTCGCCTTTCAAGCGTCGCTACGCGACGACAACCGCTTGCCGCATCGTCCGTGGGCTGAAGCCCACGGCTACTATCGTGGCCTCGCTACGCGAGGCGGGCCACAGCGCCCATGCGGTGCGGACTAGGTGATGTGCATCACTTCCCCACCCGATTCAGCGTGTAATACGCCGACGTATGCAGCGGCTCGGTGCCATCAGCAGCCCGGAGGTTGGTGTGGTGCAGTTCGTAGATCTTTCCAGTGCGCAGCTCGGAGAGCTTGAGCCGCACGGTGCGACCATCGGCGGAGACGGTGGCGGAGGATACCGGGGCCGGCGTGATCTCCTGTTGTGGGGAGCCGTATTGCTGGCGGTAAAGGTAGTGGTAGTGCGCAAGGGACCAGTTCGCAGGCGTGGCAGCGGCGGAGCGGTCCACGGGCCGCGTGAAACGCACGTCGAAGCCATCAGCGGCGAGTTTCATCGTCTCGATCTCGAAGGGGACCTCGCCGTTCCACACGACGCGTTGCAGGCCAAAGGACTTGCCGCCCGTGCTCCCCCAGCCGCGGTCCGTCTGGCCCACGAAGAGGCTGCCGTCGGGCGCGAAGGCCGCGCGGTTGTTGCCGCTCTGGAAGCCCACGCGGAAGGGCAGGCACGCGCCCTGCCACTCGCCGTCCACCTTCTCCAAGGCCACGCGCACGATGATGCATTTGCTCTCGTCGCACACCAACATCTGCCCGGCGAAGGGACCAAACTTCCCACCGGTGGTGTCGATCACCGGCTCGGCGAGGGACTGGCCCATGGTGCCGTAGGGGAACTGGATGGCGGGGAGCTTGCGGATCTTCGCGAGTTCCTCGGCGCTGCTGGCGTTGCCCTTGAAATCGGGGTCCCACTTGAGGGCCTGCGGATGGCCGTGGAACGCGCCCTGGCTGACGTGGTGCAACGGCGAGGTGCCCATCCACTCGCCCTGGTTGTCGGTGATGAAAAGGTCGCCATCGGGGGTCATGCAGAGGCCGTTGGGCGAGCGCAGCCCTTTGCTCCATGGGATGAACTCGCCGCTCGGCGTGACCTTGAAGCTCCAGCCAAAGTATTTGCCAGGGCCGCTCACGCCGATGCCGGAGATCGCTCCCCACAAGTTTCCCTCCTTGTCGCGCACGGGACCGAAGATGTAGGCGTGCTGGCTGGCGGAAACGCCGCAGTTCTGGTCGAGCGTCTCGAAGAGGTCGGCCTTGCCATCACCATCGGTATCCACGATGCGCGTCAGCTCGGAGCGCTGGACGACGAAGACTTCACCGGACTTGCCGGTAAGGAGGCCGAGCGGCTCGTGCAGACCGGTGGCGAAGAGTTCCCAACGGTCGCCGAAGCCGAGTGGGGCAGGCAGCTTGCCCGCGTTGGGATTCGCGGGCGGGACGCCCGGTGAGGCAGGCGGGACGCCTGCCCCACTACCACCGCGCAGCATCGCGGCGCGGTTTAGGCCGGGCTTGGCGCACTCGGCTTGGAGAGCCGCATTCACGTAGCGCCAGATTTCCCCGCGTCGCGTGCAGATCATCAGCGAGCCATCGGTCTGAAAGGCCATGCCACCGACCTCCAGTGCGATGCCGCTAGGGATAGCGATGGTCTCCAGCTTGTAGTAGCGAGCCTCGCCGGTCGGTGGGAAATCGGCGGTCAACCGCGCGTTGAGCCGCTCGCGAAGGTCGCGGCCCAGCGGGTCCAGTTCGAAGTAGAACGGCACCGTCTCGGTGAAGGTGAGCGCGAGGAAGTTGTCGCCCGCGCGCAGCGTGACGTGGAAGGGCACGGGATCGGCGATGTTGCCAATCTGTCCCGCGAGCCAGCCGGGCGGGCCGAGGTCGGAGGGCATCGGGCCATTGTTGAACTTGGTCTGCACGGGGCGCTTGCAGCCGATGCGGAGCGTGACCTCGCGCGGGGCGGCGGCGTGGATGGTGAAGAGGAGAGATTTCGTGGTGGCATCCAGCGTGGTCCACTGGGCGTTCGGAAGCTGGATGGTTTTGGCACCAGAGACATCCATGGAGCTGTCGGGCTTGAGCTGGGCAGGGATGGACAGGGCGTGGATAGAAGTAATTTTGACTTTTGAAAGCTGCCTCAGGGCTGCGTCAGTCGTCTGCTTCTCGGTCAGTTCGCGTGTGGCTTGCTTCCGATAAAGGAAGTTTCGGTCAAAAAAGTCATGCTCGTTTCCTTCCCGTAACCCATCAGGCAATTCACTCACAAAACGCACTGGACCCACTTGAGCCTTCTGCTCATCAAAATTCCACAGCCCCACCGTCTGTGCATCCGACTTCAGTGGCTCCTTGCCCACGCCTGAGATTTCCCGCACGCCTTTCGAGATGCGGATATCATCCAGCAAACCGTCGCAGCCGATCGTGCCGTCAACCAGCTTTCCGAACGCCAGGCCACCGGGCTTCGCCGTGCCGGTCAGCGGCTTGACGGGCGCGTCGAGCACCTGTTTGCCATCCACATACAGCCGCACGCGCTGGGCCTCGATGACCGCGGCGAGCGCGTGCCACTGACCGTCGCAGATGTTCGCAGACGATTTGAACTCCCCGCCCCGACCCGGCAGGTAGAGGCTTAACACGCCGCTGCCCGAGTAGCTGTAAAGCTCCCAGTGCTGCGCAGAGGCCTTCGGATCGCACGCGACCAGGATATTGAATTGCTTCGGTGAGTGGACGCGAGCGCGCAGTTCGACGGTGATGGGCAACTCTCGGTAGGCGTCCTTGCCCTCGACGACCACGCCGCCAGCGAGCGCGTAGCCGAACTCCTTGGAGACTGAGGGGGCGGCGTCCTGACCGGCGCCGTAGCCGCCGACGTGAGGAGGCGGATTCGGGGCTTTGGCCGTCTCATCGGTCCGCCTCCTCACGTCAGCGGCTACGGCGAGGGTGCGATACTTGGGCTTCGGTCCGGGCGGCTTGCCTTCGAGCTGCGGGAGGAGCCAGTCGAGGCCGTCGAGGTTGTCGTGGAGACGCTGCTCGGCGTCATCATTGGTGTGGCCGATGATGCCGATGGGACCGCGATAGCCGGAGTCACGGATGAGCTTGAGGAGCGCCAAGTCGAGTTCGCCCGAGCCCAGCGGGAGAATCTTCTGCCCGCGTTTCTCTCCGTCGCGGGTCATGCCGTTGAGGTTCAGGCAGAGCAGATAGGGCTTCATCTCGCCGAGCACCCTGGCGAAGCGGTCCACGTGGTCATGGCCATGGTGCTGGTTGTAGATGATGCCGACGTTGGTCGCGCCGTGCTTGGTGCGGAGCAGCTCGCAGATGGCCACCATGCTCTCGGGCTCGCCGCCCCAACCGCCGTGGTTGTAGAGGCCGAACTGGCAGCCCGCCTTCCGCGCCCGCTCGACCGAGGGGAGGAGCTGCGCCACCGCCTTCTCCACGCGCTCGGCCTGGGTTGCCCCGGCCGGACTCGGGACGGTCATCCAAATCTGCGGGTGGAGGTTGTGCTTGGCGAACTGCTTGAAGGCCTCCTCGTGCATGGCCCAGAAGGCGAAGTAGTCGAGCTTTTGCTTCTGGTATTCCAGAATCTCCGTCTCGAATTCCGCAACATGCTCCTGCCGCCAGTCGTAGGCGATGCGCTGGAAGCCAAGCTTGGCCACCATCTCGGCGCGTTGCGCGGGAGTGCGCTTCTTCGCGTCGAACGGCACAATGCACCAGACCACGAGGTTTGAGCGGGCGAAGATCTCCGCCGGCGCGGCCTGCGCGGCCGGAACCGAACCGAAGACAACCGCGAGCAGGACCAGCGTCCAAAGAAGTCGTTTCATGGCTGGGTGGAGTCTAGGAAGGTGGACGTAGGGACGGTAGGAGATTCTTCAATGCCGAACACTCAAAGCAGAAAGAGGGAAAACATCCAACGCTCAACGTTCAACTTCCAACATTCAAAGCACCGCCCTCTGGACGTTGAAGGTTGGAAGTTGAGCGTGGGACGTTTTCTTTCTCTGTGCTCTTTGCGCTCTCTCGCGGCAACACATCAAAGGAGCGCACTGAGCCGCTTCAGCAGCGCGCCGGTCGCCTCCAGCCACCAGCCCAGCACCGTGAGCAGCCCCGCCCGGCCAGTCAGCAACGGGATGCTCAGCAGGAGCACGAGCATGTTCCCCAGGAAGATCACCACGCCGGAAAAGAGGTAGCCCTGGCTGGTGATGTCCGACTGCCGGGTCTGGAGAATCTCCCAGGTCAGGGTGATGTGAAAGGCATAGGCCGCCCCCAGCAGCAGGTGGAAGAACGGCGTCCACCGTGACCAGCCCCAGAGTAGATGCCCCAGCAGGAACACCAGCACCACCAGCACCGCGTAGAGCGGGAAGAAATAGGGTGCCAGCGCGACGAGGAAATTGGACTTAGTGATGATCACCTCCCCGCCCTGCGACGTGGCCTTGAACTTCTTGAGCTTGCCCCCGAAGAGCCACGACCACACCACATGCGTCAGCTCATGGCCTACCACATAGATCCACATGGGCTTGGGCAGCAGGACGAAGATCACCACCCAGCAGGCCGCCCCCGCCCCCAGCGGCACCCAGACCTCCGACGCCCCGCCGCTGAGCCGGACCACCCTGACCAGGGCCGGCACCGCCCCTGCGCACAGCGGGAGCAGGAGGAAGCCGAGGATGAATTTGAGCCACTTGGGCACGGCGCAAAGTGGAGTGAAGACCCTCGGTAAATCCAGCCGAAACCCAAATAAACCGAAGGGTCCATTTGACAAAGGCGTCGGATGGGCGCATTGAATCCGCAGCACCAGTCACCTATGCAGGCACGCAAATTGCAATCGCGAGCGGGCTTTACCCTGATCGAACTGCTCGTCGTAATTGCCATCATCGCGATCCTTGCCGGCATGCTCCTGCCAGCCTTGGCAAAGGCCAAGGAGAAGGGCATGGGCACCCGCTGCGCCAGCAACTCCCGGCAACTGGCATTTGCCTACAAGTTCTACAGCGATGATTCCGATGGCAAGCTGGTCGAACTGGCGCGGAACAATGACATGGCGCTCAACCCGATCCCCAACCCGATCATCGCCAGCGCGACGCACAAGTATTGGCCGGATCTCCTCGCCAGACAGGCCGGCAACAATGCGACGCTTTTCAAATGTCCCGGCGTCAAGTCCGGCAGCCTCGGCATCGGCATGAATCATTCAGAACTCGGCATCTGGATACCCGGCCCCAATACCTGTTACCGGGAGCATGAAATCGCCAAGCCCGAGGACACCATCGTCATCGCGGACGCCGCGCAGATGAGCCTCACCTCCATCCCGGCCCCGACCCTCAGCCCGGACAACTGGCAGCTTGAAACGGCCATGTCCGGCACCTGGTTGTGGCGCACGCCGTCGAACACGCCTTATTATGAACGGACCGGCGTAGGCAACGCCTGTGGCGAACGAGTGGTGAACCGCCACAGCGGCCGGGCCTCGGCCATCTTCGTAAACGGACGGGCGGACTTCATGCCCGCCAGCAAGTTCGGTTTCCAAGACCCGGTCACCGGCGCCACCCTGCCGGTCGGCCACCCCCTCGCCCTCTGGGACCGGCAGTAGGCCAGCCTATTGATTCATCACCGTCACCCGCTGCGTCTTGGGGTCGATGGCGAATTTCTTGCCTGCCGGAGCGGCGGGCAGCTTGACCAGCATCTTGGCTTTGACGAATTCGTCGAGGCTCGCTGGTGGCGTGCCCTTGGACATGACCCACGCTTGCAGGATGTCATCGAGCACCTGCACCTGGAGCTGGACATTGCCGCTGGCCAGCTTGCGATCCATCTCGTTCTGCGCCTGCGCCGCGGGTGAACCCGGCGGCAGCGCGGGCGTGGGGAGGAATTCCTGCTTGGGCGCGTCCGCAGGGACCGAGGGCGACGCACCCGAAGAGCTGGTTTCACGATTCGCTGGCTTGCGGCAGGCGGCGGAAAGCGTCAGGGCGACGGCGAAGAGGCAGAGAATGGCTCGGTGCATGCGAGGTGACTACACGTAGAACCGGACGCAATCCAGCCGCAATTTCTCCGATGGCCCAGGCGCATCCCCATCTCTTGCATCTGGCGATGCCACTCCGGAGAGATGGGATGTTGCAAGAAACTGAGATGCGCCTGAGTCGGAGCTTTGAACGTAAACCGCATGGACAGCCGAGATGGCCAACGCTAGTCTCTGGCCTGCCAAAGACGGACGCTGTAAGAAGTTTATCGCTCGCTTTAATGTCAGGCGGGTCGCCTACGGAAGGTGAACACGAGTCCAAAGCAATCGCGCAGAGCCAGACTTCTGGCGATGATGGTGATTGGTCTGGTCGCGTTCCTGGCGGTTGAATTATGGCGGGGCAAGCCGCCACAGGTCACGGCTCAGTCTCCCAGTCCGGCTGCCAATCGCCAAAACGTTCCTGCTCCGAGGCCGGAAGGTGCCTTCCCCACCCCTCTGCGCTCACCTCGGAATCCAAATCAACTGCCCGACAGCACTGACCAGGGTCGTTAGCCAATTATGCCATCCGTTTCTCAAATACTGATTGCCGAGTCGCCAGCATCCCCGATGACCAGCCAGTCCGAGGTGCGTGCGGTGCCCGGAAAGGGAATCGAGGGCGATCGATACTTCGGTGGCATTGGCACGTTCTCCCCGCATCCGCAAAAGCCGGACTACGAGATTACGCTCGTCGAGAAGGAGAAGCTTGACGCCTTTGCGCTCGAGACTGGTTTGCCATTTACCGCCTTTCATGCGCGCCGAAACATTGTGACCGAAGGCGTGGATCTGAATGCGCTTGCCGGAAGCGAGTTCCTGTTGGGAGAAGTTCGCGTCAGAGGCATCCGATTATGCGAGCCGTGCAATTATCTGGCCAAGTCGACGTTTCCCGAGATCCTCAAGGGGCTGGTTCACAAGAGCGGATTGAGAGCGCAGATCGTCACTGAGGGAACGATTCGAGCAGGCGACCCGGTGGTCACGTTATGAAAAAGTGGCTACCCCTTCATGGCATCTAACCCGGCCCTCGCGCATCCGCCTTCGATGGACTGCGGCGGGACGAGCCGGTTGCAATCAATGCGTCCCTGCCTGTCGCGCCGTCTTGTCCGCCATACCTTCAGCGGCGGCTGGTCTCCGACACAGCCGCGCGTCAGGATGAACCGATGCGTCCGTTCCAGTGGGCGGGGAAGGATTTCGCTCGGCAGGAATGGATGGCACGGCCCATTATTTCACCATGAAGCCGTTGGTTCTCTGGGTTGTGCTCATCGGTTTGGGTGCGCTGGCGCATGCCGCGCCGTCGTTGGAGGTGCGGCAAATCACGCAGGGGCCGAAGCATCATTTCTTCGGCTACATCGGGCATGTGCAGAACATCCCGTGGAACCGCAGCGGGCGGTATCTGGTCGCCCTACGCACGGAGTTTCAGGACCGGATGCCGCGCGCGGAGGATGCGGCGGAGATTGTGCTGCTCGATGCGTCGCGGGATTACGCGGAGCGCGTGGTGGACCGGACGCGCGCGTGGAATCCGCAGCAGGGCACGATGCTCTACTGGAATCCCCAGGCGCCGGAGACGCAGTTCTTCTTCAATGACCGCGATCCGGCGACGGGCCGGCTCTTCACGGTGTTGTTTGATGTCAGCGTGGGTGAGCACGGGAAGCGCATCCGGGAGTTTCGCTTCGACGACACGCCGATGGCGAACAGCGGTGTGGCGCAGCAGGGCGGCTGGTTTGCGGCCATCAACTACGCCCGGCTCGCGCGGTTGCGGCCGGTGACGGGCTATCCACAGGCGTTCGACTGGACGAAGGGCGTGCCGCATCCCGCAGACGACGGGGTGTTCAAGGTGGACGTGGCGACGGGCGGCAAGGAACTGCTGGTCTCGTTCAAGCAACTGGGGGACATCCTGCGCGCGCAGCACCCGGGGATTGATGCGCAGGAGCTGTTCATCAACCACACATTGTCGAACCGGGACAGCGACCGCATTTACTTCTTCGTGCGCGCGGACTTCGACAGTCGCACGAAGCGGATCAACGAGCCGTTTCTGGTGAAACCCGACGGCACGGGGCTGACGCGGATGAAGCAGTTCATCGGCGGGCATCCGGAGTGGGGCGCGGGGCGGCGGATGATCGGTGCGGTGGGCAAGCAGCAGGTGATCTATGACACGGACAAGCAGGAGATCGTTGGGCAGATCGGGACGCCGGAGCTCCTGCCGGACCCGGAGGGGGACATTGCGCTCTCGCCGGACGGGCGGTGGCTGGCGAACGGGTCGCGCAAGCAGGGACGCAACTCCTACACGTTCGTGCGGCTCGCGGACTCAGTGTCGGTGCGCAGCGAGACCTTCGACGTGACGGGCTGGACGTCTGGCGACCTGCGGTGCGATCCCGCGCCGTGCTGGAACCGCGCGAGCGACCAGATCGTGTTCCCGGCGATTGCGGGGGATGCGGGGAAGACGCGGCAGATGTTCATGATTCGGGTGAAGGAGTGAGGAAGGGAAACCACGAATGGACACGGATGAACACGAATGCGGGGGATCTCAGGAGGCACAAGCGGTTGCGCGGCGAGCGGTTGCGCGGCGCTCCGTCCTGGACTCGATATTGAAACATGGGCTCAAACCGTTGCTGTGGCTGACGGTGCTGGCCGCCACGCCGATGCTCCGCGCGGATGACTGGCCACAGTGGCTGGGGCCGAAACGGGATGGGGTGTGGCGCGAGGCGGGGATTGTAGAGAAGTTTCCCGAGGGCGGGCCGAAGGTGCGGTGGCGGGTGCCGGTGAATCCGGGTTTCTCCGGGCCGGTGGTCGCGGGCGGGCGAGTGTTTGTGACGGATCGCAGACTGGCGAAGGGGGCGAAGGTGAATGAAGAGGACCCGTTTGATCGCAGCGTGGTGGCGGGCACGGAACGGGTGCTGTGTCTGGATGAGGCGACCGGGAAGGCGATCTGGCAACATGAGTATGACGCACCTTACGGTGTGAGCTACAACACCGGGCCGCGCGCCACTCCGGTGGTGAGCGGGGGAAGGATCTTCACGCTGGGCACGGAGGGGCATCTGCTGTGTCTCGATGCAAAGGATGGCAAGGTCATCTGGTCGCGGGCTTTCAAGAAGGACTTTGGCGCGAAGACGCCGCTGTGGGGCTTCGCCGCGCATCCGCTGCTCGATGGCGACAAGTTGATCTGCCTGGTGGGCGGGAATGGCACGGTGGCGGTGGCGTTTCACAAGGACACGGGCAAGGAGCTTTGGCGGTCGCTCTCGGCGAAGGAGCCGGGCTATGCCCCACCCACGATCATCGAGCACGGGGGCCGGCGGCAGCTCATCATCTGGCACGCGGAGTCGCTCAACGCGCTGGACCCGGAGACTGGCAAGCCGCTGTGGAGCGTGCCTTCGAAGATCCGGCAAGCGGTGTCCATCGCGACGCCGCGGCAGCTTGGGGACCTGCTCTTTGTCACGTCGTTTTACAACGGCTCGCTGATGGTCAAGCTCGATGCGCAGCGGCCCGGTGCGGAGGTGCTCTGGGCCACGCAGAAGATCAGCGAGAAGGATACGACGCACCTGAACGCGCTGATGACCACGCCGTTCCTCGAAGGCGGGCACATCTATGGGGTGTGCAACCACGGGCAGTTCCGCTGCCTCGAAGCGGCCACGGGCAAGCGCGTGTGGGAGGATCGCAAGATCGTGGCCAAGGAGGAGGAGTTGGAGTGTGCGAACGCGTTCATCGTGAAGAATGGGGACCGGTTCTTTCTATGCGCGGAGAATGGGGAGTTGATCATCGCGACGCTCAGTCCGGCGGGGGTGAAGGAGACCAGCCGGACGAAGCTGCTCGCGCCGACGCTGTCGTATCAGGGGCGGGAGGTGGTGTGGTCGCACCCGGCGTTTGCGAACGGGTGTGTGTTTGCGCGGAATGACAAGGAATTGGTGTGTGTGGATTTGAGGAAATGAGGAGCGGGCTGGAAATTCCAAGTTCCAAATCCCAAGCTCCAAACAAGCTCCAAATCCCAAACTCCAATCCTACAGCGTGGCACAACAGTGCTTCCCCTATGGCCGGCTATTGGTCAATGACTGGTCCGGCTCGGTATGCCCGCCTGGTCACCGCGGCCGCGCTACTCTTTGGATTTTGGATTTTGGCACTTTTTTGGAATTTGGAACTTGGGATTTGGAGTTTCTCTTGCTTCCCAGCGTGCGAAGACGCGTGGAACTCGCACGGTTCCGCCGGCTGAAGCCGGGACTCCGAACATTCGGGCCACGCGCCTTTGCTTTCGTCTGTCCGCGCGGCGGGATGACTGCTTCACTCTCCGCATGGCTTCGTTGAACGAACTGCTCGGCTCGGCCGGTATTTATCAGATCCGCTCGAAGGCTCCCGGGCCGGCGGGCAAGCTGCCGCTGGATGCGGACATGCTGCTGTATCAGCCGAGCGGCAATCTCT
>CAZOCL010000080.1:0-1478 GCA_964578245.1 uncultured Klebsiella sp. | reverse complement strand
GGCAAGCTGCCGCTGGATGCGGACATGCTGCTGTATCAGCCGAGCGGCAATCTCTTCGGCTGGACGCAGAACGCCGGCATGGGCTGGAACCCCGCCGAGCTGGGCCGCAAGCAGTTCCTCATCTTGAGCACGGAGGGTGGCCGGCGCGCGCCGGATGGCTCGCCCATCGCGCTGGGGTATCACACGGGGCATTGGGAGATCGGGCTGCTGGTCGAGGCGGCGGCGAAGGAGTTCAAGCGGCTGAAGGCGATTCCCTTTGCGGGCTGTGTCTCCGATCCGTGCGACGGGCGCACGCAGGGGACGACGGGGATGTTTGACTCCCTGCCCTATCGCAATGACGCGGCCATCGTCTTCCGCCGGCTCATCCGCTCGCTGCCCACGCGCAGCGGCGTGCTCGGTGTCGCGACGTGCGACAAGGGGCTGCCCGCGATGATGATGGCGCTGGCGGGAATGCGCGACCTGCCCGGTGTGCTGGTGCCCGGTGGCGTGACCTTGCCGCCGAGCAACGGCGAGGACGCGGGTGCGGTGCAGACGCTCGGGGCACGGTTCTCGCATGGGCTCATCTCGCTGGAAGAGGCGGCGGAGCTGGGGTGTCGCGCGTGCGGGACGCCGGGCGGGGGGTGCCAGTTCCTCGGCACGGCGGCGACGTCGCAGGTGGTCGGAGAGGCGCTGGGGCTTTCGCTGCCGCACAGTGCGCTTGCGCCATCGGGCGAACCAGTGTGGACGGATTTGGCGGTGAGTTCGGCGCGGGCCTTGGTGGAGTTGGAAGCGCGCGGGCTGAAGTCGCGTGACATCCTCACGGACGCGGCCATTCGCAATGCGATGGTGGTCCATGCGGCGTTTGGCGGCTCGACGAACTTGCTGCTGCATATTCCGGCCATCGCGCACGCCGCGGAGCTGAAGCGGCCGACGGTGGAGGATTGGATCGCCGTGAATCGCCAGGTGCCGCGCCTCGTGAGCGTGCTGCCGAATGGGCCGGTGCATCATCCCACGGTGCGCGTGTTCCTCGCGGGCGGCGTGCCGGAGGTGATGCTGCACTTGCGACGTTTGTCTCTACTGGACACGAGCGTGCTCACCGCCAGTGGGGCTACGCTCGATGAGGTGCTCAACTGGTGGGAAGGCTCCGAGCGGCGCACAAAGTTCCGCGAACTGCTCCGCGCACAGGATGGCGTGGACCCGGACGAAGTCATCTTCTCGCCGGAGCGGGCGAAGGCGCGCGGGCTGACAAGCACGGTGACGTTCCCGCGCGGCAACCTCGCGCCCGAGGGCGCAGTCATCAAGAGCACGGCGATTGACCCGAGCGTGGTGGACGCGGACGGCGTGTATCGGAAGGAAGGGCCGGCGAAGGTTTTCAGCAGCGAGCGCGCGGCCATCGCGGCGATCAAGGAGAAGCGCATCGCGGCGGGCGACGTGCTGGTGCTCGCGGGCTGCGGGCCGATGGGCACAGGGATGGAGGAGACTTACCAGCTCACGAGTTC
>CAZOCL010000079.1:0-20334 GCA_964578245.1 uncultured Klebsiella sp. | reverse complement strand
TCACGATGCCTTCGCCAAAAAGATGCTGCCAGACGCGGTTGACCATCACGCGCGCCGTGAGCGGGTTTTCGGGGCTGCTGAGCCAGTTGGCAAGTTCGAGCCGGCCGCTCTGGCCGGGGGCGATCTGGGCGGGCTCCGTCGCGCCGAGCACGGTCACGAAACCGCGCGGGATGACCGGGCCCTTCTCCTCCATTTCGCCGCGAATGTAGATGGGGCAGTCGGCCGCCTTGCCGTCCAGGACGCCCATGGCCCAGAGGCCGTTGGGTTCGCCAATGGCCTTCGGGGCTTCCGGCGCTTCGGGATACTTGCCGGGCTTCTTGGCGACCTTGGCGAGCTTCGCGGCCTTGCCATTGCCCTGCATCCGCTCGTAAACCATCAGTTTCTCCTCTTCCGTCATCGTCTTGAAGCGCACCGCCAGCCGGGGATTCGCCTCCACGAACTTCTTCATGCGCTCCTGCATCTCCGGCGTAAGCGTCTTGTCGGAAGTCGCGGAAGCCACCTGCACGGCTTCCACCGGCTTGGTGAGCGGAGGGGGCGGGCTGAACGTCTTCACCAGCGGGACATGCGTCGAGGGATTCCGGTTCTTGCCGTTGTTGCCCGGGCCAATGCCGTAGTGCGTCTCGGTGCTCTTGAAGATGCCGGCCATCGCGTAGTAATCGCGCGTGGGCACCGGGTCAAACTTGTGGTCGTGGCAGCGGGCGCAGCTCACGGTCAGGCCGAGCGTGGCGCGCGTGGTCACGTCAATCTGCTCGTCCACCTGCTCCATGGTGAACTGCTCGCGGTTGCGCTCGTTCAAGCCCTTGGGTCCGATGGCGAGAAAGCCGGTGGCGATGAGCTGCTCGTTCCGCTGCGTGGCATCCTTGGCGGGCAGGAGGTCCCCCGCCACCTGCTCGCGGATGAAGCGGTCGTAGGGCTTGTCGGCATTGATGGCCGCGATGACGTAGTCGCGATAGCGCCAGGCCTCGGTGAAGGCGTAGTTGCGCTCCTTGCCGCAGGACTCGGCGTAGCGGGCCACATCCAGCCAGTGCCGGCCCCAGCGCTCGCCGAACTGCGGGGAGGCGAGGAGGTGATCCACCACCTTTTCCAACGCGGAACTCGGAATGCGGAACGCGGAAGAGGAAGCAGTCGTGCCGCATTCCTTCACAAACGCCTCCACCTGCTCGGGCGTGGGGGGCAGACCAATGAGATCGTAATAAACCCGGCGCAGCAAGGTGGTGGCATCCGCATCCGCCACGGGCTTGAGCTGCTTCTCTTCGAGCTTCTTCAGGACGAAGCGGTCAATGTCCGTGGCGCTCCATTTGCCGTCCTTGGGCTGGGGCACGGCGACGGGCTTGACCGGCTGGAAGGCCCAGAAGTTCTTGCCGTCCGCGAGTTCAGGCTTCTTCGCGACCTTGGCCTTGCCATCGCGCGGGTCGGGCGCGCCCATGAGCACCCACTTCTCGAAGTCCGCGATGACCTCAGGCGGGAGCTTCTCCTTGGGCGGCATCAGGGAATCCTTCTTCACGCCGTGCAACGCCGTGATCAGCAGGCTGCCCTTGAGATCGCCTGGCTCGACCGCATGACCGGTCGCGCCACCCATGCGGATGCCCTCGCGGGTGTCCAGCAGCAGGCCGCCCTTGACCTTTTCCGACTCGGCGGAGTGGCACTGGTAGCACTTGGCCACGAGCACCGGGCGGATCTTCTTCTCGAAGAACGCGAGCTGGTCCGGCGTGATCTTCTCCGTCGGCCTGTCGGCCGCGGCAGCGCTGGCGGTCACGACCGCCGCAAGCAGACTGGCAAACGCCGCACCCCGGAACGTCATCGCGAAAGATCGGTATGTCATGGTCTCGGCAACTCGCCACACACAGCGCGACGGGTTACGAGGGAAGACGGGGGGAGGCGGGGGGAAGGTTACGGTGGGAGAGGAAGTATTCAGCAATCAGTTTTCAGTGTTCAGAGAGGTTTCCGCATTGGTGTCCACACTCCGGAGCGCACGGGCGGGGACACTTGGACGGAAGCCAGCGAGCGGAGCCCTGCAGCAGGGACCAGTGTCGATCTCCGGCGCAGTCTGGCCTACGGGGAGGCCAGATGCACGTTCCTGGCGCAGCGAAAGCCCAGGCTGCCCACGCAATAGTCTGGCTGGAGGCTGCTGCGAAAACCATAGCGCATGAAAGTGGCATAGGCGGCTGGGTCACGCGCCCCCAACGCGCCCGCACCGCAGAACTTGTCGCCTTCCGCCCCATTCATCACCGCGCCCGCCCAAGGGGCATCAAAGTCCGACACCCATTCCCAGACCAGGCCGTGCAGGTCGCGCAGGCCAAAGTAGTTTGCTGGACCGGAGCCGATGGCGGGAAGCCGGTCTGGGGCAGGCGCGGAATACCAGCGCAGCAGCCGCTGCTGGAACTCCGGCTCGCGGGTGCCGTCGGGCTCGGTGGCGCTCGCGGCGGCGGCGAGTTCCCACTCTGCGAGCTTGGGCAGGCGCCGGTCACACCAGCGGGCATAGGCCCGCGCGGCGAACCACGAAACATGGGTGACCGGCGCGTTGGTCAAGGCGTCGCCGAGGTCCAGGTCACCCGCCCAGTGCTTCAAATAGCTGGCGTCCGCGAAACGGCGGTCCACCCGCGAGCGCTGCCATTCGGGGCTGGCGCGGAGGAAGCGAAGGAAGTCCGCGTTGGTCACGGGAGACGCATCAAGGAAGAAAGCGGCCACGGGTTTCTCGGCCGGTTGCGCCGCCACCCGGAATGGCGGCCGGAAGATGCCCGCCGGAACCAGCACCATGCCGGGGGGCGGGAATAGCGGCAGGGTGGGCACCTGAGCGGTAACGCCCATCGCCAGCATCAGGCCGACGATAACAACAATGAGTGGCGTTCGCATCTGGGGCTCGCTTAATCGAAGGGGTTGGCCTTGGGCGCAGGCAGCTCCCGGCGGACCTTGCGGACCTCCTCGGGCGTCAGACGCTCGCCCGAGTTGCCCCAAGTGTTACGCACGAAGGTAAGAACATTCGCCACGTCCTCGTCGCTCAGTGTGTTGAGCGGGATCATGACGGCATTGTAGGTCTTGCCGTTGACGACCATCTCGCCGGACTGGCCCTGGAGGACGCCGCGAATGGAACGTTCCTTGTCCGCCATCAGATAGTCGGAGGCGGCCAGCGGCGGGATCTGGCCCGGCAGCCCCAGGCCGGTGGGCTGGTGGCAGACGAAACACGTCTGCATGTAAACCTGCCGGCCCTTCTCGATTTGAAGCTCCTTCGTCAGCGCGACAATCTGGGTGTTGGTCTTCGTCTGCTGCGTCAGCGCGGCCTGCAGCGCGGCGATGCGCTTGGCCGCGTCCGTGCCCGCCTCGGCCTGGCTGCCGAGGTAGATGGCGTCCACTTCCTTGCCGGTGTAAAGGAGCCGGTTCTCCGGTCCCTCGACCTTGAGCATGCCCAGCGCGCCTTTGTTGAAGGCCCGCATCAGCGAATGGTCCACGAGGATATAAGTGCCGGGAACCTCGACTTTGAACTCGACGGTGACCGAGCCGCCAGCGGGAATCAGCGTGGTCTGGACATTCTTTTGCGCGAGCGAACCGCCTTCGGGATAGACCGTGTCAAAGATCTCACCGATGACGTGGAAGGACGAGAGCAGGTTCGGCCCGCCGTTGCCAACGAAGAGGCGGATGGTCTCACCAACCCGGGCCTTGAGCGCGCGGTCGCCCACGAGCGCGCCGACCGCACCGTTGAAAACGACATATGTGGGCCGTTCGTCGATGGCCTTGTCGAAGTCGAACGACTGCAAGCCGGCCTCGCCATTGCGGCCGGTCGTGTAGAAGTCGCCTTGCATGACGTAGAACTCACGGTCCACGGGCGGCAGCCCCGCCTTTGGCTCGACGAGGATCAGGCCATACATGCCGTTGGCCACGTGCATCCCCACGGGCGCGGTCGCACAGTGATAGACATAGAGGCCGGGATTCAGCACCCGGAAGGAAAACTGCGACGTGTGGCCCGGCGCGGTGAAGGACGAGGTCGCGCCACCGCCTGGTCCCGTGACCGCGTGCAGGTCAATGTTGTGCGGCATCTTGCTGGAGGGATGGTTGGCGAGATGGAACTCGACCAAGTCGCCTTCGCGCACACGAATGAAACTGCCCGGCACGTCCCCGCCAAAGGTCCAGAAAGGATACTCCACGCCGTCGGCGAGCCGCTTGACGACCTCGCGCACTTCGAGCTGCACAATCACCTTGGTGGCGTGCGTGCGCTTGATGGGCGGCGGCACCATGGGGGCCTGCGTCAGCACGGCGTTTTCCTGGCCGAGGACCGGCGGATCAGCGGGAGCCTGGGCCTGGACGGTGACAACGGTGGCCAAGGTGGCGAGAAACAGAAGGAGCGCGCGAATCAGTTGCATACGCCCTCACTTTCGGCCGATCCCCTCGTGGGCGATCTCCCGATCTTGGCGAAAGGCAGGCAAGATTTGCTTTGTGTCGCGGAAGCGGCCCCACTCCGGCGATTCCGAACTGCGCCCGACCTTCGATAGATTACGCTCGCTTCAAACCAGGGAGTTTGCTTCAACTATTAAAGCCCGTAACCAGTTTCATCATGAAATCCCCCTGCATCCCCATGGCTGGCCACATCCTGATGCTCTCCAGCTCGCTGCTGCTGCTGCCCACCCCGGCCGCGGCCGCCACGGTGGTGGCGTGGGGATCCAACACCTTTGGTCAAACGAACGTGCCGCCCGGCTTGAGCGCAGTGACGGCCATCGCAGTGGGGGAACTGCACGCCATGGCCTTGAACAGCGACGGCACAGTGGCGGCGTGGGGACGCAACAACACCGGCCAGACGAATGTTCCCGCCAGTTTGAGCGGAGTGACGGCCATCGCAGCAGGAGCTTATCACAGCGTGGCCTTGAAGAGTGATGGCACGGTGATGGCGTGGGGTTTCAACGCCTATGGGCAGACCGACGTGCCGACTGGCTTGAGCGGGGTGACGAACATTTCGGGAGGGGCAGCTCACACGCTGGCGTTGAAAAGCGACGGCACGGTGGTGGCCTGGGGCGCGGGGGGCACGGGACAATCAGGCGACCCACACTATGGGCAGTCAGTTGTTCCGGCCGGCCTGAGCGGCGTGAAGAGGGTTACGGCGGCAAATTATCATTCCGTGGCCTTGAAGAGCGATGGCACGGTGGTCGCGTGGGGTTTCAACTTCTCGGGGCAAACGAACGTGCCGGCCGGCCTGAGCGGAGTGACGGCCATCTCGGCGGGTGGTTATCATACCGCAGCCTTGAAGGACGATGGCACCGTGGTGGTGTGGGGATTGAACAACGAGGGGCAAACGAATGTGCCGGCCGGCTTGAGCGGGGTGGTGGCCATTGCGGCGGGTGGAAATCACACCGTGGCGTTGAGAGGCGATGGCACGCTGGTGGCGTGGGGGGAAAGCAGCTTTGATCTGACGAGCTTTGCGGCAGGCTTGAGCGGGGTGACCGCCATCGCAGCGGGCGGTCAAAACAGTGTGGCTCTGGTAGGTGCTGCGCAGGCCAGCGCCCCCACCATCACCGCCACCTTGACCATCAGCACCTTGACACTGGCTTGGCCTGACACAGCGGCGGAGTATCGGGTTGAATCGGCGTTGAGTTTGACACCGCCCATCACATGGAACAACGAGACCGGCACCTTTCAAACCAACGGTGGGTTCATCAGCCTCGGGCTGCCCATCACGCCCGTGATCAAGTTTTTCCGGCTGGCCAAACCGTGACAAACCCCGCTGGAGCACCGCCCGGAAGGCCAGTGAAGAACTGACACCCAGTCATAACAGCTCCAGTTCGCCGGGACTCAGTCCGCCTCCGTAAACCGCATCAGCAGGTAGATGAACTCGGGCTGCTTCGGATCGGTGCCGGTCGGGGTGGAGAGGACGATCAGTTCGCCAGCCTTCAAGGCGCGCTGGCCGCTGAGCGGGATGGCGCGGTCTTCGAGGGCGAGAAAGGAGATGTCCGGCGCGGTGGACTTGGGCGGCGGCTCGTCCTTCTTCTTCTTGCTGAACAGCCCGCGGAGGTTGATGCCGGGACGGTCGTCCTCATCCGGGTCATCGCTCTGGTAGTAAAAGAGCCCCGGCCGGGCGAGCTGGGCCACCTTCATGCCGAAGACGAGATACTTCTCCCCGGCCCAGGAGTTCAGCAGGTCGGAGGACCAGAGGAAACGGCCCTGCCAGTTCAGTTCGGTGCGGCCATCCACGAGGGGCCGGGTCTTGAGCGTGAGGCGGAGGCCGAACTCGCGGTTGGTGAGGACCTGGTTCGCATCGGCTTTGGTGGAGAAGGCCGGGCGACGCTCGACCGAATCGAACGTGGCCGGGTTCTCCGGCCCGCCGGGGGTCACGCGGTCACCAGAGTAGAGCAGGTTCACCTGGCCTTGCTTGCCGAGGGAGGCCAGGACAGCGGGCAGCGTGGATTCACCGGGAAATTCAGGCGCGACCTTGATGGCCTTCGCCGGCAGGAAGCGCACGACGGCAGTGTGCAGCAGGACCGGCGACGAATTGCTGGCCGAGGCCGCGCGGGCCGCAGAGGTGGTGGCCGGCGGGAGGTCGTCCGCGTTGATGAAGATGATCTGAGCCGGGAGCGAGGCCGCGAACAGGAGCAGCACCAGCACCGGCCCAAGCCAGCTTCGGTTGGAGCAGGACCGGCTCACGGGTGCAAGGTTGGCAGCAGGAGCAGGAGGATGGTTTCGGCCTCTTTGCTGCCCATCTCGGCGGTGGTGGCGTTGATGATGAGATCGCCGCTCTTGCAGTTGCGGCTGCCGGAGAGGGTGATGGTCTTGTTGACGGGCAGCTCGTAGATCTCGTTCTCAGTGGGCTTGCCCTTGGGGTTGAAGAGCTGCGCGAGGCCCAGGCCGAAGTCGGCGTTCTTGTTGTCCTCGCCTTTGAGGACGCCGGCGGTCTTCAGCGTGCTGACGGCGGCTCCGGCGAAACTGAGAAATTTCTCGCCCTGCCAGCGCGTGAGCATCTCGGGTGACCAGCTAATGGAGCCATCCCATGCGAGGCCGAAGCGCTCGCCATCCGAGGGTTTGGCGGTCACCTTGAAGTTGACCCCGAGCTGCGTCACAGGGGGCAGCGGCGCACCGGGCTTGCCAATGATGACAATGGGGCGGTTTTCCAGCGCATCAAATTTCGCATCGGCTTTGTCCTCCAGCCGCAGGTCACGCGTGGCGTTGTAGAGCACGCTGATCTCGCCATCGCTCCGGAGCGTCTCGACCACGGACTTGAGATCGGAGCCGACGCCTTTGAAGCCCTGCACGAGCCGCTCAGCCTTCAGCGGTTTGAACCGCAGCACGGAAACCTCCAGGGAGATGGAGCGTGCGCTGGCGGCCGGCGCGGAAGCAGCGACTGCGGCGGCTCCAGCGACTGGGGAAGCCGCGGTAATTGAGGCGACCGGACCGCCAGCCTGCCCGAAGGCGGCGCCAGCGAGCGCGTTCAAGATCAGGAGGGCGGTGAGCAGACGGCAGAAGCGGAAGACATTCATGGTTGGAGGCCAGAAAGGCGTTGACGGGCCAATTAGAAGCGAACATAACCACGCCGTTCCCGAAATACACAACAAAAACCCTTCGCGGAAACCCCCTGCCATGATCCCCCCCCGTGCCGGCAAATTTCTCAAAACCGCCGCCCTGCTGCCCGCCCTCTTATGGGCTGGCAGCCTCACTCTCCCGGCGGAAGATTTGTTCACCATGTCCGTCGCTCCGGGCGGCACCACCGTGGGCGACAACAAGCTGCTCACCTTGGTGGACAAGATCATCAATGGCAAAGCGGAGTTCGCGGCGTTCAATGGTCCCGGCCTCGCCTACACGGGCACGCTCAAATATGGGAATGTGCAGAACGCGATCAACTTCTCGATGAACGCGCCGCGCACCTCGGCGGACCTGAACATCCCGAGCATCGGCTTCACGCGCACGTTCGTCGGGGCCAACCAGGCCGACATCGAGAACCAGATCGAGGCGTTCCTGAAGAAGGACGGAGCGGATGTTTACTCCAAGTTCCTGAAGTCCATGGCCGCGCAGTCCCTGGTCAGCGTGACCGACGGCAACCCGAACAGCACCACAGCCATCGCCGCCGGCCAGGCCTTTCAAAACTACGCGATGACGTTCGCCGAGACACGCGAGGAGAAGGACGCGCCGAAGGGCGCGGGCGGCGACCGGGTCGCGCTGGGCATCATCGCGGATGTGGGCGCCTTTGACGCGAATGGCATCAAGGGCACGGCCTACAGCCTGCCGATGTTTGCACGCTTCAAGATCACGGAGCGCGTGGGGCTAAATCTGGACATTCCGCTGAGCTACATCGACATCGACGGCGCAAAAGTGTTCGGCGCCGGCCTCGGCGTCGGGGTGCCGGTGAAGGTGATCCCGCACACGAAGGAAAGCCCCTGGTATTGGCAGCTTACCCCGTTTGGCGGCGCGAACATCTCCGCCTCGAAGGACATGCTGGCCGGGGGCATGGTCGCCAACGGCGGCCTGAACAGCGTGCTGGCCTATGACTTCGGCAAGTTCACGCTCTCCATGGGCAACCACTTCAGCCTGCACGAAGGCGTGCCCCTCACGCTCGACAGCTACAAGTTCGACCCCGGTGTCAGCCAGCAGATCCTCAAGAACGGTTTGAAGCTGGATGTCCCGGTCGGTCAGCGCTGGATCGTGGACGCCTATGTCATCCACACCAAGTTCCTGGCCACGGCGGCACTGGACCAGTATGTCACCATCGGCGGCGAACTGGGCTACCGCTTCGGGGCCAAGCCGGGCGGTGCAAAGAAGAGCAGTGGCTACATGAAACTGGGGGTCTATGCGGACGTGGGGGAAAACTACACTTCCGCCCACGTGCAAGTCGGCTCGAGCTGGAAGTTCTGACGGCCTGCAGCTCCTGACAATCAGCCGGTGCTCCCGCGAGGGGCACCGGCTTTTGCTTTACGCCAGGACACCCTGCACCACTTCGCCCTTCACGTCCGTCAGGCGGAAGTCGCGGCCGGCGTAGCGGAAGGTGAGCTTTTCGTGGTTCAGCCCGAGCTGGTGCAGGATGGTCGCGTGGAGATCGGGAATGCTCACCTTGTCCTGCACCGCCTCGGCTCCGTGCTCGTCCGTTGCGCCGTAGCTGGTGCCGCCCTTGGTGCCGGCCCCGGCCATCCACAAGGTGAAGCCCTTGTTGTTGTGGTCGCGCCCGTCGTTGCCCTGCGCGAAGGGCGTGCGGCCAAATTCGCCGCCCCACAGGACGAGCGTGTCCTTCAGCAGGCCGCGCTGCTGGAGATCGGTGAGCAGGCCGGCGATGGGTTTGTCCACGCTGGCGCAGTTCCGGGCAAGGGCGCTGGAGAGATTGAAGTGATGGTCCCAGTTGCCGCTGCCCACCTCGACGAAGCGCACGCCCGCCTCGATGAAGCGCCGGGCCATGAGGCACTTCCGACCGAACTCCTCCGTGTCACGGTCACCCAGGCCGTAAAGCTTCTTCGTGGCGTCGCTCTCCTTGTTCAGGTCCAGCACGGCGGGCATCTGGCTCTGCATCTTGAAGGCCAGTTCGTAGCTCTCGATCACGCCCTCGATCTCCGCGTTGTTGGGATCGCGCTGCTGCGCTTCGCGATTAAGCGTCTGGATCAAGTCCAGTTCCAGGCGTTGCGCCTGCGCGGTGCCGGGCGGCTGGAGATTCTTCACTTGGGCCTGCGAACCGAACCGTCCGCCTGCACCGATGCGCGTGCCCTGATAAATCGCCGGGAGAAACGCACTGCCGAAGTTCTGCGCGCCGCCGACGTTGTTGGGCGGGGCGATCGTGATGAAGCCCGGCAGGTTCTCGTTCTCGGTGCCGAGGCCATAGGTCGCCCACGCGCCGAGCGACGGACGCACGAACTGCGAGCTGCCCGTGTGCATCCGCAGGAACGCCTGTGGGTGCGCGGGCAAATCCGTTTGCATCGAACGGATGAGCGCCAGTTCGTCCGCGTGCTGCGCGACGTTTGGGAACAACTCCGAGATCCACAGGCCGCTCTTGCCCCGCTGCTTGAACGCAGCCTTCGGGCCCAGCCAGATGCTCCCCGGACGGGAGCCAGGTTTGCCGTCATCGGCGATGAGCCGGGGCTTGTAGTCGAAGGTGTCCAGATGCGAAGGCCCGCCGCTCATGCACAGGAAGATCACGCGCTTGGCGCGCGGCGTGAAGTGCGGCTGCTTGGGCGCGAGCGGCTTTTCGGCCGCAGCGGCCTGCGCGGCGAGGCTGGAGAAGGCCAGCCAGCCGAAGCCGCAGGAGACGCTGGAGAGGGCGGCGCGGCGGGAGAGGAGCGGTTGCATAGGTCGTATCAGTCGCATGTGTCCTACCAGGCGGAAGCGAGTCAGTTCAGTTGCCGGAACTCCGCGCTCGCAAAGAGCGCGCGGCAGTAGCTGGTCCAGGCGGCAGCCTGGAGCGCGGGACTGGGGGACTGGCTGCCCAGATATTTGCCGAAGAAGTCAGCCGCCGCTTTCTGCTCGCTCGCCTTCGGCGGGCGGGTGAAGGCGAGCCAGTAGGCCACGTTCACGCGCTCTTTGAGCTGCGCCTCCGCATCGGCACTGACGCCCGGGGCCTGCCAGCGGAGGAGACGGTTGGCAAGGGAGCCGGCTTGATCGGCTACGAAGCCGCTGTTCAGGAGGAAGAGCGCCTGCACGGGAACGCTCGTGCTCTCGCGCTTGCCCGTCACGAGGCTCGGCTCGGCGAAGTCGAACAGCGCGAGCGCCTCGGGCACCTTGTCGCGCACGATGGGCAGATAGACTGACCGATGCGTCGTGTCGGCGTTGAGCTGCACATCCGTGATGCCACCGGCATTGGGACCATCAATCGGCCGGTCGCCCATCGTCATCACCACCGAGGCGACCGGAGCCTTCAGATCCAAGCGGCCGGCGATGTGCAGCATGGCGTCGCGAATGCCCTCGGCATCCAGCCGGCGTGGAGACATGCGCCAGTTGAGGGCGTTCTCGGGATCAGCGGTGTGGTTCTTCTCATCATGCACCGAGGACAACTGGTAGGTGCGGCTCAACACGATTTCGCGGATGAGCTGTTTCGTGCCCCAGCCGCGCTCCATGAAGCGAATGGCCAGCGTATCGAGCAATGCCTGGTTGCTGGGCTTTGCGCCCGTGGTGCCGAAGTTGTCCGGCGAATCCACGAGCCCGTCACCGAAGAGCCAGCCCCAGACGCGGTTCACATAGACGCGGGCGGTGAGCGGGTTGCCGGGCGTGGTAAGCCACTCGGCGAGTTCACGGCGGCCACTGCTGGTCGTGGGAATGCGCGGCGGGGTGGTATGCGTGAGCGCGACCGGAAAAGCGCGGGCAACGACCTCAGCAGGCTTGTCCGCATCACCGCGCGTGCGCAGCGCCGCATCGCCAATCGCACCGAACTCCGGCGGACGAAAACCAAAGATGCGCCCCTCGGAAAAGCGCCGGAAGTTCCCGGTCATCGCCGTGCCGCGCGACGCGGGCAGGTCCGCCACGCCCATCGCCAGCGCCTTCTCGTCGCCGGTCGTCGCGTCGTATTGCTTCAGGCGTGCTTCGAGCTGGCCCGTCTCGAACAGCAGGCGGAGCCGGTCCAGTTGCTTGCGCGGGTCGTTGTCCTGGAGCGACGGCCCCTTGCCCTTCTGGCCCCCGGGGAGCAGGCCCCGCTGCTCCTCGCGTTTTTCGGCCAGTTGCTTCTCCAAGCGCCTGCGTTCCTCGCTGTTCAATGTGCGGTTGAGGGTCGGGGCATTCGCGCCTTTGGGCAGTTCGATGAGTTCGGAGGGATGCCGGTTCTGCACGCCCTGCGTGGTTCCGTAACGGGTCTCGGTGGAGGTGAAGATGCCGGCGAGCGCGTAATACTCCTGCTGCGAGATGGGATCGAACTTGTGATCGTGACAGCGGGCACAGGCGATGGTCGTGCCGAGGAACGCCTGGGACAACGTGTCAATCTGCTCGTCCGCCACGTCCAGGTAGAACTGCCGCGGGTTCTGCTCGTTCACGCTCTTGGTGCCCAGCGCGAGGAAGCCCGTGGCCACGATCTGCTCGGCGCGTTGCTTGTCCGTGTTCGATGGCAGCAAGTCGCCCGCGATCTGCTCGCGCACAAAGCGGTCGTAGGGCTTGTCCGTGTTGAAGGCGGCGATGACATAATCCCGGTAGCGCCACGCGTGCGGGTAGGCGGTGTTTACGTCCTTGCCGGTGGACTCACCATAGCGCGCCACATCCAGCCAGTGCCGGCCCCAGCGCTCGCCGAACTGGGACGAGGCAAGCAGCTTGTCCACGACGTTGGCTAAGGGATCAGCCGACTTGTCGTCGAGGAAAGCGTTGACCTCGTCAAAGGTCGGCGGCAGACCGATCAGATCGAAGTGAACGCGGCGCAGCAGCGTAAGCTTGTCGGCATCGGCGACGGGCGCAAGGCCCTTGGCCTCCAGATTCGCGAGGACGAAGCGATCCAGATCACTCTTCGGCCACGCGGTGTTCTTCACGGCGGGCACGGGCGATGGCTTCGGTGGCTGATACGCCCAGTGATCCTTCGCCTTGGAGCCGTCGTATTCCTTCTTCGCCACGGCGCCGCCGGTGCGCGGGTCGGCGGCCCCGGTCTGAATCCAGCGCTCGAAGTCCTTGATGACCGCGTCGGAGAGCCTGCCGCCTTCCTTCTCCGGTGGCATCTGCAGATCGTTCTTCGTGTAGCGGATGGCTTCCAGCAACAGCGACTTCTTCGGGTCACCGGGCACGACGGCGGGACCGGTGTCGCCGCCCTTGCGGGTGCCTTCCCGGGAGTCGAGCACCAGGCCACCCTTCACCTTGTGCCCCTCGCCGGTGGCGTGGCAACGGTAGCACTTCTCGACGAGCACGGGACGGATCTTGGACTCGAAGAAGGCCAGCTCCTCGGGCGAGGCCGCGCGCTCGGGCGCTTTCGTGGCCGCAGCGGACTTGGGCGCGGCGAACTGCGGCTGCTCCGGTCCGCCTTTGGCCCCGGCCTGCAATGCCGTGATGCCGCGAAACTCTTCCAGCGAGAGGAAGCCGTCCTTGTTCTTGTCGAGCAGGGCAAACACCGCCTCAGCCGACCCGGGCTGATCGCGCAGACGGGGCGAGGCGGCGAGTTCAGCGGGCGAGATTTTGCCGTCGCGGTTGGCATCGAGGAAGCGGAAGGCCACCTCCGGGGACGGCGGACTGCCCGCACCGGGACCGAAGCCCTGCTTGCCCGGCGGCTGCTGGGCAAGCGCCCCGGCGGCAAGCCCGAGGGCCAGCGGGAGGGTCCAGAGCAGTTTGTTCATGGCGGCCAAAGCAGTTAACTGGTCACAAGATAGACGACGCCACGCAGAGGCGGCGGTTACTGGGTTTCCATGATGGCACATTTGAGCACAGATTGACACTGCCCCGGAGCGCGGGCGTCCTCGCCCGCTTTGCGCGTGCGACCGCCGAAACGGAGCAGAACCGGAGGGACGGAACTTTTTAAGGCTGGGAAAGTTGACGCGAATTGCGCCAATTGACGCGAGTTTTTACGCCGGTTAATTCGCGACAATTAGCGCAATTCGCGTCAAAATCCGCTTCTCTTTCTGTCCCAAGCTCATTCTGGAATTCAGGTTGAAAGCAGCCCCCGCCACCTTGCATTCACCCGGGAGTTTCGCGATGCTGCGCGCCCATGACACCGCGCACTTTCGGCAGCCTCCGTTGGTGGCCGGTCGCCAGCCTGGCCCTCGCCCTCGCAACCCTCGCCACCGCTCAAACTCCCGATCCTGATCTCATGCAAACGCGGCAGAAGTTTCAGACCCAGCTCAACCAGAAAGTCGAACTCGGCTACCTCCTCTATCTGCCGCCGGGTTATGACGCCAAGGCCGGCAAGAAGTGGCCCCTCATCCTGTTCCTGCACGGCGCGGGCGAGCGTGGCACGAACCTCGCCAACGTCGCCTTCCACGGCCCGCCCAAGCTGGTGAGGAAAGCGCCGCCGGTGCCCAAGAACGAAGCCGAGGCAGCCCGGACGAACCGCGAAGCCGCCACCAAGCTCCTCGCAGACACCTTCGTCGTCGTCTCGCCGCAGTGCCCGTCCGGTGAAAGCTGGGAGGACGACGCGCTGCTCGGCCTGCTCGACAGCGTGCTCGCCAGCCACCAGGTGGACACCAATCGCGTTTATCTCACGGGCTTGAGCATGGGCGGGTTCGGATCCTGGTCGCTGCTCGGGAAGGCCCCGGACCGCTTCGCAGCCATCGCCCCGATCTGCGGCGGCGGCAACAGCATTGACATCCTCCTCCCCCGGCGCGGCAAGTCGGCGGCGCTCAAGTCGCTGGGCGTCTGGGCATTTCATGGCGCGAAGGACCCGGTGGTGGTGCTGGCGGAATCCGAGCGCATGATCGCAGCGATCAAGAAGGCCGGGGTGAAGGACGTGCAGCTCACCGTGTATCCCGAGGCGCAGCATGATTCGTGGACGGAGACCTACAACAACCCGAAGCTCTACGAGTGGTTCCTGGCGCACGAGCGGAAGTAGGCAACCCGTTCGGAGTCCCGGCTTCAGCCGGCGGAACGCCCTGCGCACCAGCACGCTTCGCGCGCATCCTCTCCCTCTCCCTTCCTCGGAGGAGGGGAGAGGGTTGGAGTGAGGGGTGCCGTCCGGCGGCAGGCTCTCCAACCGCCACAATGAAAACTCGCCGTCCCAGCGCGCAGGCACATTCCACCGGCTGAAGCCGGGACTCCGAACCAGGACTCCGAAACCGCTCAGCCCACCGTGCTCCAGCCATGCTTCTCGCGCACAGCGAGCATGGCTCCGAGGATCTTGTTCCAAGTGCCCTGCTTCATCAGCGTCTCGTTCGGGAACATGCAGCCGTCCCAGCAGATGTGCATGAAGGACTTCGTGAGCGCGCCCTTCTCGTCACGCAGCCAGTAGCCGGCGTGGTGCGGGATGTTGAGCTTGCCGTTCGGGTCGTCCACCTGGCAGTGCTTGCCGGTCTTGTCGTGGCCGCCGGAGCCTTTGACCGTGCCGTCGTTCTGGGCGATGTGGAAGTCAATGGTCCACGGCCGCAACGCGGCGGTGAGCTTCTTGAGCGCGGCGTCGAGCTGCTTCTTGTCCTTCCAGTCGTAGCCCTTCGGCAGGATCGCGTGCTTCTCGGCGTTGTAGCCCATGGTGTAGAGGAGCGTGTGCGCCATGTCCGCCTGGAAGCCAACGATGCCGGGGCGGTCGGTCTCTTCGAGCAGGTTCACCATGTTCTTCCAGGAGTGCATGCCACCCCAGCAAATCTCGCCCTCAGCCGCGAGGCGTTCGCCATGGGCGGCCGCCACGTCCGCGCCCTCGCGGAAAGTCTGGGCGATGAGCTTGGTGCTGGCGGCGGGGTCCTTGTCCCAATCCGCCACGCCAGCAGCGGTATCAATGCGGACGACGCCGTAGGGGCGCACGCCCAGCTCGCGGAGCTTCTTGCCGATGCGGCAGGCCTTCTTCACGGCGGCGACCCAGCCAGCGCGCTTGGCCTCGTCGCCCATCGCGTTGCCGTCGAACCACACGGGCGCGACCACCGAGCCGACCACGAACCCCTTGCCGGCGATCTTCTCGGCGAGGGCCTTGATGCCGTCGTCACTGATGTCGATGTTGGTGTGCGGGTCGTAGAGGAAGAGATCCACGCCGTCAAACTTCTGGCCGTTGACCTGCGCCTTGGCGGTGAGGTCGAGCATGGTGTCGAGATCAATGAACGGCTCGGCGCCAGGGCTGCCCTTGCCGACGAGGCCGGGCCACATGGCGTTGTGAAGCTTGGGGAAGAGGTTCGCGGAGGTGCTCATGATGCAGGTGTTCGATGCGTTTCAGGAAATGCGCCGCGAGGCTAGCAAGGGCGGCGGGCGGTTCAATGGCAAAGTGGAGGAATGCGGAACGCGGAATGCGGAACGGGGAATTCAGACCCGCCCATTGGCTTCGTTTCGCAAATCTCCATTCACCCCCTCCGTCCCCTCCCTCACCATGCCCGGAGCGCCGGTCTCCGCCCCGGCGTTTTCCTCGTCTTTGTCTTCCCTGAATCTTTGGGTCCTCTCTGCTTCACTGACCTCATCTTCCCGACCTTGCTTGAGCCTGTGGGGCGCGCTGCGGAGTAGAGCCGGCCACCCTTGATGACACGCTCACCGAGGCGCTCTGCGTCCGCGCCCCCGCGCCCCCCGTAGCGCCCGCGTCTCGCGGGCCGTGCTGCCGGCGTCCTCGCCGGCCCCCGTTACGTGCGCCATCAGACAGCGCCCCTTTCGCACCCCATCCGTCCCATCAGTCCTATCCGTCGCATTCCTCCCCAAGCGTGGCGTCCCAGACTACTCCAGCTCCGCCACCGCGACGGTATAGATCAACATCCGAGGCACGGTGAACGCCACCTCACCCGCACGCTGCACGAGGCCCGCCGCGCCGGTGGTGACTTCGGCATCCGGGGAAAACAGCCGGACGGACTTCACGCGCTCGCCAGGCTGAAGCGCGAGCCGCACGGTGACCTTCTCGACGGCCAAAGGCTTTTCCTCATGCGGGCCACGGCCCATGGTGGCGGTCTTCGGCGGCTCCTCGCGGTTGTAGTTCACCAAGTGGACGAGGCGGCGTTTCGGCTGGCTCAGGACGGAGGCCACCACGGTGTTTGCACCCTCACGACGGGTGACCGCGGCAAGGTCCTTGCGCCATTTCGCGACCAAGTCTCCCTCCTCCGTAGCCGTCGACGTGAGGAGGCGAACTTTGCTGGCGGTGAAGAGGTCCGCCTCCTCACGTCGGCGACTGCCGGACGCAGGATCGCAACTCACCACCGCCACGCGCCTGGCCAGGTGCGCTGCCGTCAGCAAGTCATCCGGCACGATGTCGAACACATACCCTTCCCGCGCGAGTTGGTGCCCGATGGCCTTGAAGCGCGCCACCGGCTCCAGATCCCCCCGATGCACCGCGCCGCGCGGATAGAGCAGCAGCAGCTCCGCCGCCGGCTGCGCGCCGAGGTAGAAGTCCCGGTGCTCACGGGCGAAACGGAAGTAGCTGGTCATCGCCTCGCGCCCCGCCGGGTTCTTGAAGTTCGCGTAGAAGCCCAGGCCGGTGCCGCCATTGGCAATGCCCTCGGCAATCGTCGCGCGCGTGCGCGTCTGCTCATACTTGCCCAGCAGGAACGGCTTCGGCCCGAAGGCACCCCGGATGAACCGCAGTTGCAAGGTGCCGTCGCCCAGGTCGCCATTGGCCAGGTCGGTCTGGGACGCCGCGTTGCCGGTGCTATACCACAGGTAGTTCTCGCCCTTGCCCCAGAGGTCGGCGGGCAGCAGGCAGCGCTCGTCCCCGCTGATCTGGTGGAACGCGCCGAGGTGGTTCCACTGCGCCACGATGAGGTCGGGCTTGAGCTTCTGGCCGTGGGTGATGAAGACGTCGTCGAAGGCGGCCTTGAGCGCGGTCTGCGTCCACTTGAGCGCGGCGAGCTTGTAGGGCGAAGTCTCCTTGGGGTTGTGCCACGAGGGGATTTCCTTGAACGCGTGCGCCTTCAGGTCCGCGATGGCCAACTGGTCCTGGAGCTGCGCGGTCGTGTAGTTCGTCCCCAGCCACGCGCGGAACCCGCCGACGCAGTGGGAGCACATGCAATCGCGGCGGTAGTAGTAATTGGCGATGAGGCCGTCCACGCCGCGCGCGATGGCGTCGGTCATCATGGCCTTGAGGCAGGCGCGCCAGAGCGGGTTGTTCAGGCAGCCGTGATACTCGGGCCAGCCGCCGATCTTGTAGCTGCTGGTGGTGATGAGCTTGCCCTCGGCGTTCACCTGCAGCATCGCGACCGGGTCCGCCACGGGCTTCGGGCCGAGGGCGTTGGTATCCCAGCCGTTGTGATACCAGTCGAAGAAGCCCGCGCGCTTCTCGGGATCACCGAGGATGAAGGTGGTGTTGAAATGGCCGACGACCTTGGAGCCGCGCGCGTGGACCTCCTGGTTTAGCTTGCGGAAGAACTCGCCGCACTCCTTGGTGCCTTCGACCGGGAAATGCGCCGGGTAGCCCTTGCCAAACTTCGTGTGCGCGACGCTGTAGAACGTCACACCGTAGAAGCCGACCTGGGCGATCTGCGGCTTCGCCTCGCCGACGAAGTCGAGGTATTCGGGCGTGCCGTAGTCGGTCCAGTTGGCGATGAGGGTGTTGAACCAGAACGGCTCGGCGGCACGGGTGTTTGCTGTGAACAAGGCGAGGACCGCCAAGGCCCGCAGAAAGGCCAGGCCAAGGCGAGAGGAGGACGGATGCGTGCGACGAAAGTGGGAGTTCATGCAAAGTGCGCTGGAGGATTGAAGTTCCGACCGGGGGACAAATTCAGGGCGCGTGGAGTGGCCGGGAGGACGCCGGGCGCGCACCGCTTGTGTCCCGGAGCGCAGCCCTCCGGGCCGCTTTGCGCGTGCCTGCGTCATCCTGCGTTACGCATGCCTGCGGTGTCCGCGAGCGCAAAGCGGCCGGAGCGCCGGTCTCCGACCCGGCGTGTTCATGCTACCGGTCAAGCCGCGCCCTCCCAGCCCGCAAGCCTTATCCCGCCCTTGACGATATGGGGACAGCGAGTAGTTTCTCAACCGAACCGACCCTTTCAAGCCATGCGCGAGAACTACACTCCTCGCCCTGTCTGTCATGCGCCTCGCCGCTTGCCAGTCCAGGGCTTCACCCTGATCGAGCTGCTCGTCGTCATCGCGATCATTGCAATCCTGGCCGGCATGCTGCTGCCGGCTTTGAGCAAGGCCCAGCAGAAGGCCACCGGTGCCAAGTGCCTGAACAACATGAAACAGTTCCAGCTCATGTGGCTGTTTTACGCGGAGGAATACGACAACCGGCTCGTCCCGGTGCGCACCTGGGTGACCGGCAGCCTCCCGGACAGCGCCAGCATCACGGGCGGGCTGCTGTGGCCGTTCACCAAAAACGAGGCGCTCTACAAATGCCCCGGGGACAAGTCCCTGAACGCCCGCAGCGTGTCCATGAACAGCCATATGGGTGGAGTTCAAGGTGATTACATATTCGCCGGGTTCGCGCCTTACAAGCGGCGCGAGGACATTCTCCAACCGGACCAGTATTGGGTCACCCTGGATGAACGCATCGGGATCAATGACGGTTTCTTCCGGGTGGACTGCAACACCGTTTACACCACTCCTTTCCTCGGCGATTTCCCTGCGATTTATCACAACCGGAACAGCGCCTTCAGTTTCTCCGACGGGCACGCGGAGATGCACAAATGGACGACCGCGAATTACGTTTCGGCCACCGCCCCGGTCACCGGCCAGCCCATGAATGCGGACGACATCTGGATGATGCAGCACATGACCCTGCCGACCCTCATTCCTTGGCCATGAACCGGCAACGGGAGCCCGGAGCCGGTCAATTTCTCAGACGCGGTGCGCCCGCCACGAAACGCGGTTCGTCGGAATCCCCTTCGCGTTGAACTCCCGCTCGAAGTCCGTGGTCACGGCGGCAAGCTCGGTCGGTGTCTCTGCCTCGGTGAATGACTGGTCCGCGCGGAAGACTGCGAGCATCTGCTCGAAGTATTCCACATGATCCGTGCGCAAGTGGACCACGCCCCCCGGCTTGAGGGCGCGGCACGCCAGCGCGGTGAAGCGCTCGTTGACGAGGCGGTTTTTCACATGCTTGGCCTTCGGCCAGGGATCGGGGAAATACACATGGATGGCATCGGCACTCGCAGGCGGCAGGAGATACTCGAGGAAGTAACCGATCTCGATCCGCACCAGGCTGATGTTCGTCAGCCCGAGGCGACGACCCCGCTTGTCCGGCTTCTGGATGCGCCCCGACAGCCGCTCGACGCCGATCACGTTCCGCCCCGGATTCCGTTGCGCCCACTCCACGATGAACGAGCCGTCGCCACAGCCGAGCTCGACTTCGAGGGGCTGAGGGGTGGGGAAGTGGTCGGGGAGGTGGAGGGGTTTGAGGATGGTGCGGAACTCGTGGAGGAGCGTGAGGCGTGGGGCGTGGGGCGTAGTGCCCGTGGCATCCGTGGCACCGGTTTCAGGCACGCAACACGCAGCACGCAGCTCGGTTTCTTTCGGCTCAGTCACGATCATGTCCCTTCCTCACCACTTCACCGGCACGGACAGCTTCGCGCCGAACTTGTTCGTGTAAAACACCTGCTTGTTCGCCTGGCCGAACTCGTGGACCAGCTTCGTGACCTTCACGTCGTAGCAGCAATACTCGGCGATCTCCAGGAGCCGGCCCTCCTTATACCAACGGAGCGCCTGCAGGCCATCGGCGGTCTTCTCCACGCCCAGCGACGCACTGGCAATCGAGTCCAGCGAGAGCCGGTGCGGCAGCGTCTTCATGATGTCCACCAGCAGGTCCAGCGTGTGCAACTGCGAGTAGTCGAAGAACTCGTTGTGCCCTTGCAGCACCTCGTAGTCGAAGCGCTCGGTGTTGAAACCCACCACGAGGTCAGCGCGGCGCAGCTCCTCGATCAGCTCGTTCACCTCGCGCTCGCCGTAGATGCG
>CAZOCL010000078.1:0-20565 GCA_964578245.1 uncultured Klebsiella sp. | reverse complement strand
GTAGCTCGTGCCTCGCAACCCTGGGCTGAAGGACACAATCCCTTTGGGATTGCAGCGCGGCAGGCGGCAGGCTTGCGCTTTCGATAGCTGTTCAGCGTTCGTGGCACTCCCAAATTCGCTCCAGCCATTGCCACACGGCAACGGCGAAAAACCTCACCGAGGCCAGCATCAGCAAGAACGGCAGTTCGCCGTATATTTTGAAGCTGTGGATATACCACTCCTCTCCGCTCCAACTGCTCGTGTCCACCGTCGGACGTTGGACCAGCCAAATCAGCCAGCCAGGCAGCAGGAATAGGAGTCCGGCACCAGTCGGGCTTACCCTGCCGGACTTCATCAGGCGCCCGGCAGCCTTGGCCAAATAGATGGTCCCGGCCAACGTCAGCCAGAACCGCGTTTCGAGGCTTAGGTGCGTGAACTCCCAAGTTTTGGAACCCCAACTGCTGGTGTCCACCGTCGGTCGCTCGAGCAACCAGATCAAGAAACCGAGCCCCACCAAAACCACGCCCACCATGAACGGCGTCCACGGCGAAGGTTCTTCAGCAGGCGCACTTGCTTCTTTGGGAGGACTGTCCGCCACGCCTCACCCCTTCCTCCCCAAAATCCGGTCCAGCGAATCGCTGGTCTGCCACACCAGCGCCTCGGGGTAGTGCGGATACGGGTGGAAATACTCGAAGGTCAGATACCCCCGGTAGTTGATCTGGTCCAGTTCCTCCAGCAGCGCCGGCCAGTTCGTCGTGCCGTCGAGCAGCGGGCGGAACGTCTCCAGCGAGAAGTCCGTGCCTTTCTTGGTGAACTCCTTCAGGTGGATGTTCTGGATGCGCTTGCCCATCACCGGCACCCAGTGCTCCGCGTGCTGGAACATCGCGATGTTCCCCGTGTCGTAGTGGATGCGCACCCGCTCGTTGCCGAAGTGATCCACGAACGCGTTCATCTCCATCGGCGTCATCAGGAAGCCGTTGAAGAAGATGTTTTCCATGTTGAGATACACCTTCTGCTTCGCGGCCGTCTTGGCGAGCACGGCAATGGCCTCCTTCGCGCGGGCTTCGCAAATGTCGTTGCGCACCGGCTCGTGGTCGGTGCGCCACGGGATATGCACCGCGCCGGGCACCACCAGCACATTCTCCACGCCGAGATCACTCGCGGCCTGCGCGATCTTGCCGGCCAGTTCGAGGCCGCGGGCGCGCTTCGCGGGATCGTTGCTCGTGAGCGGGTAGGGCCAGAAGAGGAACGAGCACAAGCCGCTGATCTGGATGCCGATCTGGTCGGCCATCTGGCGGATGGCCTTGAACTCCTGCGGGCCGGCCTTGGGTGAGAGGTCGTTGTCGAGGTCGTAGTTCAGCTCGATGCCGTCGAAGCCCGCGTCCTTCGCAAGTTGCAGACACTCGCGCAGGTTCATGCGGTCCGGGTAGGGGAAGGCCCAGAGGTTGATGGACTTCTTCATCGCGTAGCGCTTCGGCGAGGCGCGCCGTGCGTCTGGTTTCGCGGCCGGCTGGGCAGCCGTGGCGCTGGCCCCGATCACCGCCGCCGTCCCCGCTGCGGCGAAGGCCGAGCGTAAGGCGTCACGGCGCGAGAGCCCGTCGCGCACGGGCGGCTCGATGGGGTTGAAAGGAGTGGCAAACGACTCGGTGGCCGGCTGGGTGTGCATGACCTTTAGCTGACGACAAGCCCCGCGAACTGGCAAGCGTGAAGGACCGCGCATCCACGCGGACCGGAGCGCGGGCGTCCCCGCCCGCTTTGCGCGTGCCGCCGCCGTGAGGCTGCGTTTCGCCCTGCGGCCGATGCGTTCCAGTCCCCTTGGCGCGCAGCCACGTGAAGAGCTTCGGCTTGCCAGGCCGCTCAGGGCTGACGCATCAAACGGAAGCAAGGACTGACGAATGGGGACTGACGAATGGAGGCCCGGGGATTCAAACTGCTTTCCCGATCTCGTCTTCATTCGTCAGTCCCCATTCGTCAGTCAAAGTCATCCCCGGTTGGCCGCCCAGCGCCTCTGCCAGCGGATTTTCTCGGGCTTTTGATGCGCTACCCCTGCCAGTCCGCTGGTGGGACATTCGCTGCCGTGCTGCCGTCGTGACCGTCTTCCTCTTTTGGTATGTTTCGCGGGTTTCGCGGGCACTCATTTCGCCAGCGGGTTCGTCAGACTCAATCGCTCCGGCTTCACCAGAAACTCCGCGATGATCGTCTCCTGCACCACCAGCATGACATCCAGGCTCTTCGCATCCGCCTTCGGGTCGTAGCTGAACGAATACGAGCCGCCACCGCGACCCCAGCCACGGCTCTCCACCTTGCGGCCCTGGTCATCCCGCACGCTCAGCACCGTGAGCCGCTTGCCGCTGAGTTCCGGTGTCACCTCCACCTCGATTCGCGGGTGGTTGCCACCCATCGAGTGGGTCCGGCCGGGGAACTTGCCCTTGCCATTCGAGACACCAAGCACGCGCACCGTGTGGCCCAGCCGGTTGGTGGAGAGATTCAGCTCCGTGACCTCGTCCATCGCCGGCAGCGCCAGTCCCTTTACCTCGATCAGCTCGTTGGTGGTGAAGGCCGCCTTTTCTTTCCGCATGAACTCCGCGCGGAGCTTCCAGGCTGTCTCGCCGGGCCACAGATACGGCCGCCACGTCATGTAGGCGTTCCCCTTGCTCGTGTCGGCGGACCAGGAGTTCTGCTTCACATGATTGCCGGTCGCGTCGGACAGTTCCATGCCGTCCGGGTGCCAGTGCTCGCTCGGGACGCCCGCCTCGGTCACCTGGAAGTCCGCGCGCGCGTGCCCCTCCTCGCCCCGGGCGGGCAGCCCTGGCTTGCTGTGGTTGTTCACGCCCACCAGCAGCCGCTGGAAGGAGATTTCCAAATCCCCCTGCTTCACCACCGCCGGCATCGGCTGGGGCCGCCATTCCGGGAACTTGTCACGCACGGGATTGGGAAAGTCGAACGCGGCGACCACGGTGCGCTCACCGGCGGGCGCGCGCGAATAGAACCGGATGCCCACGGTGGCTCCGCGCCGGGGAAACGCGGTGAAGGCGCGGCCAATCTGTTTGGGTCCGGCCGCGCCGCTGGGGGTGAACTCGTAATTGTGGCTGCTGCTGGCCGGCACCTCGACCCCGTGCTCGTCCACCAGCCCGAAGTCCCACCAGGAGCCGCCCCCGGAACCCGTGGGGGGCGCCGGCTCCTGCGCAAACCAGAGGCCCAGCGATGGCTCGCTCGTGGTCATGGCCGGGGCGGTGTCCAGCCCCAGCCGCCGATGCCAGGTGGCGGGCAGCGACCGGCCAAACCGGTGCCACCACTTGCCGGGCTGAAAGTGCTGCCGGTCGTAGCTCACCTGCACCAGCCGGAGCGTCGAGCCGTCCGGCAGCGTGACCGCCGGCGGCAGCCGCGGCACCGGGGTGCGCCAGACCTGCAACGCCACCAGCCCCGCGAAGAACAGGACAGCCGCGAGGCCCCAAAGTCGTTTGTTCGCAGTCACAGGTTAGTCTTACCAAAAGCCGCCCGGCGGAAGCGACGCGAAGTTGTCAGGCCGGCCGCACTCGTCCCCGGCGCGCGGCATTCATGCCGCTTCAACGTGCGCCCGCGTTGGTGATCGCCTGCCCTTGGGCGTTCGGATGGTGAAGCGGCATAAATGCCGCGCGCCGCCCGCACTTTGTCACACTGGCCGCAACCGCGTGTCCCTTCCCTCCTCTGCGAACCTCTGCGCCCTCCGCGCCCTCTGCGTTGAAGCAAACCTCTCCCCGTCCGTGAACCGCCGCGCATACCCAAGAATTTTCCCCCGCCCATCCCCGTCGAAACCCCGCTCTTGACCACACCGACTATGAAACAATTCGCCGTCCTGTCCGCCCTCGCGCTGCTCACCCTGACCGCCACCGCCGCTGATTTGCGCATTGGCATGATCGGCCTCGACACCTCGCATGTGCCCGCCTTCACGGACATTCTCAACAACCCGATGAACAAGGCCCACGTCCCGGGAGCCAAGGTCGTCGCGGCCTTCAAGGGTGGCAGCCCGGACATCGAGTCCAGCGCCTCGCGCGTGGACGGCTTCACCAAGACCCTCGTCGAGAAATACGGCGTGAAGCTCTACGACTCCATCGAGGAGATGGTCAAGAACGTGGACGCCGTGTTCATCGAGAGCGTGGATGGCCGACCGCACCTCGCCCAGGCCATCCCCGTCCTCAAGGCGAAGAAGCCCCTTTACATAGACAAGCCCATCGGCGGCTCGCTGAAGGATGCGCTGGAAATCTTCCGCCTCGCCAAAGAGGCCGGCGTGCCCGTCTGGAGTTCCTCCTCCCTCCGCTTCGGCAAGGCCGCGCAGGCCGTCCGTGCCGGCTCCATCGGCCAGGTGAACTACGCCGAGGCCACCAGCCCCGCGAGCCTCGAGAAGTCCCACCCCGACCTCTACTGGTATGGCGTCCACGGCTGCGAAACCCTCTTCACCGTCATGGGCACCGGCTGCGAGAGCGTGAAGCGCGGCACCACCGCCGACGGCAAGATCGAGGTCATCGGCAAGTGGAAGGGCGGCCGCACCGGCATCTTCCGCGAGGCCAAGACTTACTCCGGCCTGGCCAAGGGCGACAAAGGCGAGGCCGCCATCGGTGCCTACGACGGCTACGCCCCCCTCGTCGTCGAAGCCATCAAGGCTTTTCAGACCGGCATCGTCCCCGTGAAGTCCGAGGAGACCATCGAACTCTTCGCCTTCATGGAAGCCGCCGACGAGAGCAAGCGCCGCGGCGGAGCCGAAGTCACTCTCGCCGAAGTCCTCAAGAAAGCCGGGATGAAATAACGGCCTTCGCCCCGGCTTGCGAACCAGAGTCCACCGGCGGCAACCGCGCCGTGTTCCCTCTCCCTTCATCGGATGAGAGGAGAGAGCCGGCCCGCCCTCCGCAGCCCGGCGGATGGAGGGAGTGAGAGGTGTCTGCCCCAATGGCTTCGTTTCGCAAAATCTGGCCTCTCGTTCCATTTGTGTCCCTTGGTGTCCATTCGTGGTTGCCCTCTTCCCTTATGAAATCTGAAATCTCCAATCTGAAATCGCTCATGCCCTCACCTTGCCACCCACTCCCTTTCCCCGAAATGGCGTGGCGCAAATGAACCACTAGGCCCCGAACCTCGGCCTCGCCTCTGCCCCCTTCCTCCGAGGAGGGAGCAGGCAGGGGCGAGTGATGTCGGCCAGCCCTCCGTATTCAGTGCCCAGTCCTCCGGCGCGAAGCCTTTCCCCTGACTGAACACTGAATACTGCACCCTACTGGGCCTTCAACGACGTCGGCGCATACCGGCCGCTGCCCTTGATGCCGCCGAGGTCCAGGCTGAACACGATGAACGACTCCACCTTCGGCGCGTCACTGGTCACACCGAACATGTTCACGAAGTCGATGTGCCCGCGCTCGAAAACGCGCCACTGGAGGCTCGGCCCGATCATGTAGGTGATCTCCGGCAGGCTGCGCGTGCCCTTGGCGGTCTCGTGGGCGAAACGCATTTCCACTCCGCCGCTCAGCTTCTGGTCAATGAACGTATAACTCACGCCCTGGCTCCAGGCGATCTCCGTGGCCCGCCCCTGTCCGGCCTCCTGCTCATAGATCAGGTTCAGGCCCCAGTGCCAGCGCGGGGCCAGCTCCTCGCCCAGCAGCAGCTTCACCTCCCATGTGTCCCCGCCGCGCGCGGGGTCCACGAACTGCCACTCGCCGTAGATCGTCGGGTTCAGCGGGATCTTCCCCCACTCCGCCAGCGCCCAGCGCAGCTCCACCGCCGTGCTCAACTGGCGCATCCGCCCCTTCTCATCGCTCGTCCAGTTCTCATACAGGTCCAGTTGCATCCGCTTCGGCAGGCCGATCTCGATCTCCTCCTGGAACTTGTGCGCCTGCGACCCGTTCCGGAAGAAGCGCCCGCGCCACCACTGCTCGAAACCAAACTCACCCGGCTGCTTTTGCACATACACCCGCGTCGTCGGGAACCGCCGGTGCAGCGTCCACTCCGGCTGCTGATACTCCCCCACCTTCATCTCCTCCGAGGCCACCGGCACCATCGGCCCGAAGACCGTGATGTCCGGCAGCCGGGAGACGGCGTTGGTGGTGTCGGCGGCGGTTGCGAGCGCGAGGCCGCCGGTGAGGAGGGCGAACAGAGAGGCGAGCAGCGGTTTCATTAGTTCCATAGTGACCGGGCCATCCGGCCCTAGTTTCCATCGATGTTGGCCGCTATTGACGTGTGCTTGGCCAAAAAAAGTCAGATGAACTCACCTCCTCGACCCCCCCCCATGGCCGGTCCCGACCGCCTGCTGCCGCCGTCCGCAGCGGCACCAACCCACCGGCGGGCGCATTTGGACACCGCCTCCGAAAGCCCCCGGAGCGCGGGTCTGTGACCCGCAGCAACGTCCGAACCTCCGTCCCGCTGGCCTACACGAACCGCAACGGACAAGGGTGGCCGCTGCGGGTCACAGACCCACGCTCCGGGAGCAGTGCCGAGATGCGCCCGCCACCGGCTGCCGTCCCTCACTTCATCTCACCGCGCAGCTCCCCCAGTTGCCGCTGCACCAGCGCCAGCACCTTGCGCCCTTCCGCCGTGATCTTGTAGTTGCGCCGCTCCCGCGAACTGCCCGCTGGCCGGTCACTCCGCAGCCAGCCGAACCGCTCCATGCGCGCCAGCATGGGATACAGCGTGCCGGGGCTCACCTCGTAACCATGGTGCCGCAGCTCCTCCAGCATCCTGTTCCCCACCACCCCGCCCTCGGCGGCGTGATGCAGGATGTGGATCTTCCACAGGGCGAGCAGGATCTCGCGGCTGACGCGTTTGCGGTTCATCGGTGATGGGTCCTCACAATCCGCGTCAGACGGATGCCAGCACGGGACGGAGTAGGTGGTTGCCTGATGGTCTGGTTTGAAGCATGGGCTTTATCCGCTGCTAGCCGTGACTGCCCCGTGATTGAGTCCCGGTGCCAGTATCGGCGCCAGGTTCTCCAGCCGGAATTCCTCCAGAAACTGAGGCTGGTAGACTTGATAGACGCGAGCCCCGAAACGATACAATTCGCCGGCCAGGAATTCAAACTGGCGGACCCCCCGGGCGTGCCAGTCACGAATCATCGCCATCGCGTCATCCACCACGTCGGTGGCCTCGGAAAACAGCGCGTCCCGTTCCGCCGCAGCCGACGGCTGCTCAACCAGGCTGGCAATGGCCCGGCACCAGACATGCCGGGCCTTGAGGCCAATTTCGGCGCAGAAGACATCGTGTCGTTCCCATTGGGCAAGCTGGTTGACGGCGCACCGGGCGGCTTCTCGCGCGTCTGCCGCCCTGGCCGTCCCAAGTTTCAGCCAGACATTTCCTTGGTTCATCCAGGCCGCCGCGATCATCTGCTGGCGTTGGGGAACCTCCGCGGCATGCTCCAGAGTCGCGATGGTCTGGCCAAACGACTCAATCGCCTGTCCCAGGTCGGATTCAGTGCCCAGCGCTTCAAAAGTGGTGCCGCGATTCAGCCACGCGGTGGCCACCCGTTGCCGGAAGAGCGGGTTCGTGTCCAGGGAGAGCTTGCCCATCACGCGCAAGGCCTCGTCGTAAGAGCGCACGGCTTCGGCCAGACCGGCCGGTCCTCCCAGCCGGGTCAACGCATCGCCCCGGTTCATCCAGCCCGCCGCCAGCCCGTAGTAAACGAACGGCTCCTGCCCGGCGCTCAACGCCTCGCGCAGCGCAATCGCCCGGTCAAAGCATCGGACCGACTCCGTCAGCGGCTCGGTTCCGCCTTCGGCCAGCAGCGCAATGCCCCGGCTCATCCAGGTCTTGGCATGGTGGTTGGGCAGATAGGCGGCATCGTGAGCGGGAACCAGCTCCCACAACCGCAACGCTTCGTCGAAGGAAGCAATGGCCGCCCGGTTCCCGGGCTGGGTGCCCTGGCCACGCAAGGCATTGCCCCGGATCAACAGCGCCTGCGCTTTCAGGGAAAGCACTGCGGCGTGGGCTGCGGGTTGGGATTGCAATGCCTCCCAGGAGGCCCCGGCGGCCGAGCAGGCCGCGTCCAGGCTCGCCGGATCGGCCCCCGCAAGGAGGCCTTCTGCCCGCCTCAACCGTTCAACCACCTCGGACAGTCCACGTCGCGCCGCCTCATCTAGTTCCGCATTCATCCAGAGCGCTAGAATTTGAACGCCGCCGTCAGGATGAACGAACGTCCCGCCCCGGGGATCAACTGGCCACGGCTGCCCACGGTGTAGAGCGTGCCGATGTATCTGTCCTCGTCGAGCAGGTTGTAAGCATTCAGCCGCAGCGTGCAGTGCTGGTTGATTTTGTAGGCGAGCATCGCGTCCAGCAGGTAATAGTCGTCCGCCACCCGCGTGTTGGTCGGATTGATGTAGGCCTTGCTCTGGTATTTAACCCCGCCGCCGATTTCGAAATTCGCCGGCAATTGGTAGGTGGTCCACAAATTGAACATGTGCTGGGGCACGCCCGGGATCTCCTTGCCCACTTCAGCGGGGGTGTTGGATTTCCGGGTCTCACTGGTCATGAAGGTGTAGGAGCTGAAGATTTTGGCCTTGCTGGTGAGGCTGCCGGCCGCGCCCACCTCCACGCCATCCACGCGCTGTTCTCCCGCCAGCACCATCGGCGGTTCACCGGCCAGTCCGGGCGTCCGCGCGTTGGTCTTTTCCGTGCGGAACAGCGCCAGGGTGCAGGCCAGCCGGTCCTCGAAGAAATCCCATTTGGTTCCCAGTTCGAAGTTTTGCCCCTTCTCGGGATCCAGCAGGACCGTGGTCGCCGCCAGGGTCAGGCCCTCCGCGGACGGGTTATAGGAGGTGCCATATCCAAAATAGACGCTGCCGTTCCGGGCCGGCTTATACAGCGCCGCTGCGCGCCAGGTCAGCACTTTGTCCCGCCGGTTAAAAACCGGTCCGGCCGCCGTCTGATAATGCGTGTCGAAGTAATCCCAGCGCAGTCCGCCGCTGAGCTGGAACGATTCGGTCAGCTTGAGCGTTTCAAACGCGTAAAGCCCCACGGAATCCGAGGTGAATTCATCGCGCGTCGCCGAGGACGTGATGGTGCCGGTGTAGGGATCCCAGGGGTTGGGGTTGTATAAATTCGCCAGCGGTGCGGCCCCGATGGTCCGCGGCCGGTTTTTGGAGGTTTCGTGGGCGTATTCCACTCCGCCTACCACCGTGTGGGCGATCTTCCCGGTGGTGAACTGGCCGGTCACGTCGGTCTGGTTCGCCAGCATGGCGTCCACCTGGTCGCGCGACTGGGTTTGTCGCAGGATGTCCGTGCTGACGGTGCTGTTGAACCGGGGCGCGGAGATGATGGAATCCCGGTAGGTCTGCCCGTAACGAAACTGGTCGCGGAGTTTCAGCGAGTCGCTGAAGTCATGCTCCAAAAGCGCGGTGCCCATGTCCGTCTGGGTCTTCTCGTAGTCGCGCCCCAGAATGCCGTAATAGTTGTTCCAATTGACCGGGGCCGGCTGGTCCGCATACGCCGCGAGCGGGATGTTGGTCGGCGGCACCCACGGGATGCCATAGTCAGGATCGTTGTCCTGTTGCAGGTGCAGATAGCTGAACGTGACCCGCGTGGGCGTGTTCAGGCCGAAGGCCAGGGAGGGCGCGAGTGCCCACCGTTCGTCCCGGACGATGTCGCGACCAGCCACTCCGGCGTCATGCCAGACCGCGTTGAGCCGGAGCGCCGCGCCGTCGATGTGGGGCAGGGGCTGGTTGAGGTCCAGCGTCGCGCGGGTGTAATCCGCGGAGCCCACCCCGGCGGTGGCTTCATAGGAGGGCGAGAGGAAGGGCGCTTTCGTCACCAGGTTGATCGAACCGCCCGTGGTGCCGCGTCCCGCATAGGTCGAGGCGGGTCCCTTGGACACCTCCACCTGCTCGTAATTGAACGGGTCGCGGAAGTAGGTGCCCATGTCCCGCATGCCATCCACAAAGTAGTCCGTGCGCGAGCCAAAGCCACGAATCAGGACGTTGTCGCCGTTGGGCACGCCGCCCTCGCCGGACTGCAACGTGAGCCCGGACATATTGCCCAGCACCTCGCGCAAGGAGGTCGCCCCACGTTCTTCCATGACGGCCTTGGGAACTATCTGGATTGTTTGGGGCGTATCGCGCAGCGGCTCGGTATATTTGGGGGAGGAGAGCTGGTCGGGTTTGTAGGATTCGCTCTTGCCCTTGACGATCACCTCTGGGAGCCGGGTCGGCGCGTTGGTGCTCGTGGCGGCGACCGGCGGGGTGTTCGTGGTCTGCCCATGCAGCGTGCCAACAGTCATGATCGAACTCACCAGCCCCCACATGGCCGCGGAACCACCCGTCTGGGCGATGATTCCTGCGGGGCGGGTCCTTAGGCTGTCACCGATCGGAATCGGTGCTTCTGCCATGGTGGGGTTCAGGGCGAATTGATTTTGCATTGGGATTCTGATCGCTCAGCTAGCTCTGCCTCTTTCTGCCGGGCAGTTGCAGCTCGTGCTGCCAGCGCCCAAAAACTGCGGGCCACCGAAGCCAGGGTGCCACGATGATGGTCCCGGTTCGCACTTCTCGTGCGGCGTGAGCAACAGCGGGCTTGGTTTCAATAGAGCCAGAGTGACCGGGTCATTCGGCCTTGGCTTCCGGTCAATTGCGATTTGTTTTCGGTGGCTTGCGGGAATTCCCGGACGTATGCCCATCCAAGAATACCACTCCTCCCCCCGGAGCGCGGGCGTCCTCGCCCGCTTAGCGCATCCGGCCACCACCCGGGTCCCCATCACATCCCATCATCCGCTCACCCCACTGGTCCCATCCGTCTCATCAGTCCCATGCATTGAAACCCCCTGCTCCTCCCTGCTACCCTTCCCCTCATGAAAACCCTCCTCGCCATGGGCGCGCACTACGACGACTGCGTCTTCGGCATCCCCGGCATCCTCCTCCAGGGCGTCCGCAAGCATTACCGCGTCGTGGTGCTCTCCCTCATCGGGGACTACACGAACTGGGCCCCGGCCAAGGGCCGTGCCGCCGAAATTGTCGAGGGCACCCGGAAGCTCGCCCAGGAACGCGGCGTGGAGATGCGCTTCCTCAACTTCGCCTCCCACCGCTTCGACGCCCGGCTGGAGCACAAGCTCCTCGTCGCGAAGGCCGTTGCCGAAATCCAGCCCGACATCGCCTTCACCCTTTGGAAGGACGATCACCACAACGACCACGTCGTCGCCTCCGAACTCACCCGCGTCGCCGTGCGCAACGCCGGCCAGATGCTGGATGGCGTGGACTATCGCCCACCCGGCCGCCTCTACTTTTACGACAACGGCCCGCGTCACACCATCGGCTTCACCCCGGACACCTTCGTAGACGTGAGCGACACCTGGACCGAGGCCCAGGACTGGCTCGGGGCGCTCATGGCCCTCGTGCGCAACCAGCCCTACGACCGCACCAGGCCCGACGGTGCCATGCAGGCCAAGGAGACCCTCGCCCGGTATCGCGGCTCCACCTGCGGCGCGAAGTATGCCGAAGCCCTCTGGCTCGGCCTGCCCCGCCCGGTGGAAGTGTTGTGAACCCGAATTTCTGAAGCGGTCGGATCCCGACGGCGAGAAGCGTGGCCTTCAGGCCGCAGAAGCGGGAGCACGCCCGGTGTGATTCGAGCGCACGTTTCCAATCGCCGCCTCCCGGAACCGCGTGAAGCCGGGAGCGGGCCGGGGTGAGAATTCCCGGAACGAAAGCCTCGTGCTGTAAACCCCTGAACCCCGTGCCGGTGGCTTGCAGCCACCGCGTTGCGGGTGGACAGCTCGAAGCCCCTCCGGCCGCGGGCACGACAATCCACGTTGTCATTTCCCCCTCGCCCGGTATAAACCCGCCGTGCTGCGTTCCCTTGCACTCGCTCTCGCGCTGGCCTCGGCCGCGTCCGTGTTCGCGCAGGGAGACGCGCCGCGCATCCGCAACGCGCAGGCGGGCTTCGGCGGGCAGTTCCGCAACCGCCACTGGACCCGGCTCGTGGTGGACATCGAAAATCCCGGCCCCGCGCGCACGGGGCTGCTTGTGGCGGAGACGGAAGGGGAGTTCACCAAGCAGCGGGTCCAGTTCACCCGACCGGTTTTTTTGCCCGCCCAGTCAGTGCGGCAATTTGAGTTTCCCATCCTGCCGGATATCCGCGTCAAGCAGGTCCAGCAGGTCCGGTTCGACCGGGTGGCGAGCGTGAAGCTGACCGATGGTGCGTTGCAGACGTGGAGCCAGAACGAGGCCATCGGCAATCAGGTGCCCGAGGACGGTTTCTTCATCCTCATCGCGGACGTGGGTTTTGGCGGCTACCGGAATCTGCGCGAGTTCATGGTCGGGGCGGAAAAGCGGCTCTTCGCCCGGGCCCAGGTCGCGCCGAAAAATCTGCCACGCCGGCCGCTAGACCTGCGCGGGTTTGATGCGCTCGTGCTGGGCGGCCTCGCGGAGACCGAGCTGTCCCCGCTGCAACTGCACGCGGTGCAGGACTTCGTGACGATGGGCGGGCACCTGATCGTGCTGCCTACCGCCGCGCCCGGAATCAGCCCGGCGCTCGCCGAGCTGCTGCCCGGGTCTTTCGTAGCCACCCAGCGAGTCGAGACCCTGCCCGCCGTGGCCGGCGGGTTCATCTTCACCAATGGTGTGAACGTGGCGCGGATGATCGCAGGCACCGGGGACACGCTGGCGGGCACGCGCGAGCGGCCCTGGGTGCTGACGCGAACGGCCGGGGCGGGCCGGGTGACGATGCTGGCCTTCGATGCGGGCAGCGAGGAGTTCAATGTGTGGCCGGGGGCAAAGGAATACTGGCGTGAGCTGCTGGGCGGCGCACCGCAGTTTCTCCACCACGCGGACCGGCTGCTCGCGCGGACACCGCAGGCGGAGCGGGTGCTGGCCAGCCTGTCCGGCATCAAGGTGCTTTCCCGCCATGGCGTGCTGCTCTACCTCGGCGGCGTGTGCGGCGGGCTGCTGCTGGTGCTCGCCGCGTTTCGCTTCACCACGCGACCGGAGCGCGGCTGGGCCGTGGCCGGCGGGCTGGCGCTGGTGACGGGCATCGGCGCGGTCACGATGGCCGCCCGGTGGAAGGCCATGCCGGAGCCGTTTCTCAACGAGGTTTACGTGGCCACTTCGCGGAGCGGCGAGGACACCGGTCGCGTGCAGGCGGCGCTCGGGCTGTTCTCGCCAACCGAACAGGCGTTCCACCTGCAAACGGCCACGGACAGCGCCTCGCTCTCGCCCGGCCGCAGCGCGCTCACTCCCCCTGAACGCATGGGGCTCGACTATGAAACGCGCCTCTCGGTGAGCAACCTGGCCGTGCGGGCGGACGACCTGCGCACGCTCATCGGCCGCGCACCTCAAGTCGGAATGCATGCGCCCCTGCTGCACGCCCAGATTGGGGCGGAGGGATTGTCCGTGACGCTCTCGAACCGTTCGGAGGCCGCGCTGTCCGGACCGTTTCTGAAACTGAACCGGTTCGTCATCCCGCTGGCGGACATCGCCCCCGGTGCCCAGGTGGAAAAGACCGGACTCCGCGTGAACCAGCACAGCGGCTCGACCGAGCTGCTGCGCTCCGCGCGCCAGCAGGAGCGCGAGCGGCTGCGCGAAGTCTTCTTCCCCGCCCCGGTTTACACCGCGGATTTGCCCACCAGCAGCTATGACGAGCGACGGTTCGCGAAGCAGTTGCGCGGCCGCGAGCCGCTGCCGGTGCTGTTCAGTTGGAGCGACCGTCCGGCGTTTCCGCTGGCGTCGATCGAACCCTCCTCCGCCCGGCGCGCCGTGGGACTGCTCGCGGTGGAAGGCTCCCTCGACTATGTCGGGCCCACGCTGCTGCTGCCGCCAGGGGTCATGCCCGTGCAGGTCCGCAATCTGGACGCGTATGCCTTTGAACGGACCGAAGGCTGTTTTTCCGGCGGACGTCCCGGCCAGGTCGCCGTCGAGTTCATTTTGCCAGCGGGGTGCCCGGCCCTGACCGCGCAGGAGCTGACGGTGCATTTTGAGTTTCGCGGCGCGGCCTTCCAGCCGGAGATTTACATCTCTCCGGGTGATTTTGAACTGCAGGGAGAAGTGGGCCGAATGCTGCCACGCATGACGAAGATCCCCGCGACCCTGCCCGCACGCGTGCCCGACCCCGCCCGCTTTCTGCGCCCGGGCACCCGCAGCGTGCTGGTGGTCGTGAATGTCGCGCACAACGAGGAGGGCAAACGGCTCGGCAACATGATCAACCCGAACCTCCACACCTGGCAGGTTCGCAATCTTGACCTGGAACTGAAGGGAGTGGTGCAATGAAGGCGCTGCCGACAGATTTCAATGACCGACAGGGCTGGGGAGAAATTCCAAATTCCAAGCGCCAAATTCCAAAGAAGCTCCAAGCGCCAAATTCCAAGCGATTGCCGACCTCCGGCGGCGGGCACGCGATGGCGTTGATGTCCGGCAGCCGGGCCGGATTGGAGTTTGGAAGTTGGAACTTATTTGGAACTTGGAACTTGGAACTTGGAATTTCCCGAAGCCTTCCCCCGCCGCCAGCAACCGGCATCCGCCCATGATTGTCACCGAAGCACTGACCAAGAACTACGGGGATGTCCTCGCGCTGGACAACCTGAACCTCAACATCGAGGAGGGCGAGATCTTCGGCTACATCGGGCCCAACGGCGCGGGCAAGAGCACGACCATCCGCATCCTCTCGGGGCTGATGCGCCCGACCAGCGGCAATGCCCGCGTGGCGGATGTGGACGTGGTGCGCCACCCACAGGAGGCCAAGCGCGTGGTCGGCTACATGCCGGACATCTTCGGCGTGTATCACGGGATGCGCGTGTGGGAATACCTCGATTTCTTCGGCGCGGCCTATCGCATGTCCCGCGCCACCCGACGGACCCGCATCGAAGAGGTGCTGCAGGTCACCGGCACGGACGTGATGCGGGATTACTTCGTGGACTCGCTGTCGCGCGGCATGCAGCAGCGCGTCGGCATCGCCCGGGCATTGATCCACGATCCCAAGGTGCTGTTCCTGGACGAACCCACCTCCGGGCTGGACCCGCGCGCGCGCATCGAGATGCGGCAGTTGCTCAAGCACCTCAAGGAGCTGGGCAAGACCGTGCTCGTCTCCTCGCACATCCTGCCGGAACTTGCGTCGGTCTGCGACCGGATCGGCATCCTCGAACAATCACGCCTGCTCCTGTGTGACCGGATGGAGGCGGTGCTGCGACAGGTGGAGCAGCGCAGCCTGATCGAGGTGGAGGTGCTGGGTGATCCGGGCCGCGCCGGCGCGCTCTTCGCCGAGCATTTCCCTTCACCCAAGCTGGAGGTCACGGAAATCGTTGGGAACCTCCTGCGTCTGTCCTTCGCCGGTGAAGACCATGAGATCGCGGGCGTGCTGGCCATGCTCATTCAGCAGGGCGTCGGCGTGGTGTGGTATCGCGAGGTGCCGCTGGACCTGGAGAACATCTACATGAAGGTCACGACTCAGGCCAAGGCCGGGGCCAGAAGGAGTGACGATGCTGAGTAACCCCGTCCTGCTCCGCGAGGTGAAGAGCAGCCTGCGCTCGCCGCTGGCGCTGGCGCTGGCGGCGGTTTATCTCGGCGTGCTCGCCACGCTGGTGTGGTGGATGTGGCCGCAGGAGGGTGTGTTCTCGGCCACGGCACGGGCCTCGCGCTCGCTGCTGCTGGTGTGCGGCGTCGCGCAACTGCTGCTGGTGATCCTCTATGCGCCCGCCTTTGCCGCGACGGCCATCACCGCAGAGAAGGAGCACAACACCTACGACCTGCTCTTCGCCACGCTGCTGCGGCCCCGGGACATTGTGGCCGGGAAGCTGTGCTCCTCGATCATTGTGCTGCTGCTGTTCGTGCTGCTCTCGCTGCCGGTGTTCGCGGCGTGCTTCTTTCTCGGGGCGGTGTCCGTGCGCGAAGCGGGGGCGATCTATCTGATCACGGCGGCAAGCAGCGTGCTGTTCGGGCTGCTGGGGCTGTCGGTCAGCGCGACGGCACGCAACTCGCACCTCGCGCTGGTGGTCACCTACATCCTGTTGCTGGTGTTCACCGCCGGGCCGTGGGTGCCGTGGTTCCTGCTGGAGCAGAAGCCGTGGGCGGCGCAGTTCATCCATCAGGCGCGCGCGTTCAGCCCGCTGGGGGCGATGGCCTCGGTGATCCTGCCGTCATTCGAGCCGGCGGGGGCGTGGCGAACGTATCTGATCTTCTGTGCTGTGGCCTCGGTGGCGCTGGTGGCCTTCATCGTCGGGCGGGTGCACTGGGCGGGCCAGCGCTCCACGCGGCGGCATGGGCAGACGATTGAAGACCCGGAGGAACTGTCGCGGCGGCGGCTGAGCTTCCCGTTCTACCTGGTGGACCCGCAGCGCCGGAAGGACTGCATTCCCGACTGGCTGAACCCGATGTTTGCGAAGGAACTGCGCAGCCGGGCGTTTGGCGGCGGCAAGTGGATCTTCCGCGTGGCGGCGGGCTGCTTTGTGTTCTCCATGCTCATCATGATCGGCGCGGTGGGCAATCTCGTGGGGCCGACGCCAAATCTCATCCGCTCGGTGGCCCTGGTGTTCCAGCTCGGCCTGATCGTGCTGATCGTGCCCTCGCTCACGGCGGGAGCAATCACGCAGGAACGCGAGCGCGGCAACCTGGAGCTGCTGCGGATGTCGCGGCTCGGGCCGCTGTCGTTCCTCGTGGGCAAGGTCAGCGTGGCGCTGCTCTTCGTGCTGTTCCTCGTCATCGGCACGCTGCCGGGGTGGTTCGCGATCCACTATCTCGAGATCAACACGATGCGGGAGATTATGGACGCGTGGGCGGTGATCGGCACGACCATCCTCTTCGCGCTGGCGGCTGGCCTGTGCGCCTCGGCGCTGTCACCGCGCACGGCGGTGGCGACGGCGGTGGCATATGCAGTCACGTTCCTGACGGCCATTGTCACTTTGCTGCCGCTGCTGACGGCGGACCAGCTCTCGGTGCAGTTGCGTGAGATGATCCTGGTGTTGAACCCGTTCGCCTCCGCGTTGCAGGTGCTGACGCGCGGGGTGTTCGATGACCTGGGCATCCTCTGGCAACGGCACGCAACAATGTCATTAAGTGTATCCGGCATATTTCTAGTCATCGCCTTCCTCCGCCTGCGCTGGCTGCTGGCACCCCAAAAATGACAACCACGGATAAACACGGAGGCACTCGGATCGGGATGCCGAGGCTTGGCCACAAAAAGGCGCAGACAGCGCAAAGAATTTTCCTGCCCTGCCTCTCTTTGCGCCCTCTGCGTCTTTTTGTGGCCAGCTCATCGGTGTCCATCCGTGTCCATCCGTGGTTGAAAACTGGCTTGCGCACCGCTGCTGTGTGCTGCCTGGCGGTGGGCACGGCGCTGCCCGTCTGGAGTCAGCAGCCCGCCGGCACGAACGCGCCGTGGGTGGCGCAGATCGTGCACTCGGTCAAGGACACGGCCACTTTGGAAATGCTGCGGGCTGCGCTCAAGGAGCCCGACCCGGCGGTGCGCGAACTCGCCCTCGAAGCGCTCACCCTCATCCGCGATCCAGCCGACGCCGCGAAGGCGCGGGTGTTGTTGGACTCAGACAATGAGTTCACGCGGCAACAGGCGGCGAAGAGCACCGCCAGCCTCGGCGGTTCGCTCAGTCCGGCCCAACGAGTGGAGGAACTGCGCGTCCGGCCGGTGAGCAAATCGCCCGCTCCTGCGCTTAGCGAGGGGCTGCGCAGCACGAACCTCCTCCACCTCGTCCGGGCGTTGCAAATTCTTGACGCCGAGGGGGCACGCCGGGAGGGCAAGGCGCTGATCGGGTTGCTAGGCCGGCCCGAGGCGGTGGTGCAAGAGGCGGCGGTCCGGGCGGTCCAACGCGGCCAGGTCACGGCGGCGTCCGGGGATTTGTTCAAGCTGCTGGATGATCCGGATGAAGGGCTGCGACTGGCCAGTGGCGAGGCGCTGGCCGCGATGTTTGACCAGGTTCCGCGTCCTGAGCTGATGGCGGCGATGATTCGCCGGCTGGAACTGGATCCGAGTTCGCAAGTGCGGCGGGTGGCCGGTCTCACGCTGGTGGTCCTGCACGACCCTCCGGCGCGCGACGCCTTGCTGCGCCTGCTCAAGCACGAGCGCGGCGTGACGCGTGTGTCGGCCGCGCAGGCGCTCGGAGTCTGGGGCGACACGGAACTCGCGGCGGTGCTGCATCCCTTGCTCAGCGACCCGGCCGACCTGGTCGCGCGGGCGGCATCCCATTCGTTGGGACAGCTCCGCAACCAGAGTTCAAAAGGGCCATTGCTCGCCGCGTTCGAGGCGCGCGGGCCGGTGGTCCAGGAGCGGGCCGCCTGGGCCCTCGGCGAGTTGAAAAGCACCAATGCCATCACCGCCCTGGCCGAACGGCTGAAGACCACCGACGAGGCGCTTAAAGTCTCGCTCGTCCTTGCACTCGGCAAGACCGGTGACAAACGCGCCCTGCCGCCGATCCGGCAGGTGCTGCAGCAGATCGTGCTGGCGAACAACCTGCCCCGGGCCCGCGAGGCCGCGTTCACCGCGTTGACGGCGGCGGGCGACAAGGTGGCCATCCCGCGTGCCATCCTGATGGTGAACACTCCGGTGGTGCCGCCCGCGCCAGGAGCCGGCCCGACCTATGATGAGGATTACGTGCGCATCGCCGCGCTGAACTACCTCGCCGCAGTCGGCGACAAGGCGGCAGGGACGAACCTGCTGGCGGGGCTCAAAGAAGCCGTGTTCAGGGAGATGCGTCCCACCGTGGCGGAGACCTTGAGCCGGCTGCTGGGGAAGAACTACCAGCCGGTCGCGGACGAGGATCATCGTCGCTATTTTATGGAAAGCCTCGGATTGCGGGCGAACAAGCCCGTGCCGGCCACCGGCGTCGTGCTCACCCCGCCGTGAGGTGGTTGAACCCGACCTCCGAAGGGGCGAACCCCGACGGCGAGGAGCGCGGCCTTCAGGCCGCTGAAACGAGAGCACGTCAATGACGGTTCGAGCGCACTTTTCCCGTTGCAGCCTTCTGCGGCTAAACGCGTGCTCCGCTCGCGGCCGGCGCGGTTCCGGCACGCCTCGTTTCGGGGTAGGAGAGGAGCACGCCGTTTGGCGGCGGCCGGTGCAAGGCGGGCGGGGACACTCCGTGCCCCGGGCAGCACACCGGGTCGGAGTCCGGCGCTCCACCTAAGATCAGGGTTTGGGGGGCTCGGGGGTGGCGGCGAGTTCCACCTTGGCCTGGGCATCGCCTTGCTCGGCGGCCTTGGCAAACCATTCGCGGGCCTTGGGGATGTCCCGGAACTGGGAGCCATAGGCGTCGCGCAGCATGATGCCGTATATCCGTTGCGCGGAAGCCAGTCCCTTGGCCGCCGCCTTTTCGCACCACTTGCGGGCATCTGCCTCGCTTTGTTTGGTGCCCTTGCCATACATGTAAGCTTGGGAGAGATCGAACTGGGCCTGGGCATCCCCCTTCTCCGCCTTGTCTTTGAGCGCCTTGAACTCCGAGGAGCCGCTGCAGCCGGCGAGGAGCAGGAGGCCGAGGAAGAGCGAAGCCAGGTGGCACCGCAGCAAGGCAGAACAAACAGTAGGCTTCATAAAGGGTCTGGCCTGATCAGTGACCGCGCCCGAGTGGAGCCAAAAAAAACGGAGTTGACAAGCGCTCACATGCGCAGAGATTTCAAGCCCATGGACTCTATTCGGGTCATCCGTCGCGCGTCGCGAGCGTTTACACTCATCGAACTGCTCGTCGTCATTGCGATCATTGCCATCCTCGCCTCCCTGCTCCTGCCCGCGCTGGCCAAGGCCAAGGCCCAGTCTGGTGGAGTGGTGTGTATGAATAATGAGCGGCAGATGTCCTTGGGGCTGCGCATTTACTCTGAGGACCGCGGGCGATTCATTGAAAACTGGGTTGGTTCGGTTGCCAACGCGCCTCAGACCCAGACCAATCCTGACATGCCCGGCTACCAGTTTTGGCAGGATCCCACAGGTGCGGGAGCAGCTTTTGGCACCACCATCATACAGTTGGTGTCGTGGATGGACGTCATGGTCAGCAATAATCTGGCGAGCACCAAGATGTTCCGCTGCCCGCTCGTGCCTAAAGCGACCACCACCGCGTTTCCGGTCAGCGGCACTGACTGGCCCCATTTCGGCTACAGCGCTTGGATTGGCGGACGGAGGCTCCCCGGCCTGTTGCCGGCCCGGTCGCTGTCGGAAGGCGCTTACAACCCGCAGAACACCACCATGGTGGCGGACTATTACATGATGTGGGCCGACTACATGAACGGTGACGACTGGTATAGTCAAGGTGCCGGCCCGGCCAACACGCCCGCGCGGACCGAGCGCATCTTCCGCCACAAGGACCGCTCGCAGGTGGGGTTCGCGGATGGACGTGTGGATTTCGTTGACCGGATGGATACCAATTTCTGGCAGAGCGCCGCTGGTTATCCGCAAGGGAGCACGCTGCGCTGGAACCCACAAACGGTCGGCGCAAACTGAAGGTTGCCGCCTGCTCCGTGGTGCCCCCTCAGACTGGCGCAAACTCCTCCGCATGGTAGCTGCTGCGCACCATCGGGCCGCTGGCCACATGGACGAAGCCCAGCCCTTCCGCGTGCTTGCCTAGTTCCGCAAACTTGTCCGGGTGGATGAACTCCACCACGGGCAGGTGCTTCAAGGTCGGCTGCAGGTATTGGCCCAACGTGAGGATGTCGCACTCCGAGCGGCGCAGGT
>CAZOCL010000077.1:0-20634 GCA_964578245.1 uncultured Klebsiella sp. | reverse complement strand
TGATGCGGGCGGCCTTGGCCTTGGCCTTGGCGAGGGCGGGCAGGAGCATGCCGGCGAGGATGGCGATGATGGCGATGACGACGAGCAGCTCAATGAGTGTGAAACCTGCGTCTTTTTTGGTGCGTAGTGTTTTCATGGCGGTGTGTCTGTTTTTGTGAAGCCGCGGACATGAGAACAGCTCACGGAACCCGGCTTTCATTCGCCTTCCCAATTAGCAATGCGGGAGCCAGCGCGGTGGCCTCGATAGCCCGGTGCCAAAATGCTTAGGGAGCCAGTCGTTGGAGCGTCTTTTAATTCGTAAATGGCTTTCAGTAAGCGTATTGCGAATGTAATGACGGGCTATTGTCTTGGAGAGTTTGAGTCCGCCAGATCGGCCTTATCGACTATGCTGATGCGCCACGGTGGTGATGAATGGGCCGAATTGGCTGCCTCGATTCTTGCCCGGGGAGTCCAGATGAACTTTCTCGAGCAGGAAGCTGGTGAAACGCTGCGTGATCCTCCCGCATGACCGCGTCAAAACCCCGCCAAGGGCGATCGATAGGGAACGGTAGCAGGAGGAAGGGCTTACGGCCCAGCCTCCAAGATCCTCAATCCGGTAAAGACGGAAGCGCCCATGGTGGCAGCCCCGCCATAGTCGGTTTGCTCTGGCTGGCCCGACTCAGCTACCCCGCCGGCTCCAGGTATTTCACCACCGCTTCCGTGCGCGACCGGACCTGGAGCTTGTCATAGATGTTCCGCAGATGCGCCCGGACCGTGTCAAAGCTGATGCCAAGCTGCTCGGCGATTTCCTTGTAGCGGTGCCCCTTGGCCAGCAGGGCGAGAATCTCCTTCTCGCGGGTGGACAGCACCTCGGTGCTGCGGCCCGGAGCTTTGACCTTCTGGAAGTGCTGCACCACGATCCGGGCGATCTTGCTGCTCATCGGTGCTCCCCCTTGCTGAACCTCGGTGATGGCCTCGAGCAGCTTGGCGGGTGGGGTGCGCTTGAGCAGATAACCGCTGGCACCGGCCGTCAGGGACTCGAAAATCAATTCCGCATCCTCATACATCGTGAGCATGAGGAAATGCACGGTTGGCAGCTTCGCCTTGAGCTGGCGCACGCACTCGATGCCTGAGATGCGTGCCAGATTGATGTCCATGAGCACCACTTGTGGCTCAGCCCGATGGAGTTCAGCGATGGCGGCTTCCGCAGAACGGTGCTCGCTGACACATGCAAAGCCATCCGAACCGTTCAGCAGGACGGCCAGGCTGTTGCGCACGTCGGCGTCATCTTCAACGATGGATACTCGAATGGGCATGTTCGTTTTTGCTTTGCGGTCCGGCGGTTCGGCCGGACCAGGTTAAACCTTATACATCACCCTGGTGGCACCGGGGTGTCGAAGTGCATCGGGACATGAAAAGTCAGGCTCGTCCCTGCGCCGGGCGTGCTAGAGAGCTCAAACCGTCCGTCCAGAGCTTCAATCCGCTTCCGCATGTTGTAAAGTCCGTTGCCGCCGTTGCCGGTGCTCGCGAAGCCCCGACCATTGTCGTTGATGCTCAGTTCGATCCCCTCCGGCACCACCGCGAGCTGCACGCTCACTTCTGTGGCCCGTGCGTGCTTGGCCACATTGTTCAAGGCCTCTTTGAACGCCAGGAACAGGTCGTGACGCCGCTCGGCGGAAAGCACATATGGCGGGAGGGTGGCCGGCACGTCCAGCCGGCAGCGCATCGGGGTGGATTCAAAGAATTCCTCGGTGTAATGGACGATGTAGGCGGCGGTGCGGTCCAGCGTGTCGTTACTGGGCTTGACCGTCCAAACGATCTCATCGAGCGATTTGGCCACTTCGCGTGATTCGGCGGTGATCTTGTCCAGCTGTCGGCTGACGGCCTCGGGCGAGGCGATTTCCCGCCGCGCCAGTTCCCCGAGCAGGCTGATCTGGGTCAGCCGCGAGCCGAGCTGGTCGTGCATGTCGGCGGCTATGCGGGTCCGTTCGGTTGCAAGGGCGTGCTCCTGTTCCAGCGTCGCGATGGTCCGTTGCAGCTTCCGCACCGAGACCTGCCGGACCCCGTAGGCGATCAGCCCGAGTCCGCTCGCGGTGGAGAGGCTCAGAAACCACCAGGTCCGCCAGTATGGCGCCAGCACGGTCACGGCCAGTCCGGAACCCAGTTCATTCCACACACCGTCACTGTTCACCGCCCGCACTTCGAACACGTAATCACCGGGGGGAGGATTGCCATAAACGGCGGTTCGCTCGTCGCCCGCGTCAATCCAGTCCGGGTCGTAATTGGCCAGCCGGTATTGGAACTGGACCCGGCGGGGAGCGCTGAAGTTGATGCCCGTGTATTGGATTTCCAGGCGCTTGCAACCGGCGGGCACGCTCAGGTGCATCTCCGGCTGCGCAAGGTCACCAGCCGTCGGTTCCGCCGTGTTGGTGGTTTCGGTTCGCTCCCTGAGTTTCAATGACCGTCCGTCCCCGTAAGCTTCTTCGATCAGCACGGTTGGCGGCCGGGCATTGAGTCGCAGGTTAGCGGGGTCGACAATCGCCACCCCTTGCGGGGTCGGGAACCACAGCCGTCCATCCCGGGTCTGGCACCCGGACGGCTGATTCCCGCCATTGCATTCCCGGCCGCTGAGCCCATCGGCTTTCGTGTAAGTCGAGCACCGAACCGTGGGCATCTTCCCGTTCACGGCCAGTTCCAGGTCGCGGGTAGCCACGCGGAAGATGCCGCGGTTGGACCCGAACCAGAATGTCCGGCGCCGGTCCTTGAAGATCTGGGAGATCACGTTGTCCGGCAGCCCATTTCGAGTTTGCAGGGACGTGATCTTGCCCGCCTGCCAATGGGCCAGTCCGCGCGATGTGCCGGCCCACAACACACCATTGTCGTCCTCCAGCAGCACACGCACAAAGTCGCTGGGCAGCCCTTGGGCGGTGGTGAGCGTGGTGAACTGGCCGTCGCGCAGGCAGCTCAGCCCGCCCCCACCCGTGCCAAACCAGACGGCCCCGGCCCGGTCGCACAAGATCGTCCGCACGTCCGAGTGGGCCAGGCCGGACGTCGCGTCGTAATTCTTCACCCCGCTCTCCTCGAAGCAGTAGGCACCTTTGAGTTGCGTGCCGACCCACAGCCGTCCTTGGGGATCCTCGTAGATCGCCCGGATGAACTTCCCGTCGAAACCGCGTTCCAGACCGAAGGGTTCAAATCGCCCGGACTGGCGGCGGAAGATGCCTCCTCCCCAGGTGCCGGCTAGCACGTTGCGCTCCCGGTCTTGCCAGACCGCCGTGACTTGCTCGTTGGTCAGCCCTTCGCTCGCGCCGTAACGCGTGATCTCGCCTTCCGGCTTCACGGAGAAGAGCCCGCCAGCAGTCCCCAGCCAGACGGTTCCGTCGGCGGCCTCGCATACGGAGGACACATTGTCCTGCGTCAGGCCAGTGCGGGCATCCAGCACTTCAAACACCCGTTGCCGCAACCGGTCCAGGCCGCCGTTCAACGTGCCCACCCAAATGTTACCCTCCGCGTCTTCACAGGCGGACAAGACCATGGCCGCCCCCAGCCCGTCCTTCACCCCGATGGTCTCCACCCGCCCTTCGAACAATCGGAGCAATCCCCGGCCATTGGCACCGATCCATACTGCTCCCTTCCGGTCCTCCATCAGCACTTGGGTCGAATCACTCCCCATCAAATCGTCCGGGATCTTGATGGTTTTGCTTCCACCGCTCCGGGTTAGCTGAGTCAGACCGTCCGGCTCGGCCAGCCAGACTCCCCCTTGGCGGCGGAGCGCCAGCGTCACGTTCCCGGCGGCCACCCACGGATGCCGCGCGAATTTTCCGTTCTGCACCCAGCCGAACCAGCGTGCGGTGGCCGCCCATACCGTGCCCTCCGCGTCCACCACGAGCCCGCGCACCGGGTCCCCGGGCAGTCCCTCCGGCTGGCCCAGCGACTGCACCTGGCCGCCCGCATAGCGGACCACGTCCCCGCGCATGGTCCCGAACCACATGCCTCCGCGCGCGTCCTCCGCGATGCAGTTCACCGTGTTGTCCGCCACTCCCAGCTGGGCCGGCACACTTACTTCGCCGCCCTTCAGACAACCCACGCCGCTCCCCTCCAGGCCGAACCATAGCGCTCCCCGCGAATCTTCGAACACACACGTGACGCGATTGCCAGGGAACCCCGGCATGGTGTCCGGGGAGAACACCCTGAACCGCACCCCGTCAAAACGCACCAGCCCGTTGCGCGTGCCTAGCCAGAGATACCCGTCATGGGACTGGCAGATCGCCGTCACCGAGCTTTGCGGCAGCCCGTCGTCAATGTGCCAGTTCTCAATATGATGGCTGCCGGGCAGGAAAACGGGGCTCGCCGCCCAGCCGCTGTGCAGCGCCAGGATCAGCAGCCCAGCCCACACCAGTCGCCACGCCGACTCGCCAGCTTGGGCGGAAGCCGGCCGGCACGGCGGTGAGTCACCAGGGCACGGGTGCATTTCCACGCTACTAGGCGGAACCGGGCTGGCTTCGGGCAAGCTCAAACCAAGTGAGTCGGCATAAATGGCTTGCGGGGCCCGTCTCCACCGCTCTATGCCAAGATCTCCTCCACCACGTGCCCATGCACGTCCGTCAGCCGCCGGTCCAGCCCGCTGTGGCGGAATGTCAGCCGTTCATGATCAATGCCCATCAAGTGCAGGATCGTCGCGTGCAGGTCGTAGCAGTAGGTCTTGCCCTCCGCCGCCTTGTAGCCCCACTCATCGCTCTGCCCCACGGAGACGCCCGGCCTGATCCCCGCGCCCGCCAGCCAGGTCACGAACGTCCCGCCGTTATGGTCCCGCCCCACCGAGCCTTGCGCGAAAGGCGTCCGGCCAAACTCCGTCGTCCACACCACCAGCGTGTCCGCCAGCAGCCCGCGCGACTTCAAGTCCCGCAGCAGCGTGGCAATCGGCTGGTCCACGCTCGCCGCCATGGGTGGCAGCTCGTTCGGGATGTTGCCGTGATTGTCCCAGTTGTTCACCGCCCCCTGCGGCCCGCTCCACACCTGCACAAATCGCGTCCCGCGCTCGATGAGCCGACGCGCCAGCAGGCAGCGACGTCCGAAATCCTCTGTCACCTTGTTCTCGAGTCCGTAGGCCTTCCGTGTTGCCTCTGTCTCCCGCGCGAGATCGAAGGCCTCCGGTGCGCTAAGCTGCATCTTCGCCGCCAGTTCATAACTGGCGATGCGCGCCTCCAGTCGTGAGTCGGCGGGGTTCGCGGCCGCGTGGGTGCGATTCAGTTTGTCCAGCAACGCCAGCCCGTCGCGGTCCGCGTCGCGCGAGGCGAACTTGAACTTCTCCCGCGCAAACAAATCCGGCACCAGCTCCGGCGCGCCTGCGTTCAAAATCGTCCCTTGATGCACCGCCGGCAGGAACCCCGCGCTGAACGTGCCATTCTGATTGTAGGGCAGCCCCTTCGCATCTGGCAGCACCACAAACGTCGGCAGATTGTCCGTGAGCCGCCCCAGTCCGTAGCTCACCCACGCGCCGAGACAGGGGAAGCCCGGCAGGAGCTGGCCGCTGTTCATCATGTAGGTGCCCGGTCCGTGGACGTTCGTCTTGCTCGTCATTGCCATGAGGAAGGCCAGTTCGTCCACTAGCTTGGCCTGCTCGGGGAACATGCTGCTCACCCACCGCCCCGACTGACCGTGCTGCTGGAAGGGGAACGGGCTCTTCATCATCGTGCCCGGCATCGCCGTGAACCCCTCGGGCTTCTGCGTCGGCCCGAGCTTCTGCCCGTGCAGCTTCTCCAGCGCTGGCTTGTAATCGTAGGTGTCCATCTGGCTCACCCCGCCGGTCATGAAGAGCTGGATCACGCGCTTCACCTTCGCCGGATGGTGCAAGCCGCCGTTGAACTCCGGTTTCGGCACGCCCTCACCCAGCACCTCGTGCGCGAACAAGTCCGCCATCGCCAAGCCACCGAGTCCCCCGCCGATGCGCCAGAGGAAGTCGCGGCGAGGAGGGTGAGAAGTGAAATCTGAACTCATACGGCCAATTTCAATCGTTCACTAGACGTCAGCCACTCCGCCGGAATGCCTTCACATCCAACGAAACACGCCACGGTTCCGCCGACAATCGCACAGTTCGTGTCGCAATCACCCTCTCCAAGGAGAGTCGCAATCATGGCTTCTGTGTAGTTATCCAAGTGCCGAGCAGCACACCACAGGGCAAACGGGACGGTGTCTGGAGCGGTGACTTGAAAACCGCTTCCTAGCAGCTTCGCAGCAGCTTGAGGCGTCGCTTCTAATGGGAGCTTTGCTGCCTTCAAGACGCCTCGTTGCGTTTCGCTTCTTGGCGTGAGTTCACTGGCGGCGTCGAACAACCGGCGGACAGTTTGCTTCACATCTTGACCACGACCTTCTGATGCGACGGCTGCCGCGACGGCGACGGCAACCGCTCCAGCGATTCCTTCGGGATGAGAATGCGTAACCTCTGCTGACAGTTTCGCTTCGGAAACCACTCTCTGAAAATCGCCGGCAAAGTAGGCGCCCAACGGTGCAACTCGCATGGCTCCACCATTACCCAAAGACCCGCTGCCACCAAAAGCGTTCTTGGAAGCTGTCCTCCAATCCTCGCCATAATGAACCGCCTGAAGAATCATCCGCGCCATCTTCCCGTAACCACGGTCAGGCTCATCCATGAAGCGGTTGGTGAAGCGGCTCGCCAGTGCGTCTTGGACAATCTGTCCGTGCCAGGCGAGCACTTCGTAAACGGCCATTGCCATCTCGGTGTCATCGGTGTGCCACCAGGGGCCAGCGGGCAGTCCTTCCGATTCGATCCGTTCCCTTGCGCTGGCCGGGCGTGTGAAGTGCATTTCCCCAAAGCCATCCCCAACCGCCAGTCCTTGCAGGGAGAGGAAAGCTCGTTCAAGTCGCTGCTTGGGGTCGATTGTTTCAGTTGATGAACAAGAACTCATTGCTGTTGAACAAAACCCTTCCCAGCGCCGCCAGCCCGTGCTGCTCCGCATAAGCTGACATCGCCCGCACTTCCTCTGGCGTCGCCGCCCGTTGAAACGCCAGCCGCACGGCCGCCCGCACGCGCGACGGCGTGTCCGCTCCCAGCTTCTCCACCCGGGCGGCGAAGTGCTCGCTGTGCCGCAGCACGAACTCGTTGTTGAACAGCGTGAGCGCCTGCAGCGCCGACGCCGAAAATGACCGCGTGGGCTGAAGCAGTGCTGCGTCCGGAAAGTCCAGCGCCTCCATGAACGGGTCCGCGATCCCGCGCCACACCACCCGATAAATGCTTCGCCGCCCCGCGCCCGGACTGTCCCAGTCGAACGGCGTGTAATCCACCTTCGGCGTGGCCTGCGGGCCTTTGCTCAACTTGAAGTGCTGGATCCCCGGCCCGCCCAAGGTGAGATCCAGCCGCCCCGACACCGCCAGCACCGCATCCCGGAACGACTCCGCCTCCAGGCGTGACCGGCTCATGCGCCAGAGGAGCCGGTTGTCAGGATCAACAGAAGCAGCAGATGAAGAGTTGAAGGGTTGAAGAGTTGAAGAGTTGGAGGGCGTGTGGCTTGTGGACGGTTTTTCCTTTTCAACTCTTGAACCCTTCAACTCTTCAACCTTCGAACTTTGCCGATAGGCATCACTCATCACAATCAACCGATGCAGATGCTTCACCGACCCGCTGTCCCTCAACTCGCACGCCAGCCAGTCCAGCAGTTCCGGGTGCGATGGCTGGCCGCCCATCTTGCCGAAGTCGCTCGGTGTATCGCACAGGCCGCGACCAAAATGAAAATGCCAGAGGCGGTTCGCCGCGCTGCGCCAGGTGAGCGGATTGCGCGGGTCCGCCAGCCAGTCGGCCAGCGCCACGCGCCGGGCTGACTCGCGCTTCGGCTCCGCCAGCACAAACCGTCCGGGCAGCTCCGTGATCGCCGAGAGCGCGCCCGGCTCCGCCAGCTTGCCGGGCTTGTCGATGTCGCCGCGCTTGAGCACATGAACTGCCTTTGGCTCCGCTCCCAGCTTGGCCGCAAAGACCTGCGTGAGCGCCGGCAGCTTCGCCAGCTCTCCCTGCGCATGCAGGTGAAGCGCTTGCGCGGCCATGGCCAGTCGTTGTTCCGTCGTGCGCTGCGCCGCCGGCACTTTCAAACCCGCTGCCACCAGCGCCGGAATCACCTCGAGATTCGCGTTCGGCGAGTCCGTCGCGGACAGCCTGAACCGCCCGATGAGATGCCCGCCTCCATGCAACTGCTTGAGGGCCACCACCAGCTTCGCCCCCGCCTCGAGCTTCACCGGTTGCTCGAACTCGAACACCGCGAGATGTGATTCACCGACGCGCGGGTAAATCCCCCACGCCGTTTTCTCATTGCCGTCCAGTGCGTGCTGGATTGTCCAGCCCGCCTGGTCGAAGTCGGCGGTGGCCCGTTTGAGCTTCACCTTCGTGGTGTTCGTGGTGCCCGCCGCCTGCCAGCGCACCTCGACCTCGCTGAGGTGGAGGTTGCCATTGTCCTGCCGGCCGGGGCCTTTCTTCGGGAGCGCCTCGTCGGCCAGCACTTCGAGCCGCAGCGCCGTCACGTTGGTGAACGCGGTAGTGGCCGTGACCGTGTAAGTGTCCTTCTCCGGTCGCGTGCCGCACGATGACACCGAGCCGTCGGCCTCACGCTTGAGCGTGGAGCCATCGGAGGAGAGCAGGCTTTCGAGCACGAACGGCCGCCAGTCTGTGACGGTCTTGCCTTGTCCCGCCTCCCACCGCGCGATGACCGGTTCGTGCTCCGGCGCGAGCAGCACGGCAGCGTTCTTCCCGTCCGCCGCCGCGATCAACCCCAGCCAATGTCGTCGCTGGCGTCCGGTCTCCGGCGATTCATCGAAGGGAACGTCCCCCTTGCTGATCCCAGCGAACACCGCTTGCAGCGCGTAGTAATCCTCCTGCGAGATCGGGTCGAACTTGTGCGCATGGCAGCGCGCGCAGTTCGCCGTCGCGCTGGCAAACGCCGCCATCGTTTGCGTCACAAGATCGTCGCGGTCCAGGTAATCAAACGTGCGCGGCGCGGTGCTCTGGGTGCTCGTATCCAGCGGCCCGGCCCCGAGGAACCCCAGCGCCGCCGCAAGCTGCGGCTCGGCCGGATAGAAGACATCCGCCGCGAGCTGCTCCCGGATGAACCGCTGCCACGACACATCACGGTTGAAGGCCGTGATGACATAGTCCCGGTAACGCCATGCGTTCGTGCGAAGTATGTCATGCTCAAACCCGTGCGTGTCCGCGAAATGAATCGTGTCCAGCCAATGCCGCGCCCACCGCTCGCCATAGCGGGGGCTGTCCAGCAGCCGCTCCACCATCTTCTCATATGTCCCCTTCGTCCCATTAGTCCCATACTCCCGCTCAAACTCCTCCACCACCTCCGCCGTCGGCGGCAGCCCCACCAAGTCAAAATGCAGCCGCCGCACCAGCGTCCGCGCATCCGCCTCGGGCGAGGACGGCAGGTTCTTCTCGCGGAGCTTGGCGGAGATGAAGCGGTCTATCGGATTCGTGGAAGTATTCAGTGACCAGTGTTCAGTATTCAGTCTGGCATCGGCCACCCTTCGCGTGCCCTTGTCCGACTGAACACTGAACACTGAATACTGATTACTCGGAACGACTGGTCGCACCAACGGCTTCAACGACCACCAATCGCTCGCCACCACCGGCCCCGCGCCCTCCTTCAGCGGCTGCACCTGCTTCACCCATTCCACCAGCAGCGCGATCTCCCCCTCGGACAGCTTCATCTTCCCCTTGGGCGGCATCTGCAAGTCCGGGCTGGTCTGGCGGACGGCCTTGATCAGCAGGCTCTGCTCTGGCTCGCCCGGCACCACCGCCGGCCCTGAATCTCCTCCCGTGAGGATGGCCGCCGCCGAGTCGAGCACGAGACCGTTCTTGGACTTCTTCGCCGCGTGGCTGTGGCATTCGTGACAGTTCTTCGCTAGCACCGGCAGCACCCGGTCCTTGAAAAACCCATCCACCTCCGCCGCCCCGATGTCCAAGGCGAACCTCAACAACAGGAGCGGGAGAACAGCCAGACCCGAGCCGCAAGACCGATGCGACCTGTTGTTAACCAACCCGGCCTGCGTCGCCCCCTCTCCCAGCGGGAGAGGGCAGGGGTGAGGGAGGAAACGTGCAAGTAGCTTCGACCTGGATTTGCCGACAACTCCTCTCCAGCTACCATCCCGCCCCGGCACCGGTTGCGGGCCTTCCGCACCGGGCATTTGGGTGTTAGATGACAGATTCACAGGTGGCAGCGCTGATACAACGAAACCAGACGGCGGCCCGCCAAGGCAATTCACCCCGGAACAAGCCGTTGACAATGTGCCGCCTTTCGCTAGGGTGCGCGCCTCTAATTCGAGAAAACAATATGCCGAACACGAAGTCAGCCGAACGTCGCATGCGCAACAGCGCGCGCAAGCAAGCCCGCAACACTGTCGTCCGCACCCAGCTCAAGACGGTGGTGAAGAAATTCCGCGCGGCCGTCGCCACCAAGCAGGACACCACGCCCGCCGCGCTCCGCACCGCCATCTCCACGCTCGACAAGGCCGTGAAGAAGGGCGTCATCAAGCGCGGCACTGCGAATCGCAAGAAGTCCCGCCTCACGCTCGCCCTCAACAAGGCGAACGCCGCCGCTGCCGCTCCGGCCGCCGCGAAGTAAGTCGCTCCCTTTCAGCCAGCCAGGCGTCCCTGTTCCCGGGGACGCCTGTTTTGCTTTCCCTGGACTGCTTTGCGCCTTGACGCTGCGCAGCGCCCGAAGGTCAATTCGCGCCCATGAACTTTCCGCGCCTGCGTTCCAGCCTGGCTTTCGCCCTGGCTTGCACCGCCTTCACCGCCTCCGCTGCCGACTGGCCCCAGTGGCGTGGTCCGCTGCATACGGGTCACGTCCCGGCCGGTGAAAAGCTGCTCACCACCCTGCCGGCCGAACCGAAAGTTCTCTGGCGGGCAAAAGTTGGCGAAGGCTTCGCGTCTCCCGTGGCTGCGGGCGGCAAGGTCTTCGTGCTCGACAACCAGGGCGGCAAGGAAACCCTCCGCGCCTTCGACGCCGCGAAGGGCACCGAACTGTGGCACGTGGAAGTGGACGAGGCCGTCGGCGACAAACAAGGCCCGCCTGGTCCCCGCTGCACGCCGCTCGTGGATGGCGACCGCGTCTATGCGCAGTCCGTCAAAGGTGAGTTGCACTGCCGCAGCGTCACGGATGGCAAGCTGCTCTGGCGAAAGAATTACACGAAGGACTTCGAGGCCGTCTTCATCGGTGAGACTGGCCAGGCCCAGGGTGCCACGCGCCACGGCAACACCGGCTCCCCCTTGATCGACGGCGACTGGCTCATCGCCCTCGCCGGTGGGACCAACGGTGCGGCCGTCGTCGCCCTTGAGAAGAAGTCCGGCCAGACGGTCTGGAAATCCCAGAGCGACCAGGCCGCCTACGCCGCGCCCATTGTCGCAACCTTGAGCGGCGTGAAACAGGTCATCGCCTTCACCTGCGAAGGCTTGATCGGCTTGAACTTCACCGGTGGCAAGCTCCTCTGGCGCGTGCCGCTCAAGACGCAGTTCAGCCGCCACGTCACCACGCCCGTCGTCGTGGACGATATCGTGGTCGTTGCCTCGCACACGCTCGGCCTGATCGGCACGAAGGTGACCAAGACCGGCAGCGAGTTCACGGCCACGCAGGCATGGGTGAGCAAGGAAGCGGCGATCAACTACTCCAGCCCGGTCGTTGTCAGCAAACACCTCTACTGCGTCGGCCCCACCAAGAATCTGATCTGCGTGGACGTGCCCAGCGGCAAGCTCGCGTGGTCGCAGGACGGCGTCTTCACGTCGGACAAGAACAAGGCCGTGGGCTACTTCATCGTGATGGGCGCGAACATCCTCGCGAGCACCGACAGCGGCCAGCTTGTCCTCTTCGCCGCCGACCCGGCGGCCTACCGCGAGCTGGGCCGCGCGCAAGTTTGTTCCTCCACCTGGTCCGGCCCGGCCTACGTGGGGGGCAAGCTCTTCCACCGTGACGGCGTGAAAACCGGTGGCGAACTCCTCTGCCTGGACCTGCTGGCGAAGTGATGCCAGCCAGCATGAAACCCGATGGACTGGAGGGCGGAGGGCTTCGCTGCTCCCTCTCCCTTCCTCGGAGGAGGGGAGAGGGTTGGGGTGAGGGGTGCCGCCCGCACTTTGGTCGCCACAAGCGGTCACAGACCGCCCAAGGCCGCTCAATCCATTTCCGTTTCGCGTCCTTTCGCGTGTTTCGCGGGCCATCCCTCCGTCGCTGACCCCATGTTCACCTGCCTCGTCTCCCGCAGCCTCTGCATCGAAGCCACCCAGCTCGAAGCCATCGAGCAGGCCCACCGTCACGGCTTCGACTCCGTCGAGGCGCGTCCGGACGAACTGGTGCGGCTGCCCGAGGACGAGTTGTCGCGGCTGCTCGAAACCATGCGCACGCGCGGCCTGCGCTTCGGCATGGCGGGCATGCCAATTGATCTGCGTCGGGACGAGCAACGCTTCGCCGACGGGATGCGACAGCTGCCCGCGTTCGCCCGGGTGCTCCAACGCTGCGGCGTGACGCGCCTAGGCTCTTCCATCGTGCCCGCGCACGCCGAGCTGCCCTACGCCGAGAACTTCCGCCAGCACGTCGAGCGCATCGGCGCGGTGGCGCGCGTGCTGGGGGACCACGGTGTCCGCTTCGGGCTGGAGTTCTGCGCCACGCCCACCCTGCGGCGCGGCCTTCGTCACGAGTTCATCCATTCCCTCGCTCAGGTGCGCGAACTGGTCGCCGCGATCGGACAGCCCAGCGTCGGTCTGGTGCTGGACTCCTGGCACTGGTGGATGAGCGGCAGCCTCACCGCGGATCTGGCCTCGTGGCAGAAGGACGAAATTGTCAGCGTGGACATCAACGACGCTCCCGTCGGCGTGCCACAGTCCGAATTGGGGGACCGCCAGCGCGAATTGTCGGGCACCACCGGTGTTATCGACCTCCGGCAGTTTCTCCACGGGCTGCGGAGGGTGGGCTACGACGGCCCGATCCGACCGGAGCCATTCGAGTTCCCCGGCCATCGCGAGCCGCGCGAAACCGTCTGCGCACGGGCCAAGGAAGCCCTCGACCGCGTGCTGTCCGGTTCCATTGCTTCGGTGTAAATCTCCTGTAACGTCCCGCCCGCCCGGCCTATCCTGCCCCCATGTCGCTGCCCGCTGACTACCACATGCACACGCCGCTCTGCCGCCACGCGGCCGGCGAGCCGGTGGAATATGCCGCCCGCGCACTCGCCGCCGGCCTGACGGAGATCGGCTTCAGCGACCACTCGCCGATGAGGCGCGACGACTTCGACAACTGGCGCATGGCTGCCAGCCAGCTCGACGAATACGTGGAGAAAGTCCGCCGCGCCCAGCGCGAGTTCCCGCAGCTCACCATCAAGCTCGCGCTCGAAGTGGACTACCTGCCCGGGCACGAGGAGTGGATTCGCGAACTGGCCGCGCGCCACCCGTGGGACTACTTCATCGGCTCGGTCCACTACGTCTCGGATGCGTGGGACTTGGATAACCCGGAGAAGCTCTCGCAGTGGAAGACGCGCGATGCCTTCGAAGTGTGGTCCATCTATTTCGACCGGCTGACCATGGCCGCCTCCAGCGGCCTCTTCGAGATCATCGGCCACGCGGACCTGCCCAAGAAGTTCCGGTTCTACCCGGACCGCGACTGCACGAAGCTCTTCGACCGCTTCCTCCGCGCGGCCAAGGCGAGCAGCACCGCCATCGAGCTGAACACCGCTGGCCTGCGCAAGGACTGCAAGGAGATCTACCCCAGCCGCTTCTTCCTTCAGCGCGCCTACCAAATCGGCGTTCCCATCACCTTCGGCTCCGATGCCCATACCCCCGGCGATGTCGGTGCCGACTGGGCCAAGGCCCTCGCGCTCGCGACGTCCGTGGGTTATACCCACTGGTGCCGCTTCACGCAGCGGAAGTGCGAAGTGGTGTGCCTCCCGTAGTCGCAACCTTCAGGTTGCGGCTGAGAAGTCCCGAACCTCGACACGCAGTGCCGAATGCAGATCTTGCACAACAGCAGAGTTTTCAATCCTTCAAATCCAATCCTGCAATCAATTGCGGAACACTTGGAAGGAACATTCCCGTGATGGACCGCACTGCCTGTGCACACAAAAGTTCATGGGTCTGGCCGATTAGTGGGAAACTGGCCCAAGCTATTCCAAACATAATCAGCGGGTCCAATCTCGTCACCAGATCTTCGGCGTAGATTCGATATTCGCGCAGCGCTTTGCTCGCAAAATCTGACCGCTGTAAAAAGCTGTAGCACTCCACCTGACGGCGTGACTGGCGGATTTCAACGTGTGTGGTCAATGTCCAATCGCCGTATTGGCGAATGAACCATAGTTTTTGAGGTTGACGCCTGCGAGCCAGGCCACAGATGGGTTCAAGACTCTCAATTATCGCATCTCTGCACTTTTGCCCGTTGGCTTTGACGAAGCCTGGCGCATACGTGTCGGCGTCGGGTGTTGGAGACAGGGCGAGGTGATATCCGGAAAGTGCTTCGTTCTTTTCTCGAAACATTGCTTCATCCGAAGGATTGACCCCTTCGGTCTTTGCGAGGAAAATGCGGTGGGCGCTCTTCACCAATGATAAGCAGGTTGATAGCCGGCGGTCTTTTTCCATGCCCTCCATCCAAGAGAGAAAGCATCGGACATCGCGATTGTGTTGGCCGCTTCGCAGGCAAGGAAAGTCATCGGCTACCTCTTTAGTCATCGTTTCCAATGACCAGAGGAACAGACGCCTCCGAAGTTCCATTTCGGCTTTTGAGCGATCCATTCGTTCGGTGATTAGGGGTGACGCTTTGTAGCCTAATACTGCCCCGCTAGTTCTCCCGGGCACACGCTTATCGCATGGAACTACTATGCGACGCTACTCACTTGCTAATCCCGCGCTCGCTCGCCTTCACAAAGGCAACGAGATGCAACAGCTCCGGCAGCGGCGGCAGCTCGGCTTCGATCTTGATCAGCGCGTTCGTGATCGTCAGCCCGTCGCGGAACAACAGCTTGTGCGCCTTCTTCAGCGCGGCCTGCGCCTCCTCGGACACACCGTTGCGTTCCATGCCCACCTTGTTCAGCGCCTTGGTCTCGGCGGGGTTGCCATCGGCGAGCATGAAGGGCGGCACGTCCTGCACCACCTTCGCGCAGCCGCCGATGATGGCCATGCGCCCGATGCGGCAGAACTGATGCACCGCTGCCAGCCCGCCAATGATCGCGTGATCCTCCACGATGACGTGCCCCGCCAGCGTGCCGACGTTTGACATCACGATGTGGTTGCCCACGCGGCAGTCGTGCGCGATGTGCGTGTAGGCGAGGAAATGGTTGTGCGAGCCGATGGTTGTCGCGTCGCCGTCGTTGGTGGCGCTGTGGACGGTTGTGTTCTCGCGGAAGACGTTGTGGTCACCGATGACCGTGCGCGTGGTGCCGCCCTTCCACTTGAGGTCCTGTGTCTTCAGCCCGATGGCCGCGAAGGGAAAGAGTTCATTGCCCGCGCCCAGCGTCGTGTGTCCATCCACCACCACGTGCGAATGCAGCCGGCATTCCGGCCCCAGCGTGACGTTTTCGCCGATGACGCAGAACGGCCCGATGTGGCAGTTGGAGCCAATCTGCGCGTTCGGATGGATGACGGATGAAGCGTGAATCATTTTGAGACTAGGCCGAACATTGAACCGTCATTGGCCGGGGGAGGGCTTAAGTCGAACCTCGTAGTAAAACGCGCCATTCTTGACCCGCCGCACCACGGCAGAGTCCTTGCCAGAAACCGCTGCGCCAAGGCTGGCTTCCAACCGTTCACTATGGGAGTGATCAACCCTCAGGCTGAAACTGGACAGCCACTCGCCATAACAACTGCCACAAACAAACTTGCTCGACTGCAAAGTGAACCGTTGCAGATTTTTGAGCACGAACTCGCCTTGCTGGTCCGAATACGCCGTCGGACTGGTCAGCCCCACAAACTGAACCTTTGCCCCTTTGATAGGCTCACCGCTCGCTGCATCCAAGACCACTCCGTGGACAAACGGGGTCTTGGCCTCCAGCCCCGGACGGAACGTAGAGCAGGCCGTCAAAAAGCAAACCAACAGCGTGCTGATGCCGAGCCGCAATCCCCCCACCGCAACGCTCATCCCCCTCTCCCCCATTGGGGGAGAGGGCTGGGGTGAGGGGTAACGGCGCACAGCACGGAGAAAGAGCCTTGAAGTTGGGAGCCGTCCGCACCCCGCAATTGAATCCACACGCGCTGCCAGTTCGGACGCCGCCCCCTCACCCTTCCCTCTCCCCCGATGGGGGAGAGGGGATTCGCCCTCGGATGCCTTTAGGATTTGCTCCATTCGCAATTCGCCGCTCACGCATCCTTGTCCATCAGCATGAAGGTCACATTCGCCTCGCTGACCACCTCGCCGTTCACCAGACACTCGCCGCGCGCCTTGCCGATCTTGCCGCGCATCTTGGTCATCGTGACATCAATCACCAGCACGTCGCCGGGGCGCACGGGCTTGCGCCACTTCACCTCTTCGGCGGACATGAAGTAGGCCAGCTTCCCGGCATTCTCCGCCTGCCGCATCATCAGGATGCCGGAGACCTGCGCCATCGCCTCGAGCTGTAGCACGCCGGGCAGGATCGGATGGCCGGGGAAGTGCCCCTGAAACACCGGCTCGCCCATCGTCACGTTCTTCTGCGCCACGATGTGGTTGCCCTCGATCTTCGTCACGCAGTCCACCATCAGGAAGGGCGGGCGGTGCGGGAGGATCTTCATCACCTGCATCACGTCGAGCGTCGCCCCGTCACGCACCAGGCTTTCCTCGCTGGACTTCGCGGGCGGCGGCGAGAAGGTCTGCACGGCCTTCTCCGGCTTGCGCATCTGCGCGGCGATCTGCTTGGTCAGCTCGAAATTCGCCGTGTGGCTCGGTCGGATCGCCACCACATGCCCAAGCAGCGGCCGGCCCAGCAGCGAGAGGTCGCCCACGATGTCGAGCATCTTGTGCCGGACGAACTCCTCCGGGTAGCGCAACGGCTCGGTGGTCAGCACCGCGTCATCGCGGATCACCACGGCGTTCTCCAGGCTGCCGCCCTTGATGAGGCCGTTTTTGTAAAGCTGCTCCAGCTCCTCGAAGAAGCAGAACGTGCGGGCTTGCGCCAGTTCCTTGGGCCACGTCTCCGGCGTCACTTCCACACTGTAAAACTGGGTGAAGCGCCCGCCGGAGCCCGCACTGGTGCAGGAAATCTTCAACCGGTCGTGCGGGAAGATCTGCATCATGGTCTCGCCTACCTGGATCTCGATGGGCTGCGTCACCTTGTAGGGGGTGCGTGCCTCGGCCTGCAGGACCACCCCGGCCTTCTCGATCATCTTCACATACTCGCGCGAACTGCCGTCGGCGATGGGCGGCTCATTGGCGTCCAGTTCCACGATGGCATTGTCCACCGCCGCCCCGCTGAAGGCCGCGAGGACATGCTCCACCGTGTGAATCTTGACATTGCCCTTGCCGAGCGTGGTGGAGCGGTTGGTGTCCACGACGTGCTCGACGCGGGCCTCCATCTCCGGCTTGCCCTCCAGGTCCGCGCGCCGGAAGCGGATGCCCGTGTTGGGCGGCGCGGGGTGAAAAGTCATGTTGACGCGGCTTCCGCTGTGGAGGCCGATACCAGAAAAGGAGACTGACTCCCGAAGCGTCTGCTGCTGTGACACGCGATGACACTAGGCAGATTGGCGGCAGTGAGGCAAGCCGGGAGGCTGCCCGCGGCTTTTTCCCGTTCAAATTCTACTCCTGGTAGGGCTCGACGGAGTCTCGCCCTACCGGGTGCGGGGCTCACGTCTTCGCCTTCCCCACCGCCGCGCGCCTAGTCTGCTCTTAATCCAAATCCTCGGTCGGAAAGGGGAGATTACGATTAAGATTACGAGTAGGAGTAGGAGGGCGCAACTCGTTCTAAAGTCGCGTAGCGACGGCTTGACGGTAGCCGTGGGTTTCAACCCACGGACCAGGGTGCAAGTGAGCGCGTCGCGTAGCGACGCTTGAAAGTTAGGGAAGTGTGAATGTGGTGGCGTTCAAGCGTCGCTCCGCGACGCCCGTCATTGGCATCCAACCGTGGACTGAAGTCCACGGCTACCGTCAAACCTCGCTACGCGAGGAGCACCACCCGTCCCGTGTCCCTCTACTTCGCCCCCACCCGGAACAAATGCTTGTCCGAGCGGATGAAGAATGCGCCGTCGGTCACGGCATAGTAGGCAGCCAGGGTGCGTTCGCCCAGCGGGTTTTCGGCGAGCTTCTCGAAGGTCTTGCCGGGCTTGAGCACCACGCCAGTGCCGGTCTCGTTCTGGAGGTAAATCTTCCCGTCGGCCAGCAGCGGCGAGGCGGAATAGTTGCCGGGCACACGCTCGGACCAATGGACCTCGCCGGTCTTCGCTTCCCATTCCTCCTCAAACCACTTCCCACTCCTCCAAGTGCTTCAGCAAATGTGCTGGATATTCCATGGCACGAAGCCGAGGGAGAATCAGACGGGCGTCATACTTTGTCTGGAGCAGATGCACGGACCTTGCCTGGTCATCGAATACGGCTGCTGCTGGCCACTTGATGGTGCCAGCGCGCCTTCGCCCCAATACCCCGGGCGAAATTAGCAAGCGTCCCTGCGGTTCGAACTGGTTTCGTCCGGGTGATAGGAAATTTCCGGTCAAGTCTTCGTGCCAGACATACGGATCGAGACGCGCTGCGTGAATTACGATGTTGTGCTTCCACGTGGAAAAAGCCGCGGCAGCCTTGTCTGGATCATACACATAACCACCTTCGACGTTTGCAATGCCCTCGAACGCGATGCCGTTGATCACCCGGCGTTGGGGCAGTTGACGGATGAATTCCAACGACCCCTTTGAAACCCATTGGCTGGTGAATTTCAGGGCGTCAACCAAGTTGATTGTTGACCAGCCCTCGAAGTCATATTTGCCCTCGCAATAGCCAAGGAATCCGTCGTCGTGCAGCATTCGCAAGACCACGTAGTTGCGATCGATGAGCAGCTCTACACAATCATCCACAAATGGATAGATGCCGACGACATGGCCAAGACATATCTTGGCGTCAACGCCGAAGGCGTCGAATTGCCGGTCGGCATCAATGAGGGCGTCAATGTTGCCGGAAATGGTTGAGAATACGCCAAACTTCATGTCTTGGCCCGCCTGCTTTGCTTGGACTAATTCAGCTTTCCGTCCCTCTACTTCGCCCCCACCCGGAACAAATGCTTGTCCGAGCGGATGAAGAACGCGCCGTCGGTCACGGCATAGGAAGCAAGGGTGCGTTCGCCCAGCGGGTTTTCCGCGAGTTTCTCGAAGGTCTTGCCGGGCTTGAGCACCACGCCCGTGCCGGTCTCGTTTTGGAGGTAAATCTTCCCGTCGGCCAGCAGCGGCGAGGCGGAATAGTTGCCGGGCACGCGCTCGGACCAGTGGACCGTGCCCGTCTTCGCATCCAGGCAGCTCGCAATGCCGGCGTCCGAGACGACGTAGAGTTCAGTGCCAACGAGCAGCGGTGAGGGCGTGTGCGGCGCGCCTTTTTCCAGCTTCCAGGCGATGTGCGTGTCGGTCACGTCGCCCTTGCCGTCGGCGCGGATGGCCATGAGGACGGGCTTGTCGTAGCCCGAGCTGAGGAAGATCATGCCGTGGCCGAAAACGGGCTTGGGGATGACGGAATACCCCTCGCCGTAGCGGCAGCGCCAGAGTTCCGCGCCGGTCTTCGGATTCAGCGCGCAGACCACGCCGCTGCCGGGGGTGATGAGCTGCGGCTGGCCGTTCACCGTGATCAGCGTGGGGGTGCTGAAGGAGAAGGAGCGCTTCGCCGTGGTCTCGCGTTTCACCTTCCAGAGCACCTTGCCCGTGGCCTTGTCCAGCGCGATGACGGACGGATCGCTCCCGCCGTCGGCGCTGAAGATCAGTGCGTTTCCGGCCAGAATCGGCGAACCACCGTTGCCATGGACGGGTGAGTATTTCAGTTCGGTGTTTTTCCAGATCACCTTGCCTGCGAGGTCGAGGCACGCGGTGCCATAGTGGCCGTAGTGGACGTAGATCCGGTCGCCCTCCACCAGCGGGGTGGGGCTGGCCTGGCTGTTCTTGTTATGGTGTTTGACGGGTTGGGTGACGATGACTTCGGTGTTCCAGATCTGCTTGCCGGCGGCGGCGTCGTGGCAGAGCACATGGAGGCTGAGATTCGCGCCGGCGTCCTCGGCGGCGGTCAGGTAGAGCCGCCCCTTCTCCAGGGCAGGGGAAGACCAGCCTTTGCCCGCCACATCCATCTTCCACTGAATGTTCTTCGTGACGCTGTTCGTGGCGTCCCAAGTCAGGGGCAGGTTCTTCGCAGGCGAATGTCCATCCCCATCGGGTCCGCGGAACTGCGGCCAGTCGGGGGCGGCAGTGACGGTGGCGGTGGCGGCGAAGAGGGCAGGCAACAGGTATTTCATCGTATCGGCGCGATTGGACTGACGGAAGCGCCGGTCATTCATGCCGGTGGAGCGATCGGAATTGGAGTGGCACTCCACTCTGGCGGACGCCCGGCACGAGGGCAGAGCAGGGCACGGTTTCAGTTTCAACTGGCCCTCGCCACTTCGCACGCCGTAGCCGAGCCGGCGCGGACGCCGGCGATACGGCCCGCGAGACGCGGGCGCTACGTAGCGCCGGCCTCCGGCCGGCCGTGCCGC
>CAZOCL010000076.1:0-20704 GCA_964578245.1 uncultured Klebsiella sp. | reverse complement strand
CGCGTGTCCTCGCGGATGCCCAGGCCCGCCGCCGCGTGGTCCACCACCCACACGCCGAAGACCGGGTGGTTGCCCGCGAACTCCGGCAGCGGGGCGAGCGCCTGATACACAAAGCCCTCCGCGCCATAGTCGCCCGCGGCTTCCTCCGCGACCTTGCCGTCCCGCACGAGCGTCACGTTCGCGCCCTCGCGGCTGAGCTTGGGCTTCTTCACGAAATTCCGGCCGAGCGGCTCGGGCGCATCGTAGGCGGGCAGCAGATTGGGATGGCCGGGGAACAGCTCCCAGAGAATCGGCAGCAGTCCCTTGTTGCTCAGCAGCATCTTCCAAGTCGGCTCGATGAAGCGCGTCCGCTCCTGCGCGAGGTGCGGGCCGAACTCCTCGTGCCACAGCCATTCCCACGGGTAGAGCTTGAAGCACTGCTCCATGGGCGCGCCCGCCAGGTCCACGAACCCGCTGCCGTTCCAACCAATGTCCTCCACATGAACAAAGTGTGTGGCCACGCCCGCCTGCTCGGCGGTGTCGCGCAGGTAGAGCACCGTCTGCTCGTCCTCCGCGTGATCCTTGATCGCGCTGAAGTGCAGCGCCTGGCCGCCCCAGCGCTGCCAGGCGGCGATGAGCCGCTCGTGGATCGAGTTGAACTGGTCGCTCGCCGGGCGCGTGTCCTGCAGCCAGAACCACTGGGTCACCGCAGCTTCGAGCAAGGCCGTCGGCGTGTCCGCATTATACTCCAGCAGCTTCGGTGGCGACGCGCCGTCGAAGCCGAAATCAAACCGGCCATAGACGCTGAAGTCATCGCGCTCCCAGCTTTGGAGAATCACCGGCACGGCGGCATCGGGAATCCCGAGGCGCTTCCACCAGCCATGCTGGATCACCGCGTCCGCGGCCTGGATGCAGAGCCGGTGCAGTTCGTTCGCGGCTGATTCGAGCGCCGCGACCGCCTCCGCGCCCAGCTCATAGCACGCCGACTCGTCCCAGTAAGGACCGTGCGGGTGCGAGTGGTAGGTGAGCCCGACCTGCTCGACCTTTGCCGGCCAGTCCGCACGCGGAGTGATGGTGTGGCGGGTCATCATGAGCCAAAGCTCCCCCACGAGTGCGACGTGCCGCCGAAGCCGCTGCGCGTGATGGTCGGGCCGATGCCACTGTGCGTGGTGCTGCTGTGCGCCGGCGGTGGAGGCTGCGCCGCGACCGCCGTCGCCACCGCCTCGGGCAGCGGGGCGGAGAGGTTGGTGAAGCTCTGGTGCGGCTGCTCGGTCCAGACGCCGCCGTGGTAATACTTCTGCTGCTGCGCGTCGTAGTGGTTGTAGCGCAGCGGATACCAGGCGCGATAGGGCGCGTGGTAATAGCCCGCGAAAGCCAGATAGTGGTCGTTCGTGAAAACGTTCCCCTGCAGCGCGTAAGCCTGCACCCGCGCGGCCTCCGCCTCCGCGTCCCCTGTCGCTAGCGCCGCCGTGGAAAGACCGCCCACGAGCACCAGCCGGATATGTTGGCTCCGTTTCACGGAAGGATGTCGGGCCGGTCAGCCCATGATGGACGCGGCGATGATGAGGCAGACACCGAGGATGACGGCGGCGGCGATGATCGCGGCGGCCACGTTCTTGTTCTCCAGGATTTCCTTGTGCAGGTCGCCCGGCGTGAACTTGTCAAACAGCCGGTAGCCACCGATGGCCACCACGATGCCGACCAGCGCAAACACGACCATGGACCCCAACGCCTCCGGCAGCGAACCGCCGCGGACGGACAAGGCTCCGGCTTCGGCGGCGTGCGTGAAGCCAGGGAGGGCGAGCAGGGACAGGGCAAGGCAAGGGAGCGTGTTCATAGGTGGTGCAGTGGACGCCAGCCAGCGTGCCGGGGGGAGAATTCAAGGTCAATCACGCGCATAGCATTCATCAGGGACCGGACGCTGAATACTACAAGTTGGGGGCGCGTTTGGAGCATCGCACTCGGCCTGAGCCACGCCCTGCTGTGAGCCACGTCTTCAAATTGGCTTCGTTTCGCAGAATCACTTCCCCCTCCTTTTCGCCGCTCGGCACCCCCCCAAATGGGTTCGTTTGGTAAAATACCTCCAGTCACTCCTCTCGTTCCATCTCCTGGCTCTTTCCTGTTTTCGGTGGACCAGGGAGGCGGACAGGGAAATTCCAAGCTCCAAGTCCCAAGCTCCAAAGAAACTCCAACTCCCAAATTCCAATCATTCAGAGAGCCGCCAGCGCTTCCGCCCTGGTTCGGACCTTGGCCCAAGGGCTGGTTCGGTCCGGCTGACCCGGCCAGTGCCGACGACTTCCTTAGCAATTTGGAATTTGGAACTTGGGATTTGGAGTTTCTCTCACACCGCATTCCACTGAAAACAGCGGAGAACCCATCCCCCTCTGCGTCTGTCCCGCCTCTGCGGTGCCAATCCCCCCGCCGTTCCGTGCCTGATTCGTGTTCCTTCGTGTCCATTCGTGGTTTCCCATTCCCCGCCCACTCTGCCACCCACACCGCCCACCCCCAATTGCGTCGCGCAGATAAACCCGCGCTACCGCGCCTTCCCCGTCTGCCCGCCCTGCATGTCCCCCGGCAGCAGTGCCCGGATCGCCTCGACCCGGCGGCGGTTCACGCCCAGGTCCCAGTAGCCCACGCGCGACGCCGAGCGGACCTGAATGGTTCCCTCGTCGAGATGGAACTCCACGTCGTCCTCGAAGCGGAAGATCAGGCTGCGGAATTCAAAGCGCAGGTAGTTGTCCGTCTCGGTGATGAGCTTCGACCGCGGCAGCCTGGCGACCGCCTGCTTCAGTTCTTCCTTCGCCGCCCCCGGCGAGCGGTCCAGCTTAAACGGCACGATGCTGTGCCCGGGATCGGTCGCCGCGCTGCTCACGCAGTTGGGCGAGTCCGGGCATGGAGCCAGCTTGCCGCCGGTGAGGCCGAGGGTGGGCACGGAGTCAGCCATGGACACTACGAACAGCCCGGCCAGGACCACCACCGCCACCAGCGCCAGTCGCCGCAGCAGTCGCCGCCGCCGGAATGGCTCAGCGGGCGCGGCCATCAGCGCACAGGGCGGTTGCGGTGAAGGCTCGGGTAAAAGCGTTTGTGAATCTCCAGCAGCCGGGACAGTTCGACGTTCGGGTCCGGGTTGTCATCCACGCGCAGATCAATGTAGCGGTCGGTCACGCGTCCGTAGCCGCCCTTGTCCCGCACCACAAGCAGCGCGGAGGACTGGCGTCCGCGCGAGTCGCCGCCCTGGCTTTCCCCCGCGTGCAAGGCGGCGACCAGCCAGTCGGCCAGTTCGCTGCCTTCCACCGACTGGTGCTTCTCGTAAGCCGCCGCCATCGCCTTCACCACGCCCTCGCCCGCCAGGATGTTGCCCTGCACCGCGAAGTTCGGTCGCACGATGTGGCCGGCCCAGGCGTTGCATGCTGCCCCGGTGTAGCTGGCGGAACGGCCCTTCGCATCCACGATGCCAAGCTGGCGATGGTCGCGGCCCTCGTCCGTCTCCGTGAGCAGCCGCACGGCCTGATCGGGCGAACTCCCGTTGGCGAGCAGCTCCAGCCCGCGCGGACCGTAAGTGATGTTGGCCGAGGACTGCGTCGCCACGGCCCCGACTCCAGCGCGCGCCCACGGCACCACGGTGCCGACGCCGAAGAACTTGCTCTGCACCGCCACCCCGAGGTCGCCAGAGGCGGGATCGAAGGCGACGATGGAATAGGTGGCGATGACGGGTTCAGAGTTCATATCCGATTTGGAACGGTGGCATTGAAACCCAGTGGTTTACCTTCAACGCGGAGGCGCAGAGAACGCAGAGGGGCGCAGGGGAAAAACAGCCTCCGGCCTCCAACTTTGGGGCTCTCCGCGTCCTCGGCGTCTCTGCGTTCATACAAGGTCAACGAACTTCAAAACACCTCATGCGGCGAGCCACTGACGGAGGACTTTGAGGTCCTGCTGCAGCTTGGCGATCATCGCCTTGCCCTCGCCGTGGTCGTATTCGTGGTGCTGGGAGATCGGGCCGTTGAACGTGGACTTCTTCAGCCACGCGAAGAAGCTCGGGTTCACCATGCCCTCGCCGAGCGGGCACCACTCGGCTTTCCAGCCCTTCTCGCCCTTTTTCCAGACAAAGTCCTTCACAAACACCGCGGCCAGATGCGGCTCCATCAGCCGCGCCTCGGTGGGCCAGGAATAACCACCCTCCAGTGTGGCGTGGCCGATGTCGAAGCACGCGCCCACCCGCTTCGGGTCCAGTTCACGCACGAGCTGCCAGATGTCCCAGACCGGCGCACCGACGTAGTCCGCCCCGGAGTGGTTCTGAAAGCCCGCCTGGAGCCCGAGCTCCTGGTTGAGCGCCGCCAGTTCGCGCAGCTCGGCACGGATCTCGTCGAGCTGCGCGGGGATGGGCTTGTCCTTGGCATACTTCCAGAAGGCGAGCCGGTAGCGTTTGATGCCGAGCTTGGCGGCGGTGCGGAGCACTTTCTGCGTGAGCGGCTGCGCGACGTTCTTCACGTCGGTCGTGATGATGGTGACTTCCTTCCCGCGCTTGCGCAGCGCCGCGACGAGCTTGGGCAGGTCTTCCTCCACCCGCTCGGGGAGCACCTGTCCCTTGGCGCGCACCGGACACTCGATGCCGTCCCAGCCGATCTCGGCCACGGTGTCGGCCGTCTGCTCGGGGTCGAGGGTCTGGAAGGGCTTGCTGAAACCGATGATGGGCCAGCGCGCGGCGGGAGCGGCGGCCAGCAGCGGAGCCGCGCCCGCGGCGAGGGAGGCGGCGGCGGTGAGTTCCACGAAGCGGCGGCGGGAGTGGGCAGAGGTGTTCACGGCGAAAGCTGGACGTGGAGCAATTCTGCGCGGCGAGGCGCACAATGCAAGCCGGTTGCATTCCCGGAGCGCGGGCGTCCTCGCCCGCTTTGCGCGGTCGGCCACCAAAGCGGTGCTTACCGCCCGCAGGCGACTTGTCGCCGTCGACACGCTGTGGCACCCATGCGCCAAGCGGCCCGCCGCGCTCGCGCGAGCGCACCTGCCGCCCGACCACCCATCCGCAACCGCTTCGACGGCGACGAGTCACCTGCGGAAAGCGGCGAGAACTCGCCGCACTCCATACCGGTGCGCCGGACGGTTGGGTGCGTCAGCTCGATGCTCATCATGTCTGATGGTCAGTTTGGTTTGCGGTCTGCCGCACTATGCCTCGTTGAAATGAGCACCCCAGCACCCCACCAGCGCTTCTTTTTCCGTGCAATCCGCCGCGCTGCGGAATACTCCTTTCCTTCAGCTAGCAGGACGGCACGGCAGGCCCGCCGTTCATCGGACACGACAGTTATGGCTGCGCGCGACTATCCACCGGAAGACCCAGGCGAACCCCAGTCCGCTCCGGGTGGAGCGCGTCCGCGCGAGTATGGCCGCGCCCACTACGAGGACGCCGGTCCGTTGCAAAAGGTCCTGAAATGGTCGCGCCTCCTCCTGACCGTGGTGGTGGCGATTTACTGCGTGGGGTATGTGGCCATTCTTTACGGGCTGGAGTTCGAGGCGGAGAACTACCAGTTCCTCAGCACCATGATGTATGCGCCGCCCTGGGCCTGGCTGCTGCCCATCATTCCGCTGGGCGTGCTCTCGATGTTCCTCTACGCCCGGCTGCTGATCCCCCTGGCCTTGTGCGTGCCGGTCATGATCTTTGGCTTCATGGACCTGCGCTGGCACAACCACGTCATCGCGCTCAACCCCTCCTTCAAGATCGTCACCAACAACATCGGCCAGGACCACAAGAAGGACTTCAAGCCGTTCGCCGAACTGCAAAAGGCGGACATCATCGCGCTGCAGGACGCGGCGGCCAATGCCCGCGGCCCCGAGTTTGCCAAGGATTTCCCCGACCGCTATGTCGTGGGCAAGGACCAGTTCATCCTCATCAGCAAGTTCCCGGTCCGCGCCGCCGGGACCTTCGATTCCTTGCCGGATCCGGCCGACCCCCGCTACCGGCTGGCGGCGTGGTTCGAACTGGATGTCAACGGCCGCCCCCTGCTCGTCTTCAGCCTGCACATGCCCACGCCACGCGCGCAACTGGAGGCGATGAAGAGCCCGAGCGCCATTCTTTCGATGCTGGGCAAGTCCTCCGGTTTCAGCGGCGAGATCCACGAGGGCAACAAGCGGTTCTTCGAGCAGCAGCAGCACCTCGCCCAGGAGATGGTGAAGATCACGCGCGGGGCCAAGGTGCCCTTCGTGGTCTGTGGTGACTTCAACGTGCCCACCCATGGGCTCTGTTACCGCCTCTACCGGGACAATTGGGTCGAAGCCTTCAATGAGCGCGGCCAGGGCATCGGGGCCACCTTCCCCGGCGACGCGCACCTGCCCGCCTGGATCCGCCTGGACAATATCTATTGCAGCAAGACCGGCCTGCGCCCCATCCATGCCGAAGCGGAGGAAGGCCGGGCGTCCCAGCATCGTTGCATGTCGGCGACCTTTGAGTTCACCGAGGGCGGCAAACTAGGGAAGTAAGGGCGGCACGCGGCTGCGGAGCGCGGCCGGGCCGCAGCGGCTGGCAGCAGCAGGGAACAACATGGGAATTCCCGAAGCACTTTCTGCAACGGTGCCGCCGCTGGCAGGCTGCTGACAATTCATGATCTGATCCGCCGGTTATCCTTCAAGCGAAACCATGCCCCTTCCCGCCAGCCTCTACGCCACTTGGCGCGCACAGCGTCCCGGGGCGGAGCCCTGCCGCGAGGAAGGTCCGCCGCCTGAACGCCTCCTGCAGGCCGTCTGGCAGCATCAACGCCTGTTGCGCGACAACCTGGCCCTCGCCGATGGCCGCACCGTGCGCGTCCTGCATCCTGGCTTCCACAACCGCGAACCCGGCCCGGACTTTCGCGACGCCATCGTGCAGTTCGGTGCGGAGACGCCGCAGCGGGGCGACGTGGAGATTGACCTGGCCGTGAACGGCTGGCGCGCGCATCGGCACGACGTGAATCCGAGCTTCCGCGCCGTGGTGCTGCACGTCGTCTGGGAAGGCAGCGACACCGGTGGCCTGCCCACGCTGGCCCTCAAGTCCCGGCTGGATGCGCCCCTCGGCGAGCTGAACGAATGGTTCGGTGGTGCGGGGTCGATCCGCTCCGGCGGGCTTGCGGGGAAGTGCAGCGGTCCGCTCCATTCGCTGCCTCGCGAACAGCTCGACGCCATCCTCCGCCAGGCCGCGCTCGTCCGCCTGCAATTGAAGGCCGGGCAGCTCGCCGCCCGCGCCCGCCAGTGCGGCTGGGAGCAATCCCTTTGGGAAGGCCTCTTCGCCGCGCTCGGCTACAAGCACAACGTCTGGCCCATGCGCCGGCTCGCCGAACTGGCCGGGCCCACCACCGACCCGCTGAAGGTCGAACTCTGGCAGGCGCGCCTCTTCGGCTGGAGCGGCCTGCTGCCGGCCGAGCTGCCGCGCGGACGTGGGGCGGACGCGGAGTATCTGCGCCGGCTCTGGGATGCCTGGTGGCGGGAGCGCGAGCGTTTCAGTGAGGTCATCCTGCCACGCGCCGCCTGGCGCATGAGCGGGCTGCGTCCGGCGAACCAGCCGCTCCGCCGCCTCGCCCTCGCCGCGCACTGGCTGGGCGGTGGCGGGCTGCCGGCCCGGCTGGAACGGTGGTTCACCAGCGACCTTTCCGAAGCCAGGCTGCCCGCTTCGCTCCTCGAACTCCTCCAGCCTCCCGACGACGCCTTCTGGGCCTGGCACTGGACGTTGAAGTCACCCCGTCTGAAAGCCCCCCAGCCCCTGCTCGGCGAGGCGAGGCTCACGGATCTCGCCGTGAACGTCGTCCTCCCCTGGCTCTGGGCACGCGCCGCCGCCGGTCGCAGCGCAGCACTCCGCACCGCAGCCGAAGCGCGCTTCCTCGCATGGCCTGCCGGGGAAGACAACGCCTCCTTGCGGCTCGCTCGCGAACGCCTCTTCACCGGGGCTCCGCCGCGCGGGCTGCTCCAGCGCGCGGCCGCCCAGCAGGGCCTGCTCCAGATCGTCCGCGACTTTTGCGAGCACTCGAACGCCCTCTGCGACCACTGCCGCTTCCCCGAACTCGTCCGGCGCGTCGGCGGGTGAGGCACTGGCCCCGGAGCGCGTCCGACGCATCCACGATGTTACAGTCGTGAAACGGAGCGTTGACACATTCCGGGCCGCTTGTTACCCACGCTCCAACATGAGCGCCCTTAGCAGCCCTTCTCCGCTCCGTTCTGCCCTGACGCGGCTCGTGACTCCCAGTGTGGCGAAAGAACAGACCGAGCAGTGCGATGGCTGCCGCCGGACATTTTCCCTCCGTCTGGTCGAGCTGGTGGGCAAAGAAATCCTTTGCGCTGACTGCGCTCCCGCCGAGTTCTCCGCCCCGTATCACCCATTCCTCCCGCCGCACCCTCCGCTCCGGAGCGGTCGCGTTGACGCCCGGCTGTAGCTGGGCGGTGCCTATGGAATTGGTGTCCCCGCTCAGTCTGCGATTGCGCCCGACCGTTTGATCGGTAGGATTTTCCGCGTTCGGGGACCGGAACTTCCCGTTTCGAGTTTAAAAACCTATGAAAAGCAACCTTGTCAAAATCCTGGTCGGCCTCGCGGTGCTGGCGCTCCTTGGCCTCATTGCCCTCTTCCTGTCGCTCAATTCCATTGTCAAGAGCGGCGTCGTCGCCTTTGGCCCGGAAGTCATCAAGGCCCCCATCCAGCTCGATGGCGTGAGCATCTCCGCCTTCTCCGGCGGTGGCGAGCTCAAGGGCCTGGTCATCGGCAACCCCGAGGGCTTCAAGACCCCGCACGCTGTGAAGCTCGGCGTCGCCAGCCTGCAGGTGAAGCCCATGTCCTTGCTCGGGGACAAGGTCGTCGTGCAGTCCGTCAAGGCGGACGCGGCGGAGATCACCTTCGAGGGCAGCCTGGGCAGCAGCAACCTCGGCAAGATCCAGGAAAACGTGGATGCCTACGTGGCCAGCCTGCTCGGACCCGCCAGCAAGGACGGCAAGAAGAGCCCCGGCAAGAAGCTGCAGGTGGATGAAATCGTGATCTCCAACGCGAAGATCAACCTGAGCATGACCCTCCTCGGTGGGAAATCCGCCACCATCCCGCTCCCCGACATCAAGCTCACCAACCTCGGCCAGGGTGCCGATGGCATCACCCCCGCCGAAGTCATCAAAGTGGTGATGGCCGAGGTGATGACCAAGACCACCACCGCCGTCACCGGCTTCATCAGCGGCGGCGGCAAAGCGCTGCTGGATGGAGCCAAAGGCGCGGGTGGCACCGCGGTGGACGCCGCCAAAGGCGTCACCAAGGGCCTCGGCGACATGTTCAAGAAGAAGGAAACGCCGAAGTAGGGGCCGGGGGATGGAGTATTGGAGTGCTGGTTCGCTTGGACGAAGCCGGCTAACGCCCACGACGGAGCGCGGCCTTCACAGGCTGTGAAAACTCGCGCGGCGGCCGGGCGGGCGGAAACGGCCAGCCCACTGTGTGCGGTCGGCGGCGGGCTCGCCAGTCGGCGCGCTAACGCTGGGGCGGCTGGGAACCCCCCAGCCACGCCGGCCAGCCCGTTTTGGGCGACCGGGCCCCGCGGTCCGGGCCCGCACCGCCGCCAGCAGGTCCGGCACGCTCCGCAGGTTGAGCACCCGCCGCAAATTGTAAACCACCGCGCTGAGACTGAACTCGCCCTTCACCTTCGCCAGCCCTCGCAGCAAGAACTCGTCGTGGCCCCACACCCGCAGCGTCCCGACCACGTGCTCAACGATCTCCTTGCGCTGGGCCACCTTCTCCGGGGCCGCCGCCACCCGCGCCGCCGTCGCCTCCACCGCCGCTTCCTGCGCGTGCCGCCCGATCACCCGGCAACGGCCGGTCGTGCATTGGCGCTGGAGCGGACAGCTCCGGCACGCGGCGCGGTCGTAGTAGAGGCCGCGTGCCTGGCCCCGGTTCAGGTTCTGCTTCTGAAACGGCAAGGCGTGGCCGCCGGGGCAGTGATACACGTCGGCCGCCGCGTCCTGCGTGTCCAGCGCGGTGAGATAGTCGTCGATGCGGGCCTGGATCTGCGCCAGGAGCACGCGCAGCTGGTCCTGGGTGTAGTGGTGGCGCGGGTTGTTCACCGCCTTGAACTTGCTGCCGTCGATGGCCACCAGCTCGGCGCCGAAGAGGTCCAGCGAACGGCAGAGGTGGTTGAAGTTCTGGAGCAGGGGCTGGAAGGCGGCTCGGTTGTCCTTGCGGAAGTCGGCAATGGTTTTGAAGTCGGGGGTCGGGCCGCGCAGGAGCCAGCGCACTTCCAGGTTGCGGGCGGCCTCGGCCGCGAGGCGGCGGCTGGAACGGATTCGGTGAAGATAGCCGTAGAGGTAGAACTTGAGGAGGTCGGCGGGATGATAGGGCGGCCGGTGGCCTTGGGCTGGGCGTGGGTGAAGCCGAGCCGGGCGAAGTCGAGGCCTTCCACATAGGCGTCCAGGAAACGGTCGGGGGCGTCGGGGGCGACATAGTCGTCCACGCAGGCCGGGAGGAGTTGGGAGCACGCGTTCGTTGCGGACAAAACCAAAAGACGGATTCAGTGCGTGAACAACTGACGGGCAACAAGCAGGACGATCAGCACTGCGGCGGCGATCAACGCGAACGACCGCACCCTGGCGGCCAGGAACATTTTCCCGATGCCTTCCTCCAGTTGCAGCAAGGCCATGTGCAGTCCGGCTTCGCGGGTGTCGGCCGCTTCCGCAGCGGCCATGCCTTCGGCGGTCGGAGTGTCTTCGTGGAAGGTCGGCTCCTGCCGGTCGAACAGTGCGTCCAGATCAGAGCGGGTCGCGCGCAGGCGCTCGCGGCGGGCGGCCTCGTCCGCAGCGAGGTCGGAGAAGTTCAGCGTGAACAGTGGTGGCTTCGCTTTGAGCAAATCACGGTGCAACCGGTCCAGGCGAAGCTGCCAGCGCGCGGATTCGTTCATCCAGGCCTGCGTGGCCGTTTCGAAGTGCGAGGTCTCGGCGGTGATCAGGGCGACGGCTTCGAGGTATTCCGGGTCCTCCCGCCGGAGCAGTATCGCCAGCGTCACGGGCGTGGCGGTGACATACTTCGCCCGGCGCGCCCGCCAGTCGTCTAGCACTGCCGCCCAGCTACGTGCCAGGATGAGCCGCTCGGCCTGCGCACGGTCATAGCGAAGGCCCAGCCGGTCCAGCCAGGCGACCGAGTCCGCGAGCATCACCTGGTCGTGCGTCTGGAAGCCCGCCGGTTCAGCGGCAACGAGGGCGACGGCCTCGTGCCAGGAAAGCGGTGCAGCCTGTGTGAGCAGCGTGTGCATGCCCGTGTGCTGCGCGCGGGCATGCTCGCGGCGGCGCTCCGCCACCAGCGGCCAGACGGCGTCCGCATGCGGGCTGAGGATCAACTGGTCGGCGAGCGTGCGGTTCACCGGCAGCTTGTGCGTGCGGAAGAACTCCCAGGCGGCGTGATGGCGTGCGGCAGCCAGAGTCAGCCAGTTGTCACCGCGCAATTCTTCCAGCCAGCGGGGCAGCGAGCTTTCCAGCACACCGACGGCGGCGGACAGGCCTTCCTCGCGGCCCACGAGCACATCCCGCGCGGCGACCTTCGTGCGCGGACCGACAATGTGGCGGCTGGCCAGTTCGTCGAGCAGCTTCTCCGCCTTGTCCCGCGTGACCCCGAGCCGCCGCTCGAACTGCATCGGGCTGGCGTGCTGCTCGGCACGCACCAGTTCGATGGCCCGGCGCAGCAGGTCGATGTCATCCCCGCTCGTGTCCCGCGTGTCCGGCACGGTGCCCGGATGGGTGAGGCGCAGCGTGGGCAGGTGCTGCACGGCAGCGTTCGCCGCGAGCCACTCGGGCGTTATCACGGTGCCGCGCAGGACGAGCGGGAGCGTCGCATCCATGGCCAGCAAGGCGGCGGCGAGTTTTTGATCCTCATCAAGCTTGCGGTCAGCGCAGATCTCCTCGAGGTGCGCGCCCAGGTCGGCATCGCGCAAGGTCTTCTGCACCCACTCGGTGATGGAGCCGCGGGTGAGGCGGCGCGTGGCGTCGTCCCAGTTCTCCACCAGCGCGACGGCCAGTTCCTGCGGGTCGCGATAGTCGCGCCCGGCAAACTTGTAAGGCTCCTTGCGCAGCGAGGCTTCACCGCCAGCTTCAAGTCCGTAGTGAACGGGCAGATCGCGCTTGCCCCCCAGCCACGCCTCGACCTGCGCCAGGCCCCAGCGCTTCGCGTGATCGCGGGTGAGCAGGCCGCGGATGAGCAACGACCAGTCGGGCGGCAGATCTGCCGGGACTTCCACGCCGCGGGTGACGAGGACGAAGTTGACCGTGCGCTCATCGAGTCCCGCGAAGGGATGCCGGCCCGTGAGGAGTTCCAGCAGCATCACGCCGAGGCTCCACCAATCACTCGCCCGCGCAACGACACCAGTCATCGCCTCGGGTGCGGCGTAGGCGGCAGTGCGGCTGGCGTTGCTGAGATGCAGCGAGAGGTCGGAAAGGCTGGAGATACCGAAGTCCGCCAGCACGAGATCCAGCGGCTCGCGGGTGCGGACAAGGACGTTGGCGGGCTTGAGGTCGCGGTGGATGATGCCGGCGGCGTGGACATCGGCGAGGGCGCGGACCAGTTCGGCCAGCACGGCGCGGAGGCACTCCTCCGGCGCGGGACCTGCCGGGAAGAGCTGCGCGAGCGAGCCGCAGCGGATGTATTCCTGAATCTCAAAGCTGCGCCCGTCCGCCTCGCCGGTGGCCAGCACGGTGACCACGGAGGAAAACTTGAGCTGGCGCACGGCGGTCTGAATCTCGGGCTTGGGCCGGATGCCGTAGCGGTAGAGTTTCAGGACGGCCTGCTCCTGCGACTGTGGGTGGGTGAGAATCCATATGTCGGCCTCGGCCGAGGTGACTTTCAGCGGACGCGACAACTGCCACTCACGGAACTTTGCGCCCGGGGTCAGGACGAGCGAAGGGCCGCCATCCGTTGGCTGGCCACGTGAGGCGAGGGGCCGGGGCAGGCTGGCGATGGCGGGCGCGGCCTCGACGATCGTCGGCATGGACGCGAGCGCGCCCGGGGCGTTCGGTTCGAGGATGGTCTGGGCGGAGTTCACCGGTCGGGCTATGATTCTCCTACTCTTACTCCTACTCTTAATCGTAATCCCTCACCGCAAAGAGGGCGGGGAGGATTAAGAGTAGGAGTAAGAAGGATGCGTTCGTTCATGCGCGCCTCGCCAGATTGGGTTTTGCCGCCGCTCGGGCCGGCGCCGGAGCCTTGTCTCCCTTCACCACCCGCACGGGCTTCGTGCCGGGAGGGATGTGCAGTTTCACGCTAGAGGTCAGGCCGCGTTTGGCGAGCTTGTCCCGCAGCTCGTCGTGGGCGGAACACCACTTCTTCTCGTGCTCCTGGTCGCGCAGCCGCTCCTGCTCGGTGGCGGCCTCGGCGTCGCCGAAGCGGATGACCTCGGTCTGCAGCATGGAGAGGTCGCGGTTGGTGACCACCTCGACGGCGTAGTCGGAGTCGTCGGGCCGGCGGAGGACGAGCTTGCCGGCCTGCACGAGCGCGGTCTCCATGCCCTCGTGCGTCTCGTAGCCCAGCTCCGCAAGCGATTCGAGCACTGCCTTGCGCTTGCGCTCACGATCCATGCGGGTCCGCTCCGCCGCCTGGGCTACGGCGAGGCGCTCGCGCCAGGGCGTCAGATCCACGACGCGGCCGGCCCGGCGCAGTTCCTGCAACTCGGCCACGATGGCATCCACCGCCGTGCCGGCGAAGGGCGAGGCATCGGCGAGCAACTCGTCCACGCCGAGCAGCCACTGCTCGACGGCACGGAGTTCCTTCAGCCGGTGACTGGCTTCAAGAACGAGGTTCTCATAGAGCGAACGGTGGCGTGATGCGTCCGTCTCGGCGCGCACGCGGTCCGCGCGGCGCATGAGTTCGGCCCAGCCGGCGGTGTCCTGCAACACGCCGATTTTCGCGAGCAGGGCGTCGAGCTTCTCTGCCACGCGGTCCTCGTCGGGGTCAGGCGGGGCGGCGGCAGGGCGCGGGTTCTGCGCGAGAAACTCGGCGATGGTCACGGAGCGGTGCTGCGCGAGGCCGAGGCGCTCGGACAAGAGCCGCTTGCGCGTGGCTTCCATTTCCAGTTCCAGCTCTCGCTGCGCCACGGCCAGCGCCCGCTCGGCGGTGGAGAACTGGGCTTCGACCTCGGCCAGCTTCCGGGCACCCTCAGCGCTCAAGTCAGCGGCCAGCACCGAAGGCAGGGCAAATTGGTTTTGCGCGGCTTCCACTTGGGCCATGAGCCGCTCGCGATCAGCAGCGGGCCAGCCACCAGGCATGGCGACCTGGATGAAGGAGCGCAGGCCCACGATGCCGGCCTGGAGCGCGGCGGTGCGGCCCGGGAGCGCGCGGAACCGGCGTTGCAGGTCGGCGACGTGTCGTTCCAGCCGGTCCTTGATGCGCTGGATCTGCTGGTTCAGGTCCATGATTTCCGCACCGAGCAGCACGACTGCGCCGCTGACGTCACCGCTCTTCTCCAGGGCGTCCGCCTTTTTGAGGGTGAGTTCCAGGGACTTCTCGAACAGCTCGGTGTCTGGCAGCAGTTCGCGCAGCCGGTCCATGAGCGCGCGCAGGCGCTCCAACTGCTGGCGGGCGACCACCCGCAGGCGGCGTTGACGGAAGTAATTCTCCACCCAGTCCAGGACCGGCGTGAGATCAAACGCGGTGCAACTGCTCATAGGCTGGGCGGCAGTATGGGGACAGTGCGGGAGCGGGGCGAGTGTGATTTCGGGGGAGGATTGGAGTCGGAGCCGGCACTCCAGGCGCAGCGGCTGGCAACGGGGAACGAGCCCGACGCACGTTCAGCAAGGTTGCCCGTGGCAGCGCGCGAATGCCTATTGGAGCCAAGCGTAAAGGCATCCTTCACTTTTCGGCGGCTGCTTGCGCAAAGCGGGCGAGGACGCCCGCGCTCTGCCTGAGGCGCCAGTCCTTCGTTTATTGCTGAAAAATCCTGACAGACTGGTAAGGTCGGGGCGTCATACACACGCTTCGTTGCTCCGGGCACGAACATCTGCGTCATTCATGCACCTGCCAGCCATCGCCCTTACTTGCGCGCTGCTGTTCGCGGCCCTCACCGCGAACGCGCAAGGCACGGCGTCCGCCGAGGGCACCGTGACGCTGCCCAAGCCGGCCGCGCTCACGAAGCTCAGCCCGCGCTACGCCAGCCAGTCCGGGGCGTTCCTGCCGCCGGAGCCGCCCACCGCCGTGGTCTTCCTCGAGGGCGCACCGTTGCCGGCGGAGGACAAGGCGGTCACGAACGTCGTGCAGGTCGTGCAGAAGGGCATGCAGTTCGCCCCCGGGCTGATCGCGGTGCGCAAGGGCACGCGGGTCGAGTTCCCGAACGGAGACGACTTTTACCACAACGTCTTCTCCTATTCGAAGGCCAAGCGCTTCGACCTGGGAAGGTTCCTGAAGGACGAGAAGCCTGCCGCCGTGACCTTCGACCAGCCGGGCGTGGTGAAGCTTTACTGCGAGATCCACGAGCACATGCGCGGGACGGTGGTGGTGCTGGACACGCCTTACTTTGTGAAGACGGACACCAACGGCGTGTATCAACTCACCGGCCTGCCCGCCGGGCAGTTCAAGCTCAAGGCCTGGGTGGATGACAAGGTCACGTATGAGCAGCCGGTGGACTTGAAACCGGGTGCGGCGGTGCGCGTCAACTTCCCTGGTCCCTAGCCGCCATGCCGCGCCTTAGCTTTCGTTTCAAGCTGCTCTTCGCGATGATGCTCGTCGTCGGGGCGGTGTCGGGCGTGACGCTTTATCTCACGCAGATGCGCGTGCAGGCGGCTTACGAAAAGCTCTTCAAGGACAAGCTCGAGGCGCAGATCACCTACATCCCGCGAGAGCAGGAGCTGCGCATCGGCAGCATCAAGTCCGAGTGCGCACGCCTGGCCAAGTCCGTGCGGGTGATTGCCGCATTGCGCGAGGGCGATTCCCAGCAGCTTTACCGGGTCGGCCGCGATGAGCTGAAAATCATCCTGCGCACGGAGGAGGAGCTTTCCACCGGCGAAACCAATGCCCCGGCGATCACGCCGCCGGCACCACCGACACCGACACCTGGCCCGATCACGTCTGCGGTGGTGGCCGATCTGAAGGCCAAGCAGGTGGAGCGGCTGGCGGCCAAAATGGCGGAGTCGCCGAAAGGGGCGGACCGGCTGGCGGCGAAAATGGCAGAGGCGGCCAAGAAGCCCGGCGGCCGGCCCGTGGTCCCGGCTCCGCTGAAGAACATGCCGTATCTCGGCTTTCTGGATGCCGAGGGCAAGGTCGTCCCCATCCCGGAGAATGCCCGGCTGCTCACCCCAGATCGCCTGCGGTTCCACGAGCGGCTCGCGCGGTTCGGCCCGCTCGTGTCCAAGCTGGATTCGCAGCAGGTAGGTTATCTGGACCTCGGAGCGGACCGGCTGACCGAGGTGATTGTCACGCCCGTGCGAGATGATGGCACGATCCTCGGTGCGATGGTCTATGGCATCCAGTTCTTCGACATCGCCTCCGCGCTGACCGAGAAGGTGATCAGCGACGTCAGCGACATCGAGAGCGGCACCTGGCTGGAGGGCCGGCTCTACACCCGGACCATTCCGGAGGAGATTCGCGACGATCTGACAAAACAGCTCAGCCAGGAGATTCGCGCGCACCCCGAGCCGCGGGACAACTTCATCATCAATCTCCATGACATCCCCCACCGGGTCTTTTACACCGCGTTGAACGACGGCTCCCTGCTGCCGGTGGCCTACAAGGTCGGGCTTTACTCCTGGGAGAGCGCGCTCAAGGCGCAGCTCGAACTGCGCACGCAGATCCTCAGTTTCAGCGGCGCGGCGCTGGTGGGCGCGCTGGTGGTGAGCCTGATCCTCGCGCACGGCCTCTCGGTGCCCATCCGCGAGCTGGTGGGCGGCACCGAGCAGATCAGCAAAGGGAACTTCAAAGTGCAGGTGCCCGTGCGCGGTCGGGATGACCTGGGGCAGCTCGCCAAGTCGTTCAACGAGATGGCCGCCGGCCTCGCGCTCAAGGAGAAGTATCACAGCATCCTGCACACGATCGCGGACAAGGACGTGGCGCAGCAGCTCCTGGACGGCAAGATCGCGCTCGGCGGCGAGCTGCGCGAGGCCACGGTGATGTTCTGCGACATCCGGGGCTTCACGGCGCTCACGCAGAACATGAACCCCACGGAGGTCATCGCGCTGCTCAACGAGCACATGACCGTGCTCACGCGCATCGTCACCGAGCACCACGGCGTGGTGGACAAGTTCATCGGCGACTCGATCATGGCCATCTTCGGCGCGCCCAAGAGCTACGGAAACGACGCGCTCAACGCCGTCCGATGCGCGCAGCAGATGCTGGCCCAGCGCGCCAAGCTCAACGAAACCTCGATCTACCACCTGCAGGTGGGCATCGGCATCGCCTCCGGGCGGGTGCTGGCGGGGAACATGGGCTCCGCCGACCGCTCGAACTACACGGTGCTCGGCGAGCGCGTGAACCTGGCCGCGCGGCTGTGCAGCGTCGCCCATCGCGGGGAGATCGTCATCGGGCCGACCACGCGGGAGCAGCTCGCGGACTACATCACGGTCGAGGAGATGGACCCGCTGCAGCTCAAGGGGTTCAGTGACAGCATCGTGGCGTTCAAGCTGATTGATGTGCGGATGGAACCTGTGAAGGTGACGCAGCCGGTGTGAAGACTATGCTTAAGGAGCAAGGCCTGGTGGATGGCTCGCCCGACCGGCGCGCGGCCTTCAGGCCGCTTCAATGTTCGCACGCCTCACCGCATCCAGACACGCAACCAAGGCGGACGTTGAAGCGGCATAAATGCCGCGCGCCACTGCTGGCAACTTTGTTCGCAGCGTGGTTGCTTGCCCCGCACTGTCTCTCCGCGCAAGAAGCCTTGCTGCAACGGCTTGACGATGCCCTCAGCTACCAGTCATCCAGCGGTTTCTTCCGCACCGACCTCAGCGGGCTGGTGGACTTGGAGGCCTACTTCGTGGACCAGCGTCCGCCGGGCCTAATTTTCGGGAATGCCGACTTGCTCAACCCGCGCCTGTCCCTCTTCCTCGACACCCGCCTAGGTTCGCAGTTTTATAGCCTGGTGCAGTTCCGGGCGGACCGGGGTTTCGACCCGCGCGTGAAACCGGATGGTGATGCGCGCTTCGACGAATACCTGCTGCGCTGGACGCCTTGGGAGGACGGGCGGTTCAACCTGCAGGCGGGCAAGTTCGCGACCGTCTTCGGCAAGTGGGTGCAACGGCACGACTCGTGGCAGAACCCGTTTATCACGGCTCCGCTTGCCTACGAGAACGTCATGGGCATCACCGACCAGGCCGCACCCGGCACCAAGGCGGCCTTTCTGGCACGACGCAACCTCCCTGATCAGAAGGCGACCTGGCTGCCGGTCATCTGGGGGCCGGCCTACACCAGCGGTGCGAGCACCTTCGGGCAGGTGGGCAAGTTCGACTACGCGTTCGAGTTCAAGAACGCCTCCATCTCCTCCCGCCCGACCGCCTGGGATGCGCAGGACACCGGCTGGGAGCACCCGACCGTCTCCGCGCGGCTCGGCCACACGCCGAACGCCGCGTGGAACTACGGCGTGTCCGCCAGCCACGGGACTTATCTGCTGCCCAAGGCGGAGCCAACCCTCCCGGCCGGTTACGGGCGCGCCAGCTACACGCAGACGACCCTCGGCACCGACCTCTCGTGGTCGCACCACGGCTGGCAGATCTGGGGCGAGGCGATGGTGGCGCGTTTTCAGGTGCCCAACGTCGGCAACGCCGACACGTTCATCTGGTTCGTGGAGACCAAATACAAGTTCACCCCGAACCTCTTCGCCGCCGTCCGGTTGAACCAGCAGCTCTTCGACACCGTGCCTGACGGGGCGGGCGGCACGCAGCATTGGGACCGGAATATCTACCGGGTGGACACGGCTTTGGGCTACCGCTTCACGCGCCATCTGCAAGGAAAGCTCCAATACAGCTACGCACACGAAAACGGGCCAGTTCAGCAGGGAGAGCAGCTTTTGGCAGCGCAAATGACGATAAAGTTCTGAAAACCGGGATGAAACCGGGTTGCTCAATCGTTTCTTGCGATGGGTCCAGTGGAAAAATGTTCAGTGTTTTTACTTGGGTTCGCCCCTTTTCTGCGTCAGTGTAAACTGCGAAAGTTAAATTATGGCTAGAACTCGAATGACTTGGGCGACGATCAACTGGTATAACACCGTGTTCCTGCTGGGCACCTTGCTGGTCACCTTGACGGCGGTGCCCGTTTACCTGTGGAACTATGGCATCTCCTGGTTCCATGCGGGCTTGTTCCTCCTCTTCTTCATCCTGACCGGGCAGAGCATCACGATGGGCTACCACCGGTTGTTCTCCCACCATGCGTTCCAGGCCTCCTGGCCGGTCCGGCTCCTGACCCTGATTTTCGGGGCGGCCGCGTTTGAGAACTCTGCCCTCACCTGGTGCGCCGACCACCGGCAGCACCACAAGCATACCGACCACGAGGAAGACCCCTACGACATTTCCAAAGGCTTCTTCCACGCGCACATGGGCTGGATCATGTTCAAGTTAGGCGAGCCGCCCACCTTCGCCTGCGTGCCGGATCTGGAGCGCGATCCGCTGGTGCGCTGGCAGCACAAGTATTACGTGGTGATCGGCGTGGTCGCGGGCTTCATCCTGCCGGCCGTCTTGGGCTGGTTCTGGGGAGGCGGGGAAGCCGCGCTGGGCGCGTTCCTGATTGCCGGCGTCGCCCGCACCGTCTTCGTCCATCACTCGACGTTCTTCATCAACTCCCTGTGCCACACGCTCGGCACCCAGCCCTACTCCGACCGCTGCTCGGCGCGGGACAGTTGGTTCATGGCCTTCTTCACCTTCGGCGAGGGCTACCATAACTTCCACCACGCCTTCCAGCACGACTACCGTAACGGCGTGAAGGCCTGGCAGTTCGACCCCACCAAGTGGACCATCTGGCTCCTCTCGAAGGTCGGCATGGCCTCCCAGCTCCGCCGTGTGCCTGAGGAGCGCATCCGCCACGCCGAGATCACCGAGCAGCAGCGCCAGCTCGCCGCAAAGATGGCCACGCTGCCCGCCGCCACCGTCGCTCCCGTGCGCGCCCAGGTGGAAGCCGTGCAGATCCGCCTCCACGAGGCCTTCGAGCGCTGGGAAAAGCTCGAGGTCGAATACCGTCGCATGATGGAGAAGAAGCTCGAAGCCTCCCGCGAGAAGCTTGCCGAGATCTCCCGTGAGTTTCGCGAGGCTCGCGAGAAGCTCGTCGTTGCCTTTCACGAATGGGAGCAGGCCCACTCCTCCGCGCTCAGCTCAATGCTCGCGGGCGCGTAGTTAAACTCCGCAAAGCAACCGGGCGGCGAAGTCACCTTCGCCGCCCGTTGCGTTTTCCAGTTCGGCGTCCCGGCTTCAGCCGATGAAACACCGCTTCCGAGCGCTGGCTTATTTCGTCTGCTTCACCTTCACCCACTTGCCGCTCTTGCCGGAGTCGAGCACGGCGTCCACGACGTAGTCCGTCGCCAGGCCGTCCTTGAAGTCCGGTTTCGCCGCGGTGCCCGCTTCAAGGCTCTTGATGAACTCGACGACCGCATGGACGAAGCTGTGTTCGTAGCCGAGCTGCAGGCCGGGCACCCACCACTTGCCGCAGTAGGGATGGTCGCCGTCGCTCACATGGATGCTCTTCCAGCCGCGCTCGGCTCCGGCGTCCTTGTGGTCATAGATCGAGAGGCGGTGCAGGTCGTGCAGGTCCCACTTGAGGCTCATGTGCTCGCCGTTGATCTCGAAGGTGTAGAGCGCCTTG
>CAZOCL010000075.1:0-20755 GCA_964578245.1 uncultured Klebsiella sp. | reverse complement strand
ACGACTGGTTCATCACCTGCCATTTCGTGGACGACCGCGTGATGCCGGGCACGCTCATGTATGAGTGCTGTCTGCACACTTTGCGCGTGCATCTGCTCCGGCTTGGCTGGGTGACGGAGGCGCGCGCGGGCGTGGCATTGGAGCCGGTGCCGGGCATCGTGGGCCAACTCAAGTGCCGTGGGCAGGTGCTCGAGACGACGAAGCTGGTGACCTACGAAATCGAGATCAAGGAAATCGGCTACGGGCCGGAGCCGTATGTGATCGCCGACGCGCTGATGTATGCGGACGGCAAGGCCATCGTGGAGATCGGCAACATGAGCCTGCGCTACACGGGGGTGACGCGGGAGGAGCTGCAGGAGACGTGGCGCGCGGCCTTCAGGCCGCTTCAAGCCACGAATTTCAGTGCCGTTCCTGGCACTCCGACACCTGCCTTGCTGCATCACGGTGAAGCGGCCTCAAGGCCGCGCGCCATTCTTTACGGCCCGGAGCGCATCACCGCGTTTTCCAGCGGCAATCCTTCCGAGGCCTTCGGTGAGCCATATCGCATTTTCGACGCTGGCGCGTCGCGTCGTATAGCGCGCCTTCCCCGCGCGCCGTATCAGTTCCTCGACCGGGTCATGGAGATTCGCGGGTGCGAGGCGTTCAAGATGATCGCGGGCGGCGAAGTGGCGGCGGATTATGACGTGCCGGGGGATGAGTGGTATTTCGCCGCGAACCGCCAGCGCGACATGCCCTTCGCTGTGCTGCTGGAGATCGCGTTGCAGCCGTGCGGCTGGCTCTCCGGTTACCTCGGCTCGGCGCTCACGAGCAGCGATGACCTTTCCTACCGCAACCTCGGCGGGACGGGCACGCAGTTCGTGCCGGTGCGGCCTGACGTCGGCACGCTGACCACGCGCATCAAGAACACCCGGCTCTCCAGTTCGGCGGGGATGATCATCCAGTGGTTTGATTTCGAAGTGTGGGCGGGCACGGAGAAAGTCTATCGCGGGGACACTTACTTTGGCTTCTTCCCGAAGGCCGCACTGGAGAAGCAGGAAGGCATCAAGGGCGCTGCGCCTTACCAGCCCACGCCCGCCGAACTCGCCCGCGCCAGGTCCCTGTCCTACCCGACCACCACGCCCTTCGCCGACACGATGATGCGGATGGTGGATGACATCACGGTCTTCGTCGCGGACGGCGGGCCGAGGCAGCTTGGTTTCCTGCGCGGCACCAAACGCGTGAATCCCGACGAGTGGTTCTTCAAGGCGCACTTCTATCAGGACCCGGTCGTGCCCGGCTCGCTCGGGCTGGAATCGTTCCTGCAACTGCTCAAATTTGCCGCAATCGAGCGCTGGGGACATGCGACTGGCACGCGTTGGGAAGCCGTGGCCACCAACACGAAGCATGAGTGGACGTATCGCGGCCAGGTCATCCCGCGCGACACTCTCGTGACTGTTGAAGCCGTCGTCACCGCGGTGAATGACGCCGAGAAGACATTGACGGGCGAGGGTTTCCTGAGCGTGGATGGCCGGGTGATTTACGGGATGAAGAATTTCGTAGTGCGCGGGGTTAACGAGATCAATGCATGATGCCCAAATACCAACGAGTCTTCCTCTCCGCGTTCGGCTACGAACTGGGACCGGTCGTCGTCACCACTGCCGAACTGGAGGAGCGCCTTGCGCCCGCCTTCACCCGGCTGGGAATTCAGCCGGGGCAGCTTGAAGCCTGGACCGGCATCAGCGAACGGCGCTGGTGGCAGCCACACACGCCACTCTCCCAAGGCGCGACCGCAGCGGCGCGCAAGGCCCTGCAAAAGGCGGGTATCAGTGCGAGCGCGCTCGGGATGCTGCTCTATTGCGGCGTGTGCCGGGAGAATTTCGAGCCAGCCACGGCTTGCGCAGTCGCGGATGGAATCGGCCTGCGGGGCGGCGCGTTTGTGTATGACATCAGCAACGCCTGCCTCGGGGTGCTCAATGGCATGATCGAAGTGGCCAACCGCATTGAACTGGGCCAGATCAAGGCCGGGCTCGTCGTCTCGTGCGAAAGCGCGCGGGAGATCAATGAAATCGCGCTGGCGCGGATGCTCAACGGCACCGGTGGCATGAGCGAGTTCGCACCGGCGCTGGCGACCTTCACCGGCGGTTCCGGTGCGGTGGCAGTGCTGCTGACGGACGGCTCGTTCCCGGGCCTCCAAGGGCATCGGCTGCTCGGGGCGGTGTCGGAGACGGCCCCGGAGTTTCACGAGCTGTGCAAGTGGGGCCTCCAGCCGGATGAGCGGGGCCTGCACGAGCAGTTCATGTTCACGGACTCCGTGGCGGTGCTGAAGAACGGCACGGCGCTGGGGGCGAAAACCTGGGGCGAGTTTCTCAAGGTCATGAGCTGGACGCCGGAGAGCGTGGACCGCGTCGTCTGCCATCAGGTCGGCAGCGGGCATCAGGATGCGTTCCTGAAGTTCACGAGCATCCCGCGCGCGAAGGATTTCACCACGTTCCGCTACCTCGGCAACATGGGCACAGCGGCGCTCCCAGTGACGGCGGCGATTGCGGATGAACGGGGCGCGATCAAGCCCGGGCATCGCACTGCCTTCCTCGGCATTGGCAGCGGGCTGACGTGTCTGATGATGGGGCTTGAATGGTGAAAGGGCTCGTCTCCATCTATTCGGCGCTTCGAAGCGAGGCCATAAGCCCGCTGCGAGGTGGTTCGGCTTCAGATGTCCCGCACGCGCGTCGCGGCTGGACGTTGAAGCGGCCTGAAGGCCGCGCGCCACTCCACATTCCGCATTCCGCATTCCGCATTTCCCAGTGAACTTTCGTCGCGAACACTACCCCTTTGTCGGTCACTTCTTCGACCGCGACGGCATCGCCATGCACTACCTCGACGAGGGCAGCGGCGAGGCGGTCGTGATGCTGCATGGGAACCCGACGTGGTCCTTCTATTACCGCAAGCTGGTGCTGGGGCTGCGCGGCCAGTGCCGCACGATTGTGCCGGACCACATTGGCTGCGGCTTGTCTGACAAACCGGACGATGCGCACTACGAATTCACCCTGGAGCGGCGGGTGCAGGATCTGGAAGCGCTGATCGAGCACCTCAAGCTGCCGCCGAAGTTCACCCTCGTGATGCACGACTGGGGCGGGATGATCGGGATGACTTACGCCACGCGGCATCCCGAGCGTATCGCCCGGCTGGTGCTGCTGAACACGGCGGCCTTCCATCTGCCCACTACCAAAAAACTCCCGCCGTCGCTGTGGGTCTGCCGGAACACGCCGCTGGATGCGCTGCTGATCCGCAAGACCGGGCTATTCGTCCGCCTCGTCACGCGCTGGGGTGTGCGCACGCGAGAACTCTCCTCGGTCGAGCGCGATGCCTACCTCACGCCGCATACGGCCAAGGCCAGCCGGCTCGCCCAGCTTCGCTTCGTGCAGGACATTCCGCTGAGCGCCGATCATCCCACCTACGCGGTGGTCAGCGAGACCCAGGGCAAGCTTTCCCAGTTCCGCAACACGCCGACGCTGTTTTGCTGGGGCGATCAGGACTGGGTCTTTGACCGGCACTTCCTGGCAGAGTGGCAGCGCATCCTGCCCGGAGCGGAAGTCCACCGCTTCGCCGATGCCGGACACCTCGTGCTCGAAGACAAGCCGGACGAAATCCTGTCGCTGGTGAAGCAGTTCTTCACGCGGCATCCAGCCAAGGAGTGAGCGTGCCGGTCACGATCACAAGCAACATTGCCTCGCACCTCGCCGCCATGGCCGAGCGGCAGCCGGACACGCCGGCGGTGATCGCGCCGCACCGCGACCGCCACGGGCTTCTGCGCCACTCGAAACTCACTTTCCGCGAACTGGACGAATTCAGCAGCGAGCTGGCGCGCGGCTTTGAACGCATCGGCATCCGGCGCGGCGTGCGGGCGGCGCTGATGGTTCCGCCCAGCCTAGATTTCTTCGCGGTGACGTTCGCGCTGTTCAAGCTCGGAGCGGTGCCGGTGCTCATCGACCCCGGCATTGGCCTGAAGAATTTTGGCAACTGCCTGAGGGAAGCGGAGCCGGCCGGATTCATCGGCATTCCCAAGGCGCAGGCGGCCCGCGTGCTGCTGAGGTGGGCGCGGAAGACGATCACCCTCCCGGTGGCCGTAGGGACACGGTGGTTTTGGGGCGGCCATACACTGGCCCAGGTGAGAGAGCTGGGTGCGGCAACGGCAGGTGAGGCGGGAAATCAGGGCCCCAATGCGGTGCTGCCAGAACCGGGTGAGACCGCCGCGATACTTTTCACCAGCGGCAGCACCGGCGCGCCCAAGGGCGTGATCTACACGCACGCGATGTTTTCCGCGCAGGTCGAGCAGGTGCGGCAGCTCTACCGCATCCAGCCCGGGGAAATTGACCTGCCCACGTTTCCGCTCTTCGCGCTGTTTGGCCCGGCGCTGGGCATGACCGAGGTGTTGCCGGAGATGGATTTCACCCGCCCGGCCCAGGCCGACCCGGAGAAGCTGGTCGCCGCCATCGAGCGCTTCTGTGTGACGAACATGTTCGGCTCGCCCGCGCTCATCAACCGGCTGGGCCGCCATGGCGAAGCGCACTGCCTGAAGCTGCCGACGCTCCGCCGCGCCATCTCGGCCGGGGCCCCGGTGCCGGCCAAGGTGCTCGCGCGCTTCGCGAAACTGCTGCCCGAGGATGCACAAGTGTTTACACCCTACGGGGCGACCGAGTGCCTGCCTGTCGCCAGCATTGGGAGCGAGGAGATCATCAACGAGACACGCGCACAGACCGAACTGGGCAAGGGCGTGTGCGTCGGAAAGCCGGTGCCCGGCCTCACGCTCAAAATCGTCCGCATCACGGAGGAACCCATCGCCAAGTGGAGCGATGACCTCGAACTGCCGGTGGGGCAGATCGGTGAGATCGCGGTGCAGGCCACGCAGGCGTCGCGGGCTTACTTCAACCGTGAGCAGGCCACGGCGCTGGCGAAGATTCCCACCAGCGATGGCGACCTCCTGCACCGGATGGGCGACGTGGGCTACCTGGATGAGCAAGGGCGCATCTGGTTCTGCGGGCGCAAGTCGCACCGCGTGATCACCAAGAGCGGAACCCTGTTCACGATCCCTTGTGAGGCGATCTTCAACACGCACGCCGGCGTTTTCCGGTCGGCGCTGGTCGGCGTGCCGCGCGGCGGCGACATCGAGCCGGTGATTTGCATTGAGAGAGAAGGGAGCCCCCGGGGACATGGCGAGGCGAAGCTGCGGGAGGAACTGCTGGCGCTGGGCGCGAAGTTTCCGCACACGCAGGCGATTCGCACGGTCTTGTTCCATCCCGCGTTCCCCGTCGATATCCGGCACAATGCGAAGATTTTTCGGGAAAAGCTCGCGGTGTGGGCGAAGGGGCGCGTGGGATGAAGGCCGTCAGACAACCGAATCGCCCGAGTGCCCGAGGCTGCTTCTCCTTCTCCCCCATCGGGTATCATTCGCCATGAATGTGCTGGTCACGGGTGGCGGTGGATTTCTTGGGCTGGCCATGGTGCGGGCGCTGCGGGCGCGTGGGGCGACGGTGCGGAGCTTGTCGCGGCAGGAGTATCCGGCGTTGCACGCTTTAGGCGTGGAGCAGGCGCGTGGGGACGTGGGCGAGGCAGCGGCGGTGCTCGGAGCAGCGGCGGGTTGTGACCTTGTGTTCCACGTCGCGGCGAAGGCGGGGCTGTGGGGACCTTACGAGGATTACCACCGGGCAAATGTGCTTGGCACGGAGAATGTCATCGCGGCGTGCCAGAAGCTGGGGATTCGCAAGCTCGTTCATACCAGTTCGCCAAGTGTGGTGTTCAACGGGCAGGACATGGAGGGCGTGAATGAGTCGGTCCCCTACCCTGCACATTTCGAGGCGCACTATCCGCACACGAAGGCGCTCGCGGAGCAGCGTGTGCTGGCCGCCAACTCGCCGACCCTAGCGACCGTGGCGTTGCGACCACATTTGGTCTGGGGACCGGGGGACAACCACCTGCTGCCCCGGCTCATCGCTCGGGCAAAAGCGGGACAGCTCCGGCGCATCGGCACGCAGCCGAAGCGCGTGGACACGGTGTTCATCGAGAATGCGGCGGACGCGCATCTGCTGGCGGCGGACGCACTCGCGCCGGGAGCAGCGTGCGCAGGCAAGGCTTACTTTATCTCGAATGGCGAACCCATTGAACTGTGGGAGATGGTCAACCGGATGCTCGCGGCGGCGGGACTGCCGCCGGTGACACGCACCGTGCCGGCCTCGCTGGCGCTGGCGCTGGCGTGGGTGTTTGAAACGGTCGCCAAAGTGACCGGCAGCGCGCGTGAGCCAAGGCTGACCCGGTTCATGGCGCGAGAGATGTCCACGGCGCACTGGTTTGACATCTCGGCGGCGCGGCGGGACTTCGGGTATGTGCCGAAGGTTTCGACTGAGGAAGGGCTGCGCCGACTGACGCAGCATCTGCGGACGGTGAAGAATTGAAACCACTAACCGGCACTGACTGGCACTAATGTGAGGCCGAGCACAGGCGTGTGATGATCCCAGACTGGCAAACGCTATTCGCACCGCGACCGCTTGCAACGCGAGGCTTGCGATTGCAATTGGACGGTCCGGTGGCGTCGGTCTGGTTTACCATGGTGGGTTCGGCTGATTTGGTGGAGTTACCGGCCGAACGATTCCTCACGGCAACAGAAACAACCCGGGCGAGCGCCTTTCGGTTTGGCCAGCCGAGAGAGAATTTCACCTTGGGCAGGCTCGCGGCGAAGCTGGCACTCGGGGCGGCTGACGGCACAAGTTGCCCCCTCCCCCCGGTCCTCTCCCCCGGTGGGGGAGAGGGAGAGGACGTCGCGCGCAGGCTGCGTCAATTTGAAATCGGGAATGGAGAACGGGGGGAGCCGGTGGTGCGTGGTGGCGATTCGCAGATGCACTCAACGGACGGCGGCTGCAAGCCGCCGGCACTGGGCGTCAGCTTGAGCCATGTGAATGGGCGCGGAGTGGCCGTGGCATTTCCATCGGAGCATGCGGTCGGGCTGGACCTGGAACTGGTTGATCCGAGGCGGGCCGAGACGGTGCGGAAAGGGGTGCCGTTGTCCTCGTCCGAGGAAGACTGGTTGAAGACAACCTCGCTGCCCGAAGCAACGGCGTTGCTGCTGTTGTGGACGGCGCGGGAATCACTCAGCAAGGCTCTGGGCTGCGGGCTGGCGTGCAAGTGGGAGACGCTGGCGCTGCAGCAAATCGGGATGATCAGCGAAGGGATTTATTCCGGCCGCTTCCTGCATCACCCCCAGTTCACGTGTGTGAACTGGGTGGGGCCGGAGGCGGTGATGTCGCTGGCGTTTGTAGCCCGCTGAAGATTCGCGGGCGGGACGCCCGGGGAGGCAGGCGGGACGCCCGCCCCACTATGGCAGTCGGCTACTCCGAGTTCGGGTAGGAGCCGAGCACCTTCACAAAGCTGCATTGCGTAGCGAGCTGGGTGATGGCTTTCGCGACCTTGCCTTCGCTGGAGTGGCCGTCGCAATCCACGAAGAAGTAATACTCCCACACGCGGCGCTTGCTGGGCCGGCTCTCGATCTTCGTCATGTTCAGACGATATTTGCGGAAGGGCGCGAGCGCGCGGTGCAGCGCGCCGACTTCGTCGGCGATGCTGAACATGAGGCTGGTGCGGTCGTGGCCGGTGGGCGGGCTGCACTTGCGGCCCAGCACGAGGAAACGGGTGGCATTGGCGGCGTTGTCCTGGATGTCGTGCTCCAGCACGGGCACGCCGTATTTCTCGGCGGCGAGCAGGCCGGCGATGGCGGCGGAATGCTGCTCCTTCGCCGCAAGTTCAGCGCTGCGGGCGTTGGAGGAGGTCTCTACTATTTCCGCTCCGGCCAGGTTCTTGTGCACCCAGGCGCGGCATTGCGCGAGCGACTGCGGGTGGACGTAGAGCTTCTTGATGCGGTCGCGGCGCGACTTGCTGACGAGGCAGTGAGAGATGGGCAGGACTATCTGCGAAACAATCTTGAGGTCACTGTCCACGAACATGTCCAGCGTGTGCGTGACCACGCCCTCGGTGGAGTTCTCGACCGGCACGACGCCGTAGTCGGCGCGGCCTTTGGCGACCTCGTTGAAGACATCTGCAATCGTCTTCTGCGCCGCGTAGAGCAGGCTGGAACCGAAGCGCTGGAGGGCCGCCTGATGGGTGAAGGTCGCCTCCGGTCCGAGGTAGGCGATGGTCATGGACTTCTCCAGTGCGAGCGCGCTGGACATGATCTCGCGATAGATGGCGCGGAGCGAGGCGTCGGTGATGGGGCCGGCGTTCTTCTTGCAGATGCGCTGGAAGACCTGGCGTTCGCGGGAGGGGACGTAAATCTCCTCGCCAGCCTTGCGCTTGATCTCGCCGATGCCGAGGACATGGCTCGTGCGCTCGTTCAGCAGGGCAACGAGCTTGGCGTCGAGGGCATCAATGGCCTTGCGGTGCTCCGGGATGGTCATGGGTGAAGAATGGCAGAAAGGCAGCGGAAAGAACAGATGGGACTGCTCACGCGCTGGTCAGTCGGAAGATTTTGACTTGTCCGGCGGTGGCAGGCGACGCTCGAAACGGAGCAGGACATTTTCCAGACGGAGCGCGAGTTTTTCACGTTCATGACGTTCGTCCTGCAATTGTGAGGCAAGGGATTGAAGATCGTCCGTCACCTTGTCGAGTTGACTGCGCAACTCAGCAATGTCACGCGCGTTCTCCTGCACCTCGCGATGGAGGAGCACGGCACTGCGGAACAAGGAGAAGATTTCCTTAAGCACGGCTCAGAAGGACATCAATTCTGGCGAGCTTGCGCGCGGAAGACTCCTTGAGGCGCTTGATTTCGGCCCGGGTCTGCTTCATCTCAGCGCGGATGATTTCCATCTGCTGAAGCTGCTCATTGATGAGCGCGAGGTATTTCGCGTCCTCCTTGGAGAGTCCGTCGGTGGCGAACTTCAGTTTCATGGAGTGATAATAGTCACGGACACCGGCTTTGCAAGCAGGGGGCTTGCGAGGCTCCTGGAGAATGAGCGCCACTCACTCCGCCGCCCATTCGCGCAGCAAGGCCCGGGTCTCCCCCTCGTGGGAAAGCAGGAAGTAGTGGTCCGCCCCCTCAATCGTCCTCGCTGCGAGACTGCCGGCCTTGGACTGCAGGATGGCAAGCTGCTTTTGCAGCGAACCGTTCACGACAAATGGCTCGGTCCCGCCGGAGATGAACCTCAATTTCATCGCCTTGGAAGTGCGCGCCACGGCGTCGTTGGGCGGGTAGCTCCCAAGACAGATCAAGGCCCGGAACTGGTCCGGCTTCTGCGCGTAGATGCGACAGGCTCCCACGCCACCCGCCGAAAGTCCGATCAACAACGGCTTTTGTAACTTCACTTGCAAGTGCTCGGCGACCGCTGACAGCGCTTCCAAGAGATAGGTAGCAGGTGTCTCTGCCGGAGCTATTCCATAGGCCGGGCAAATGATCAGGGCATCGGGGAATGATTCCGCCAGATAGTGTGGATAGACCAGCAGACTGCCACCCAAGCCGTGCAGAAATACAATGACTTTAGTCTCCTCACTGACTTTGGCGGGGACAACCACCGTGGCCAGGCCTTCGCCGGGCCTGCGCTCGGGGTAAGAGTAGGGCAAGGCTGACGGCGTGGACTTGAATGCCGAAGTCTGCCGGACCCGAGCGTAGTAATCGGTGAACAACGTATGCAGCTTCCCAGCATCAGCGATCGGCAGACCGAGCATCTGGCCTTGGAGCAGGCTGCCAGTGACCACGGTCTCCTCAGGAAGGTTGCCGACTGCCAGTCGGAACGCAGGCAGCCAGTCAGCCATCTGCTTGGTGAGCACCGGTGGTGGTGAAGCAAAGCGGGTTGGCCAGCGAACCTGGAGGACCTCCGCACCGTTGACCGGCCACGCAAGCAACGCTGTAAGGAACAGAGCTGCCGCCCCGGTGCGCATGGTGGGTCAGGCCCGAGGAGGAGCGTCCGAAGACTCGCCCGGAGGGGCGTCTGCACGTGGCTCCGCAGCCGACGAGTCGGTGGGAGAAACTTCGCGCCCGGTGACTTCCTGAATCGAGAGCTGTTCCGGCGGCGCGGTGGCCAGCCCGGGCTCGACGGTGAGGAGGGCTTCCGGCTTGGTGACGGGAATCTTCCGCAATTCGTCGGCCGCGGGGAGGTCTTCGAGGCTGCGCAGGCCAAAGTATTCGAGGAACTGCGGGGTGGTGCCGTAGAGCGACGGGCGGCCCACCACTTCGGCACGGCCAGTCTGCTCGACGATGCCGCGCTCCAAGAGCGTCTGCATCACGCCGTCCACGGCGACACCACGAATCTGCTCGATCTCGGCGCGGGTGAGCGGCTGGCGGTAGGCGATGATGGCGAGGGTCTCCAGCGCGGGCTGGGAGAGGCGGGCGGGGCGGCTCTTTTCACCGACGAGGGTCTTGATCCACGGGGCAAATTCCGGCTGGCTGACGAACTGCCAGGCCCCGGCCACGCAGACGATCCGGAAGGTGCGGGCGGCGGTCTCGTGCTCCTGCGCGAGGGCTTCCAGCGCGGTGATGATCTCCTCGTCCTTGGTCTTCTTGAAGTTCTTGGCGAAGGGCTCCTCGGAATTGTCGGCCGTCTGGGCGAGGACGTCGCGGAGTTCTTTCGAACTCAGCGGCTTCTGGGAGTTGAAGAGGACGGCCTCGATGATGGCTTTGAGTTCCATGCTAGTTCATCCGCAGGTTTAGCTCCGGTGCGGGAGCGGGGGCGGCTTCAGGCGCTGGTTCCGGAGCCGGGGGCGCGACGGGCTGCGGCGGAGCCTGGGAAATCTCGATTTCGGAGAAGGCTTCCGGCTGCGCGATCACGATCTGCTTGAGGCGGATCAGCTCCAGCATGGCGAGGAACGTCACCACCACCTCGGTGCGGCTGGTGGCGGCGGCGAACAGCTCGGAAAACTTCACCCCCACCCCCACTCGCTCGCGGATGAGGTTGACGATGGTCTCGATCTTCTCGCTGACGGTCCACTTGTCCTCGAAGATGTCGCGCGTGTCGGCGGTGACGAACCGCTTGAGGATGACGTTGACGGCGTTGACGAGGTCGAAGATGGAGACCTGCATGCGCTGCGCCGGAGCCTCGAACTCCAGCTTGGGCGCGGTGCGGCGATAGACATTCTCCTGCGTGGCCTCCATCTCCTGGAGGCGGCCGGCGGCGTCCTTGAACTTCTTGTATTCGACGAGCTGGCGGATGAGTTCCCAGCGCGGGTCCTCGCCCTCCTCCTCGCCCTCGACGACCACCTGCTGGTCCTTGGGGAGCAGCTCGCGGCTCTTGATATACATGAGCGTGGACGCCATCACGAGGAACTCGCCGGCCACGTCCAGGTCGAGCTGCCGCATCAGGTCCACGTAGGCGATGAACTCGCTGGCGAGCTTGGTGAGGTTGACCTCATAGATGTCCACTTCCTCCTTCTTGACGAGGTAAAGGAGGAGATCAAGCGGCCCCTCGAAAATCTCAAATTGGACTTTGAATTCGGACATCAAATACGCCGCGCGCGTTCATGCGCGGGCTGGCGGAGAGTAAGGCCAGCGCCGGAAGTTTGGCAACGCTTTCGCGGCTGGCAACCAGGCGGCCGGGACGGGCCTAGTAGGTGATCAGGGATTTGACCGGGTAGCCCTTGAGCTTGTCCCGGCCCTGAAGGAACTCCAACTCGATGAGGAAGTGGACTTCCAAAATCTTCGCGCCGATCTTTTCGAGCAGATGAATGGCGGCCGAGGCCGTGCCACCGGTGGCGAGGAGGTCGTCCACCAGGAGCACGCGCTCGCCGGGCTTCACGGCGTCAATGTGGATGGCCACGGTGTTGGAGCCGTATTCGAGATCGTAGCTCTGCTCGTGGGTGGAGTAAGGGAGCTTGCCCTTCTTGCGCACAGGGACAAAGCCCGCACCCAGCCGCACTGCCGCCGCCGCCGCGAAGATGAAACCACGGGCGTCAATCCCGACAACGGCGTCCACGTCCCCGGGTTTGTAGTTCTGGCACAGCAAATCAATCGTCCCGCCGAAGAGGCGTCCGTCCGCGAGCACGGGCGTGATGTCCTTGAACTGGATGCCGGGCTTGGGAAAGTCCGGCACGTTGCGGATGGCGGCGGCGATGTCGGCGGCGGTGACTCGGTTGCTCATGGGGAAGAAGTTTTAACCACTGATAGACACTAACCGGCACTAATGGAAAAGACAGGGAGCCAGGGAGTTCAAGTCTTCTGGGCTTCGCGCTTCTCGATCATGCGGCGGAGCTTGCGCAGGGCGATGTTCTGAATCTGGCGGACACGCTCGCGGGTGACGCCGAACTTTTGGCCGACCTCCTCCAGCGTGCGCTCGCTGCCGCCGTCGAGACCGAAGCGGTAGGTGAGGATGGTCGCCTCGCGTGGGGGCAAGGTCTTGACCATGTCCCGCAACATGCTGGTGACGGTCTTTTCTTCGAGCTGCTCGTAAGGCGTCTCGGCCTGCTCGTCTTCGATGATCTCACCGAACAAGTGCGAGTCATCATCATCACCCACCGGCGCGTCAAGCGAAGCGGGGCGAATGGCCGCAGTGCGAAGCTGGGCAACGCGGCTGGCGGTCATGCCCATTTCTTCGGCAAGCTCCTCGTCCGTTGGTTCGCGACCGAAGATTTCCTGCAGCTTCATCGCTACGCGGCGCATCTTGGAAATCTTGTCCACGAGATGCACCGGCAAACGGATGGTCTTCCCCTGGTTGGCGAGGGCGCGCTTGATGGACTGCTTGATCCACCAGGCGGCATAGGTGGAGAGCTTGCCACCCTTCTTGGGGTCGAAGCGCTCGACGGCCTTCATCAGGCCGATGTTGCCCTCGTTGATGAGGTCCAGCAGCGGCATGCCCAGCCAGTCGTAGTCGTGCGCGATCTTCACGACGAGACGGAGGTTGGCCTTGATCATCAGCTCACGGGCAGCCTTGTCCCCCTTGTGGATGCGGGCGGCGAGGTCGATCTCCTGCTGCACGGTCAGCAGCGGCACCTGGCCGATTTCACGCAGGTAAAGCTTGATGGCACTGTCGCCATCGTAGGGCGTGCGGGCGCGCTCGGCCGAGTCGGTAGGTGACGGCGCTTCCGGACGCGGGATGGCAAGGGGTGTTTCGGGCAGGCTGGTCTCCACGGGGGCGACCTCCGCTTTGGTTCCGGCTGGTTCCGCGACCTTAGGGCGCGGACGGAAGGCGTTGAAAGAGCGTCCGTTCTTGGGCGTGGACGGCTTGCCGGAAGCGGACGCAACTGGCTTCGGTCCCTTGGTCTTGGTTTTTCGCGCGGCCATGTCGAACGTGAGGATTCGTTAGCAGAGACACCGACGGCAAGAAAAATTCCCCACCACATGGGAGGCGGCGGCTCACCGGCCCAGGCTCTCCAGATGGGCGATGCGCTCCGCCAGCGGCGGATGGGTGGAGAAGAGCTCCATGAGACCGCCGGATTTGCTGGAGATTTTCAACGACTGGAAGCCGGACCCGCCGTCCTGTGCGGCGAGCTGCGGGTCATAGACGCGTTGCAGCGCGTGCAAAGCTCCGACCATGCGGTCCTTGCCTGCGAGCAGCATCCCGCCCGCGTCGGCCCGGAATTCCCGCGTGCGGGAAAACCACGCCACCACGATGGTGCCGAGCAGGGTGAACAAGATTTCAAAGAGAATCACGAAGACCATCTGCAGGAGCGAGCTGCCCACGCTGGAACGCTCATTGTCGCTGCTGCGGTTGCCGCTGAGCGCCTGCGCTGCAAGAAAGGCCAGGACCCGGGAGAGGAAGATGACGAAGGCGTTGATCACACCCTGCACCAAGGTCATGGTGACCATGTCACCATTGGCGATATGAGCGACCTCGTGCGCGATGACACCTTCGACCTCGGGACGGCTCATCTGGCGGAGCAGTCCAGTTGAAACCGCGACGAGCGAGCGCGACTTGCTCGGCCCGGTCGCAAAGGCATTCACATCCGGCGAGTCATAGACACCCACTTCCGGCATGGCAGGCAGTCCGGCACGTTGCGCGAAGCCGTGGACCACACGCACCAGTTCCCGGGCCTCCGGGTCGCTCGTGTGGGGATCAATCACCCGCACACCCATGCTCCACTTGGCCATCATGCGCGAGATGGCCAGCGAGATGAATGCGCCGCCCATGCCGAAAACAAGGCTGAACACCGCGAGATAGCCGAGCCGGTTGCCTCCCAATCGCCCGCCCAGTTGGGGGAAGAAATGGAGCACCACGCTGAAGACGATGGTGAGCGTGAGCATCACCAGCAAGTTCACGGCGATGAACAGGAAGAAGCGCTTGCCCATTTGCAGGAAGTTTTTCATGACTCGATCAATAGTTCTGTCGTTCGTGACCTTCAGTGCCCGGCGCATACGCCGACGGCCAGTTAACTTCAGCCGGAGACGTGCCAGCCACCAAGTGGAATTCAGGCCGCCGTTTATAGGTGATTCCGCGCAGCAGATGACGGACTAGGGGGAATATGCCGCTCCAAACTGGCTCAGTGTGACGAGGAAGTCACACCTCCAAGGTCTTTTCCGACTTGGTCAGATTGCGTGCGCCATTGCGCGTGACCAGCACCACATCCTCCAGCCGGACACCGCCGATATCGGGATAATACAGCCCTGGCTCCACGGTCAGCACCTGTCCCGCCTGGAGCAGATCGGACGACGCATGGCTGAGCCGCGGTGCCTCATGCAGGTCGAGGCCGACCCCATGCCCGGCGGAGTGAATGAAGCCCTCCATATGACCATCCCGTCGGGCGGTCTCGAAACCGGCCTGCTTGAGCGAGCCAAGGACGGCCCGGTGGACGGCCCGGCCCTCCGCCCCGTGACACACCAGGCTCACGCCCAGTTCCTGGGCGGCCTCCACAGCGCGATACATCTTGCGCACGACCTCGCTGGCGCGGCCCTTCACGACGGTGCGGGTGAGGTCGGCGTAGAAGCCGGTCTTTTGCGAACGCGGGCAGATGTCGAGGAGGATGGGCTGGTTGGCGCGGAGGACACCATGGCCGGTGTGGTTCGGATCACAGCTCTGCCGGCCGCCGGCGACGATGGTCCGCGACGCCAGGCCACCGGCCTGCACGACGGCCGAGTCAATCACGGCGCGCAGACGGTCGGCCGTGAGCGGCAGGCCGCGCCAGACGAGGCGGCCATCACGCGCCACGCGCGCGTTTTTCAGCGCCTGGATGCCCTCGGACAAGCCAACCTCCGCCATCACCACGGTGGCGTTGATCTTCTTCAATTCGGCGGTGGTCTTGAGTTCGCGTTGCGGGAAGATTACGCCCTTGGCCACCTTCACCTTCACCCCGGCGTCGCGCAATTGTCGCGCAAACCCGAGTGGAAAATTCTCCGGGACAGCGATCTTGCGCAGCCCTTTTTCACGTAAAAAGTCCGCGGCGACATGCGCTTGCGTCACACGTTTCCGACCCGTCTTGCGGAGCCGTTCCGCAATGCGGCAGGCGGACAAGATGCGACAGTGGCCAGCTTCCTTCCGCGCCCGGCTGAGTTCCGAATCACTCACCAGCAGATGGCACCGGCCCCGCAGCCGCAGGTAGATGAGTGCCTCGTCGGCGAACATGCCCGCCACATAGAGCATGTTGGCGTCACGCTCGCTGGCGGCGATCATCAACAGGTCGTCAGAGGGCATTGGAATTCGGACGCTAGGCAGCACGCGAAACCTTGGCAAGCGGAAGAATGGACCTACAGACCCAGAGGGACGCATTTTGACACTGCTCCCGAGGAAGGAAATTTCCCGGAGACACGGCTGTGTCGCGGAGACCAGCCGCAGCAACATCCCCACGCCCGATGGCCTTCCGAAGTTACAGCCCAGCTCGTTGCCCGCACGTTGCTGCGGCTGATCCCGCGCCAAGCGAGACACAGCCGTATCTCCAGGACCGGTGCGCTCAAACGCCGAACAAGCGGTCACCGGCATCGCCGAGGCCGGGGACGATGTAGCCCTTGTGGTTGAGCTTCCGGTCCAGCGCGGCGGTAAAGATTGGCACTTCGGGGTAGTGCTGATGCACAAACTTGATGCCCTCGGGCGCAGCCAGCAGGTTGACCAGGCGGACGTGCTTCGCCTTGCGCTCGGCCATCAAATCCAGTGCGGACACGGAACTGCCGCCGGTGGCCAGCATCGGGTCCATGAGAATGATCTCAAAATTTCTCAGGTCATCCGGCAGGCTCTTTTGATACGTCGCGGCTTCGAGCGTGTGCTCGTTGCGTTTGAGCCCGATGAAGCCCACGCGGGCGTGGGGGATGAGCCGGAGGATCGGATCGAGCATGCCCAAGCCCGCACGCAGCACGGGCACCAGCAGCACCTCGCGCCGCAGCCGCACCCCGCGTGTCTTCTCCAGCGGCGTCTGCACCGTCACCGGCTGCGTGGCGAACGTGCGCGTGGCCTCATAGACCATCAGCGCGGCAACCTCGCCCAGCGCCCGGCGAAACTCCTCCGGCTGCGTGGCCCGGTCGCGAATGCGCGTGAGGTTCTGCTGGATGAGCGGATGGGTGATGACGGTGACGTTGTTCATGGGAGAGAGGGGAGATTAAGAGTAGGAGTATGAGTAAGAAACGAGCGGGCCCTGTCTCCTCATAATCTTAATCCTAATCCTAATCTTATCCTGGTCCTCGACTGGCATCACTGGATGACGTTGAAGGAGAGGAAATACATCCGGCCTGCCTGCAGGCGCGGAAAATCGAAGCCCAGATCCACCTTCACGGCATGGGCATCCGATTTGCCCAGCAAGCGGAAGATGTTCCCGAAGCTGAACGGGGGCTGATACTTGATCACGTTCGCATCCGTGATCCCGGCGAGCTTCTTCGCCCGCTTCAGAGCCACGTCGAAGTTGCCGAGTTCGTCCACGAAGCCCAGGCGGTGGGCTTCCTTGCCCGAGAAGATGCGTCCGTCCGCATACGATTCCCAGTCTTTGGCCAGTTCCTGCCCGTCCTTGTTCGCGGCATGCGAAGCTGCGCGTCCCTTCCTCACTACGCCCTTGAACGTCGCAAAGGTCTCGTCAATCAGCGCCTGCATCATTTCCCGCTCGCCAGCGGGGATGTCCTCCGGGCGGCGCGTGCTGCTCATCATGTCCTTGAACTTGCCGCTTTTATAGACTTGGGGCTGCACGCCAACCTTGTCCAGGAGGCCGCGGAAATTCATACCCGACATGATCACGCCGATGCTGCCCGTCAGGGAGAGTTCGTTCGCCACAATCCACCGGCACGGGGCGCTCACATAGTAACCGCCCGAGGCCGCCAGGCTGCCCATCTGCGCCACCACCGGCTTGCGGGTCTCATCCTGGAACTCCTGGATGGCGCGGTAGATTTCGTCCGAGGCGAGCACCTCCCCGCCCGGCGAATCCACGCGGAGGATGACCGCCCGGACCAGCGGGTCCCGTTGCGCGAGTTTCAACTCCTCCTTCACTCGTTCGACCATGTCGCCAGCGCCGTCAAAATCATGGCTGCTGATGATGCCAGTGATATCGATCGCCACGATCTTTTCCGGCGTGTCGTGATCGGTGAGCGAGTGCTCCTCGTAGAGCTTTCCGTCCAGCCGCGCCGCGTTCGAGTGCGAGCCATGGAAAGTGATCTTGCCCATGAGCCACAAGCCAGCCCCACCCAGCAGCACAATCACGAGGAGCCAGAACCAGCCGCGGCCCCGGCGCGGCGGCGGCGATTGGGACGGCGGGTAGAATTGTGGAGGCGGGGCTGAAAACAAGGGCGGCGGCGTGGCCGGGGCCAGGGGGGGAGGCGGCGTCGGACTGGCGGGCTGAGACGGCTGCGAACTATCACTCGATTCCATGCCGCGCACGCTACTCAGGGGCCATGCTTGGAGCAAGTGCGTTCGCGTGTGGGGGTGTCTGGAAGCGCGATTTGATGTGATCGCGCAAGCCGGGCCGGCGCGGACGCCGGCGGCACGGCAAGCCGGAGGCTCGCGCTACGTAGCGCCGGCCTCACGAACAACCGGTGTAGTCTTGCGCTAGGGCTCCATTCGCGCCATGGCGAACTCTTCAGGCGTGTTCAGGTTTTGGAGTTCGGGCCGTCTTGAGCGAGACAGCTTGAATTGTTTGGCTCGCAAGCGCGCGGCGAGGGCTTGCAGGGACAAGCGTTTCTCTGTCAAGGCCTGCTCAATTTGCGCGAGACACTCCCGGTCGAGTGCGAAGGGAAAGCCCGCGCCCTCCTCCGTTTGCATGAACACCGCCCTGCCCTGCCGCTCCGCCACGGTGCGGATCAGTTCCGGTGTCACAAACGGCATGTCACAGGAGAGGAAGACCAGGCGCGGCGCGTGGCTGCGCTGGAAGCCGGTCCAGATGCCTCCCAATGGGCCGCAGCGGGGCACGAGGTCGCGGCGGATCACGCGCACCGGCCAGCCAGTTGCCCGGGCGGCGGCGCGCACCCAGGCCAGCAGCGTGCGGCCATGCAAGCGAAGGCGTGCTTTGTCCCGCCCCATGCGCGTGCTGAGCCCGCCGGCCAGGATGACGACCTCGATGGCCGCCAAGCCCGTTCCGGGTTTGGCGTTTCGGGCTTGGCGTTGGTTGCGCTGGCGAACGGTCACAGGGGAGTGATTTGCCGCTGGCACTGCTCGTCACGCAACCTCTTTTGCGCGAAAATAGGATTGCCTTGGCGGGGCTGGCTGGTAGGTTGCGGCCTCTTTTCGCCGGGTTCGGCGGGAAGAAACGGCCTTAAACCAAACAGCCCGTGCCCGTGTGGGCAGGGGCGGCCACCGTAACACCAAATAAAATCCCGAGTTCTGCGGGATGGCCGGTCATGCCAATGATGGCGGTGACACAGGCTGACAACCAATCGGAACGATAGAACAGTATGATGACCATCGGTATCAAAGAGTTGCTCGAGGCAGGCGTTCACTTCGGCCACCAGACCAAGCGCTGGAACCCCAAGATGAAGCCCTTCATCTTCGAGGCCCGCAACGGCATCCACATCATTGACCTGAGCCAGACGGCCCAGCAGTTGCAGTCGGCCAATGAATTCCTCGCCAACCTCGTGCGCGGCGGCGGCATCGTCCTCTTCGTCGGCACCAAGAAGCAGGCGCAGGAAGCCGTCAAGGAATCCGCCAAGGCTTGCGGCCAGATGCACGTCACCGAGCGCTGGCTCGGCGGCACCCTCACCAATTTCAAGACCCTCCGCCGGTCGCTCGCCCGCCTCAAGAAGCTCGAGGGCATGATCGCCGACGGCTCCATGCGCAAATACGGCAAGAAGGAGCAGTCCGCCCTCGGCCGCGAGCTGGAGCGCCTCGTCAAGAACCTCGACGGCATCCGCAACATGGACAAGCAGCCCGACGCGATGTTCGTCGTGGACATCAAGCGCGAGCACAACGCCGTAGCCGAGGCCCGTAAGCTCAAGATCCCGCTCGTCGCCATCGTGGACACGAACGCGGACCCGACGAACGTGGACTACCCGATCGCCGGCAACGACGACGCGCTCCGCTCCGTGCGGCTCATCCTCGCCGGTGTGACCGAGGCGTGCGGCAAGGCCCGCGCCGAATACGAGGCCAAGTATGGCCGCAACAAGCAGGCCGCCGAACCCGCGCCCGCTCCGGCCCCGGTCGCGACCATCGCCCCCGAGGCGCTCGCCTCCCTCGCCACCCCCGCGGTGGCCTGACCCATCACAAATGACTTGAAGCGCGCGGCCGCAAGCCGCGCGATCTCTCAACTCTCAACTCATAACGCTCAACTCTTTCCGAATATGGCTGAAATCACCGCCGCAACCGTAGGCAAGCTCCGCGAGATGACCGGCGCGGGCTTGATGGACTGCAAGAAAGCACTCACTGAAAATAGTGGCGACCTCGACCTCGCCGTGGACTGGCTGCGCAAGAAAGGCGTCGCCAGCGCCGCGAAAAAGGCTGACCGCGCCGCCAACGAGGGCGTCATCGCCCAGCACATCGCACCCGGCTCCAAGGTCGGCGTGCTGCTCGAAGTGAACTGCGAGACGGACTTCGTCGCCAAGAACGACCAGTTCAAGGCCTTCTGCGATGACCTCGCCAAGAAGATCGCGGCCAACCCGAGCGCGGACCTCGAACCCGACCGCGTCGCCGCCGTCGCCAAGATCGGCGAGAACATCCGCCTCAACCGCCACACCCGCTGGGAAGTCAGCGGCAACGGCCTGATCGCGGCCTACATCCACACCGGCGCCAAGGTCGGCGTGCTCGTGGAAGTGGGCGCGGGCAATGAAGCCACCGTCAGCAATGACGCCTTCAAGGAACTCGTGCGCGACATCACGCTCCAGATCGCCGCCGGCACCCCGACTGCGGTCAGCCGCGACCAGGTGCCCGCCGAAATCCTCGACAAGGAAGACGAAATCGCCCGCAACTCGGACGCCCTCAAGGGCAAGCCGGCGGCGGCGATGGCGAGCATCCTCAGGGGCAAGCGCGAAAAATACTTCCAGACCGTGTGTCTGGTCGAGCAGGGCTTCGTGAAGAAGAACGGCGAAGTGACCGTGAAGGAACACATCGCCACCGTCGGCAAGGCCCTCGGTGACGAGGTTACCGTCCGCCGCTTCCTGCGCTATCAGATCGGCATGGCCTGAGTCACTGACTCAACGCAACTCACCACAACGGGCACCTCGCAAGGGGTGCCCGTTTTATTTGCTGGGATGGCGTGAGGGGACGCTCCGAGCGCGCGCGTGGCAAAGCCTTCTTGGTAGCAGCCGACGTGAGTCGGCTCGCTCTGAAAATGAGCCGGGGCGGCGCTGGGAAAGGGAATATCAGAGCCGACTCACGTCGGCTGCTACAAGCACTTGGCGTGAAGCGACCTGAAGGTCGCGCGCCTGCTAAAACCGGTAGCTCACGCCGGTGCCGAGGCCCAGGCCGCTGCTGAGGTTGAT
>CAZOCL010000074.1:0-20897 GCA_964578245.1 uncultured Klebsiella sp. | reverse complement strand
ACCTCACGGACGAGCAGCTTCGCAAGCTCATGCGCGGCGGCCACGACACGCGCAAGGTTTACGCCGCTTACAAGGCCGCCGTGGAGCACAAGGGCTCGCCTACCGTCATCCTCGCGAAGACCATCAAGGGCTACGGCCTGGGCGAGGCGGGCGAGGGCCGCAACATTTCCCATAACCAGAAGAAGATGAACGAGAAGGAGCTGCGCGAGTTCCGCGCCCGCTTCAACGTTCCCATCGGCGACGACGAGATCGCCGACATGCCCTTCTACCGTCCGGCCACCGACAGCGCGGAGACGAAGTATCTGCTGGAGCGCCGCAAAAAGCTCGGTGGCTTCCTCCCGAAGCGCGTCGTCAACGCCCCGCCGCTCACAGTGCCGAAGCTCGACTACTTCGCCGACTCGCTCAAAGGCTCCGGCAAGGCGGTGGCCTCGACCACCATGGCCTTCGTCGGTTTGCTCCGTGGCCTGCTGAAGAATCCCGCCATCGGCCGCAACATCGTCCCCATCATCCCCGACGAGGCACGCACGTTCGGCATGGACGCGCTCTTCCGCGAGGTCGGCATCTACGCGCACAAGGGCCAGCTCTACGAGCCGGTGGACAAGAAATCCCTGCTCTACTACCACGAGACCAAGGACGGGCAGATCCTCGAGGAAGGCATCACCGAGGCCGGCTCGATGGCCTCGTTCATCGCAGCGGGCACGGCTTACGCCACGCACGGGGTGAACATGATTCCCTTCTACACCTACTACTCGATGTTCGGCTTCCAGCGCATCGGCGACCAGGTGTGGCTCGCGGGTGACATCAAGGCCAAGGGCTTCCTGCTCGGCGCAACCAGCGGCCGCACTTCCCTGAACGGCGAAGGCCTGCAGCACCAGGACGGCCACAGCCTCCTGCTCGCCAGCACCATCCCGACCTTGATGGCCTACGATGCTGCCTTCGCCTTCGAGGTCGCCGTCATCATCGCGGATGGCCTGCGCCGCATGTATCTGGAGGGCGAGGAAATCTTCTACTACCTCTGCCTCTACAACGACAATTACGCCCAGCCCGCCATGCCCGCCGGCGTCGAGCAAGGCATCCTCGACGGGCTCTACAAGTTTCGTCCCGGCGCGACCGGCAAGGCGCACAAGGCGCACATCCTCGGCAGCGGCCCCATCATCAACAGCGCCCTCCGCGCACAGGAAATCCTCGCCGAGCGCTACAACGTCTCCGCCGATGTCTGGAGCGCGACCAACTACAAGCTGCTCCGCAACGACGGCCTCAAGTGCGAGCGCTGGAACATGCTGCACCCCACCGAACCGGCGAAGAAGCCGCGTGTCACCGAACTGCTGGAGAAGGAACAGGGCGTGTTCGTGGCTGTGTCCGACAACATGAAGATTGTGCCCGACCAGATCGCCCCGTGGGTGCCCGGTGGCCTCACCACGCTCGGCACGGATGGCTTCGGCCGCAGCGACACCCGCGAGCGGCTGCGCCGTTTCTTCGAGGTGGACACGGAGCTGACCGTCATCGCCACCTTGCATGCCCTGGCCAAAAAGGGTGCCATCGAACGCACCGTCGTGGCGCAGGCCATCAAGGATTTGAACGTGAACCCGGAGAAGCTCGCACCAGCCTTGCTCTGATCAGCCTCGAAAGGGCGTAATATGACCGCCCAGGCCAAAGCGAGCGCCGCGAGCGGCACCCTGGGTTAACTCGAATACAATTTGCCAAGCCCTGTAGGGGCGGAAAATCTGCAACGCAATCCAACACGATATGGACGTTAAGCTCCCCAATCTCGGCGAAGGCGCCGACACCGGCACCGTGGTCAACCTGCTCGTCAAGGCAGGCGACGCCGTCACCGCCGGCCAGGGCCTTCTCGAACTCGAAAGCGAAAAGGCTGTAGCCACCATCCCGGCTCCTGAAGCCGGCGTGGTCACGCAGGTCTTCATTAAGATCGGCGACAAGGTCAGCGTCGGCCAGCGTCTGCTGGCCCTTGATGAGGCCGGCAGCGCCGCCCCGGCACCCGCCGCCTCCCCTGCCCCGGCAGCGGCAGCCAAGCGCGCTCCCGTGGCTGCCACCGCACCGGCCGCTGCCGAAGCCCCGGTCGCCGACTTGCCTCCGCCGCAGCCCGGCGTCGAACCGACTGCCTCGCCATCCATCCGCCGCATGGCGCGCGAGCTGGGCATTGATCTCACGCAGGTCCGCGCGAGCGAACGCGGCGGCCGCATCGTGATCGCCGACGTGCGCGCTTACATCGCCCACTTGCAGCGCCTAGCCACTGCTCCGAAGGCTGCGCCCGCCGCTGCCGTGGCCGCTGAGAAGCCTGCCGCCGAGCGCGTGGACTTTTCCAAGTGGGGCGAAGTCTCGAAGAAGCCCATGTCCATGCTGCGCAAGGTCATCGCGCGCCGCATGACCGAGAACTGGAACGCCATCCCGCACGTCACGCAGTTCGACGAGGCGGACATCACCGCGCTGCTGGAGCTGCGCAAGAAATTCGCCCCCGCCTACGAGACCAAGGGCACGCGGCTCACGCTGACTTCCTTCGCGCTCAAGGCCGTTGCCGCCACGCTCAAGAAGCACCCGATCTTCAACAGCTCACTCGACGAGGTGGCCGAGGAAATCGTGCTGAAGGAATACGTCCACCTCGGCCTCGCCGTGGACACCGATGCTGGCCTGATCGTCCCCGTCATCCGCGACGCGGACAAGAAGAGCCTGCTGGAGTTGTCCAAGGAAATCGAGGAATGCGCAAAGAAAGCCCGCGACCGCAAGGTCTCCGCTGATGACCTCAAGGGCGGCACGTTCACCATCTCGAACCAGGGCGGCATCGGTGGTGCGCATTTCACGCCCATCGTGAACAAGCCGGAGGTCGCGATCCTCGGCCTCGGCAAAGGCGCGCTGAAAGCCGTCGTGCGCGAGAAGCAGATCGTCCAGCGGATGCTCCTGCCCATCGCGATCAGCTATGACCATCGCGTGATAGACGGTGGTGCGGCAGCGCGGTTCACCGTGGACCTGCTCGCGGCCATCGAGGGCTTCACCGAGAAAGACATTGCCCTGTAAGTCAGCCGCCGACTCAAACCCTTACCTCTTTCCCAAACATGGAACCGACCAAAACTGACCTCGTAGTAGTAGGAGCCGGGCCCGGCGGATACGCTGCCGCCTTTTACGCCGCTGACCTCGGCAAGAAAGTGATCCTCCTCGAGCGCGACCCGAAGCTCGGCGGTGTATGCCTCAACCGCGGCTGCATCCCCTCCAAGGCCCTGCTCTACGCGGCTCATACCATCACCGGTGCAAAGGAATCCGCCCATCGCGGCATCACCTTCGCCGCCCCCCAGATCGAACTCGACAAGCTGCGCGCGTGGAAGGACTCCATCATCGCCAAGCTCTCCGGCGGCATCACCCAGCTCGCGTCGAAGCGTGGCGTCACGGTCATCCACGGGCGTGGTTACTTCGAGGGCTCGAACACGCTCCGCGTCGAGACCGAGGCCGGCCAGCAGTTCATCAATTACGAGCACGCCATCGTCGCCGTCGGCTCCAAGCCGGCACTGCCGAAGGCCTTCGACCTCGGCAACCCGCGCGTGATGACCTCCACCGAGGCGCTGGAGATTGAAGAGATTCCCGAAAACCTGCTCGTCATTGGCGGCGGCTACATCGGCATGGAGCTGGGCACGGTTTACGCCGCGCTGGGCAGCAAGATCACCGTCATTGAGGCCCTCGACAGCATCCTCCTCGGGGCCGACCCCGACCTCGCCCGGCCCGTGATGGCCTACGCGAAGAAGAATTTCTCCGAAGTGCGCGTCAAGGCGAAGGTCCTGAAGATGTCCACCGCCGGGAAGCAGATCAAGGTCATCTCCGAGCACGAAGGCCAGCAGAAGGAAGAGCTCTACGACCGCGTCCTGGTCTCCGTGGGCCGCGCGCCGAACAGCGAGGACCTCGGCCTCGAAAACACCAAGGCCAAGCTCGACGAAAAGGGCTTCCTCGTGGTCAACGACAAGCAGCAGACCACCGACCCCGCCCTCTACGCCATCGGCGACATCGCGGGCGGCGTGATGCTCGCGCACAAGGCCTCCCGCGAGGCCCGCACCGCCGTGGAGATCATCACCGGCGAGGCGACCGGCGTGGACAAGGCGATCATCCCCGCCGTGGTCTTCACCGATCCCGAGGTCGCCTGGTGCGGCCTGACCGAGGCCGAGGCGAAGGCCAAGGGCATTGAAGTCACCGTGGCCAAGTTCCCGTGGGGCGCCAGCGGCCGGGCGCTGACCTTTGACCGCACCGACGGTCTCACCAAGCTCATCATTGACCCCGCCACCGAGCGCGTGCTGGGCGTGGGCATCGTCGGCCACGGCGCGGGCGAACTCATCGCCGAAGGCGTGCTGGCCGTGGAGATGGGCGCGACCGCGAAAGACCTTTCCCTCTGCGTCCACCCGCACCCGACGCTCTCCGAGACGATGATGGAATCCGCCGAAGTCTTCTACGGCCACGCCACCCACGTCTTCGCGCGGAAGAAGTAAGACCGAACTCCGAAGCCGCGAGTGCCGGAAACGCGCTGACAGCAAGCGGAGCGCGGCGTTTAGCCGCAGAAAGCTGCGTCAGGAAAAGTGCGCTCGATCCGCCCTTGTCATTCTCCCGTTTCTGTGGCCTGAAGGCCGCGCTCCTCCGCGTCCGTGTCAGTGTCCGCCGACTTCGGGGTTCAATCTAGGCCGGGCTTCGCCGCCAGCGCGAGAGCGGACCTTCTCGCCCAGTGCGGCCAGATCGAAGGGCTTTTGCAGAAAGCCGGCGAGGCCTTTGCCGGTGAAGTTCGCCACGGCGTCCTGCTCGTTAAAACCGCTCATCAGGATCACCTGCACGTCCGGGCGGATGCGCCGCATGAGGCTGAAGGCCTGCACGCCGTCGTAGTGCGGCATCGTCAGGTCCATCAGCACAAAGGTAAAGGCATCCGGCTGCCGCTGGAACGCCTCGACGCCCGCCCGCCCGTCCACCGCGACCGAGACCTTGAAGCCCAACGTCTCAAGCAAACGCGCAGCGATGACCCGCACCGTCTCTTCGTCGTCCACCACGAGCACCTGGCCAGTGCCGCGCCAATGCTCCATCCCGGAGGCAGGCTGCAGTTGTTCGGCGGCTCCACCAGTGGCGACCGGCAGGAGGAGCTTGAAGGAGCTGCCCTTGCCCGACTCGCTATAGACCTTCAGCGCGCCATGGTGGCCACGCATGATGCCCAGCACGGCGGCCAGGCCCAGACCGCGCCCGGTGAACTTGGTCGTGTAAAACGGGTCAAAGATGCGCGCCTTCACCTCGGGCGTCATGCCGCAGCCATTGTCGCTGATTTCCAGGAACACGTAGTCGCCTTCCGGCAAATCAGGTGCCAGGTAGGTGGTGGTCAGGTAAGCCCGGTCCACGCGTATCAGGCCAGTGGTGATGGCAATGAGACCGCTCCGCTCGCCGATGGCTTCGGAGGCGTTGATGACCAGGTTCATCACGATCTGCCGCAACTGCGTGGGATCTCCCTCCACCGCCGGCACGCCGGAGCCGAAGTTGAACCGCAGCACCACCTTCTTGCTGATGGAAACCTCCAGCAGATGCGTGGTGTCCTCCACCAGCCGTGCCAGGTCCACGCGCTGCAACTGGAAGCGCCCCCGGCCCGAGTAGGCGAGCATCTGCTTGCACAGGTCGGCGGCACGCAGCGAGGTCTTCTCGATCTGCTCCAGCGAGGGATGCAGCGGGGAGTCCTTGGGCAGGTCGAAGCGAAGCAGGCTGGCATTGCCCAGGATGCTCGTCAGGAGGTTGTTGAAATCGTGCGCGATGCCGCCGGCCAGCACGCCCAGGCTCTCGAGCTTCTGGCTTTCCACCATCTTGCGCTCAATGCCGAAGCGCTCGCGCTCCGCCCGCTGGCGCTCAAAAGCCGCACCGAGCACCCCGGCGGCCACGTGCAGCGCGTCGGTCTCCACAGCCGTCCACTCGCGCTCATGCCGGCACTCGCCCAGCCCCAGCACCCCCCACCATCGCGTGCCGGTGAAGATGGGCACCACAAGCAATGAACGGGCGGCGAGGCGCTCCAGCATCGGCCGCTCGCACGGCGCAAAGTCCCGGACGTGGCCGGCAATGATCCGGCCGCTGCCCAGTTCGGCGGCCCATCGGTCAAAGCCCGCTTCGCGATAGGCGAAGTTTTCCCAGACCGGATCGCCCGCCCGGGCCAGCGCCCCATCCACCACCCATTCGGAACGCCGGCTGGCCAGCGGGTCGCCATCGCTGGAGGTGCGGTTCTCGAACACGAACACTCGGCTGCTGCCGGTCGCACCGCCAATCGCCGCCAGCACATGGCTCAGCGTGTCGTCGTCCGGCTGACCCCGAACGAGTTCGTCCGCCGTGCTGGCCACCGCATGCAGGACGGCGTCCCGCCGCTCCACCGCCTGCCGGGCGAGTTTCCGTTCGGTAATGACCTCCGTGAACATGATGAGGCCGCCGATGTGTCCGCTGGCATCGCGCCAGGGATGGATCTCCCAGCGCACCCAATCCGTCCGCCCGTCGGCCCGGGGAAAGGGATCCTCCTCGCAACGCTCGACCGCCCCGGCCAGGCAGCGCCGGTGAATTTCCTTCCACCGTTCCGGCACTTCGGGAAACACCTCGTAGTGGCTCCGGCCAATGAGGTCCACGTCGCCCAGCCGGTAGTCTTCCAGCCAGCGGCGGCTCGCCGCCAGATAGCGCATCTCGCCGTTGAGCATCGCCACGGCCGCCGGCGTGTGCTCGACAAAGAGCCGCATCTGCTCCTCGCGCTGCCGGAGGGCGGTGACGGCTTCCACGCGCGACGTCACGTCAAACGCCGTGCCCCCCACCCAGCGCTTCCCCCTGGGCCCGGCGAACGGGAACTTCACCACCAGCCAGTGGCGCGTCCATCCGTCCTCGCCCGGCACCTGCTCGATGAACTGCTGTGGCACGCCCGTGTTCAGCACGGCCAGATCGTTGGCCCGAAGGCCGCCGGCCGCCGCCTCGGGCATGAACTCGTGGTCGCCCCGCCCCAGCACATCCCCGGCCTCGCGCCGGAACAGCGCCGCGAGCGCGGGATTCACAAAGGCATACCGGAACTCCTGATCCTTGAGCCACGCGGGCGCGGGCAGGTTGTCGGTGAACGCGCGGAAGCGCGCCTCGCTTTCGCGCAATGCCTCCAGAAACCGGTGGCGTTCGGTAATGTCCCACGCGATGACCTGCAGGCCGGTGATTTTCCCCGCCTCGTCGCGCAGCGCCGTCTTGCTCACCCGCGCGAACGCCACCTGCGGTCCCAGTGCCGTGCACTCCTCCGTCTCCAGCGGCTCCCCGGTGGCGAATACCTGTTCGTCGTCGGCCTTGAATTTGGCGGCCAGTTCCGGCGGGAAGAAGTCCGCATCAGTCTTCCCCAGGATGGCCTCGGCCGGCCGGCCCAGGCTCGCGGCGAAGTGCTCGTTCACGAAGGTGAAGCGGCCTGCCCGGTCCTTGCGGAAGACATATTGCGGCAGATGGCGGACGAGCGACTGGTAAAGATTCTCCGACTCGCGGAGCTGCTGGGCGATCCGCCGCAGTTCCACCGTGCGCTGGTTCACCCGTGCCTCCACCACCTCGCGCCGGCGGTGCAGGGATTGCACGAAGCTCGCGGCCATGATCGTCACCAGCAGCGTGCTCGCCAGCGCGCCCCAGCGGTTCAGCGTCCGCTGTGCCGCCAGCCACTCCGGAGTAGGCCGGTAATAGAAGGTCAGCGGCAGGCTGTTGATCTTGACCATCAGCTCGCGGTGCAGCCCGGCGTGCATCGCGGCCACCAGTTCCACCGGGGCCATCTGGAAGTGATCGGCATCCGCCAGAAAATGGGTGGCCTCGTTGGTGCCCGGTCCGAAGGGCACGCTGAACAGCATGTCCACCCCCGAGTCAGACTGAAACCGTGAGAGCGCCGCCACGAGGTCCGAGCTGCGGACATACGCCAGCAGGAAACCGGTGAGCCGCGCACGGCGTTCCTCAACCGAATCCATCTCCGCCCGCGCCGGGAAAACCGGCAGGATGAACACAAAGGTCGGGAGCTGGTTCGTCTCCGGGCGAGTGTCCAGCACCGGCTCGCCAGCATCCCGCGCCGCCAGCATTTTGTCACGGTAACCAGTCTCGGAAGCAATATCCCCGCCCACGGTTTCCAGCGCCGACAGCGGCGAGGCGTAACGGCGCGGAAAGAATTCCTCGCGCGCCGCCGCCTTCACCCAGGTCTGGTTCGCTGCCAGTTCAAGGATGCCTGCGTTCGTCACATCGGCCTGGCGCAATTCCGCCTCGAAGGCCGCCCGGTCCTTCGCCAGCACCCGGGGCGCCCAGTGCAGCGCGAGCAAGGGCATGCCCTGCGACCGGAGCAGCCCGGCGGACGCCTCCACCTGGTTGGTCATCAGCCCCGGCGCGGGATCGTGGAGCTTCTGGATGGAAGCCAGCAGCAGCGCGTATTTGTCCAGCGTCTGCCGGACGTTGAGATGCTGGGCCATCGCCCGCCGGTGGAACTCCGCCTCGGCCCGCTCGTTCTCCTGCGCGGTGATCAGGTGAAAAATCCAGGCCGCCGTCGCGACGCCCAGCAAGCCGATCAGCAGGACCGACGAATGGACACGCGGCCCCGGCGCGGTTTCCGCACCGGTTCGCGCAGGGAAGGTTGAGGGTTCCTCCGCCGAAGCCATTCACCGAGGCTATCGGCCAGCAAACCGGTTGGCAATGATGCGGACCCCCATCCTGACATCGGGCCATCCCTCAGGCCAGCGCCCGCCAGGTGCATCTCAGACCTGGAACCATTCTTTCGAGAAGACAATACGGCTCCGGGTGGCAACGGCTTCACTGGCCTTGAGCACGCTGACCGTGGCCTCGAAACCGTCCTGCGCCGTCGCCCCCGGCTGCCGGGGCACGGTGGCCAGATGCTTGACCAGCGCCGCCTTGTCGGCGTCGCCGAAGGTGGCCTTGAAATCCTCCACCGCGTTGCCGACCTCGTTCACGTTCGTGAGGAACGCCTCCATCGCCGCCTGCAAAGAAGTGTTCACCGGCGAGGTTTCCTCCGCCTGCTCGCCCTGTGCAACCAGCTTGGTCGCATTGGCCACGAGCGCGATGCCGGTTTCCTTGTGGAAGTTGTCCTTGCGCGCATAGACCTCCCAGCCCAGCAGCGGCGCGTCGGATTCCTTGAACATCCAAGCCTTGGCCCCGCGCATCATCACGGCTGCGTCAGTGCCGTAAATCATCTCGTAGTCGGAATCGAACGAGTTGGCGAGCGAAGCGTCGTAGATGAAGTTCACGCCCTGCCCATACTCGAAGACGCACTGCGCCGTGTCCGCCACCGTGCGGCCATCGTTCCATTGCAGGATGCCGCCGAAGCCGGTGACCGCGGCGGGCAGATCGCGGAGGAACCACGAGTTGTTGTCCACCTGATGGATGCCGATCTCACCGACCAGCCCGGCGCTCTGCTCCTGACGCAGGTGCCAGTTGATCTCGCGCTCGCGGTCGGGGTTCGGGGAGGCCTTGCGCCAGCTCTGCTTCTTGTGCCACTGCGCGCGGGCAAAGAGGTTCCGGCCCAGTGCGCCCGAGCGGACGAACTGAAGCAGAAAGTGCCGTTGCGAATCGGAGCGAAGCTGCAGGCCGGCCTGGAACACCGCCGTGGGCGTGTTCTTCGCCGCCAGCGCAATCGCCCGCGCGTCCTCGACCGTGTGCGCCAGCGGGGCCTCGCAATACACATGCTTCCCCGCAGCCAGCGCCTCGGTCACGAGCTGCTTGTGCTGATGCGTGGGCGTGGCGATGACCACGGCCTGCACGTCCTTGTTCGCCAGCACCTTCTTGTAATCGCTTTCCTGCGCTGCGCCCGGAGCATTCTCGGCGGTGCGCCGGACCATGGCGGCGTAGGTGTCACAAATGGCGACGATTTTCGCCTCTTTTGTGCGGCCCAGTGCATTGATGATCTCGCGCCCCCACGGACCCAGGCCGATGACGGCGACGTTGACGGTGAAGGCGGCCTTCTTCTCGACCGGTGCCGGCGGCGTCTGGGCGCGCAGTTCCACCGCGCCGAGCGCGGCCAGCATCGCGGCAAAAGAGCCACGCTGCACAAACGCGCGGCGGTTCAGTTCAGTCAGGGCGTCCGGTGAAACAGTCGGATTCATGGGTGACATGATGCGGAAGGGAGGCGAGAAGGCAACTGCGGAAGGGGGAGGGGCTGCGTGTTGCGTGTTGCGTGTTGCGTGCTTGCGTCTTCAGACACGCAACACGTAACACGCAACAGCCACCGCTACTCCTTCCCGTAAGTCTTCACCAGATACTCCACCAGCGCCGGCACCTGGTCCTTCGGCACGAGCGCGCCGTATTTGTCCCGCATCTTTGCCACGTTCGCTTCCCAGAAGGCGCGCGGCAGACGCGGCTGGGTGCTCACGTATTCCGCCGAGTGGCAGATGAGGCACTGGTTCTTCGCCAGTTCCACCCCGGGCCCCGGCTTGTAGGCGGCGGTCTCCTTGGGCAGTTCGAAGTGCACCGGCGCGGCGGCGGCCAGACCGAAGCTGGTGAAGATGGCGAGCGGCAGGACGGGGTTAAGTTTGGGGTTCATGGCGGAGATCAGTTGGGAAAGACTTTCAGTCCGAGCATGCCGGCGAAGTGCCGGGCGTTGGGATCGAAACTCAGAAAGCGGTTGGCGTCCGTAAGGAGCGCCAGGCAGGGATGGAGCACTTGCGTGGGCGAAGCGTCTGGCCGGGGATGGGTTCGCACGAGTTGGGTGGCGAGGGAGAGGGCTTGCTCGTAATCCGGTGTCCGCAACTCGAAGACCTGCTCTGCCAGATGATTGGCCAGCAACTGGCGCGCGGCACCCGTTTGCGAGGCTTCTAGCGCAGCATCCTGCTCGATCCGTGCAAGCATGGTCTCTAGCTGTAGCAAGTGAAGGCGAGTCAGCACGAGCGGCAAGGCCGCCTCATCCGCCATCACCGCAGCCAGTTCAGGTGAACGCCCACGCTGCATCACAGCGGCAAAAAATTGGGAAAAATCAAGATACCAACGCTCCATACTTTTCCCACATGCGATCGCCCACATTGCTGTCGCCGTATGCCTTTTTCAGTTGTGCCATCAAGTCCACCCGGACACGGCGGCGTTTCACCGGCGGCTTGCCCGCGCGCTTGCGAGCCTCGGCGTTCTTGCGCCGGACCCCCCTGATCATCGCCTGAAGCTCCCGTTCCAGTTTGCGCTGTTCCAGGCTGGCCGCCGCCGAACGCGCACCCTTCGCCGTTTTGGTTTGCGTCTTCATGGTGGAAAAGTGAACTCGGACGATGGTCCCGTCAAATCCATCCTACCCAGCGGTCACCTTTACCGTCTCCACCACGTTCCGCATGTAGCCCGCCGGGTTCCACAGCGGCTCCATGGGCTGCGACTGGCCCACACGATTGGTCGCCTTGCACTTGAGTTCAGACGCCCCCGCGCGCGGCTTGTAGGCGATGGTCCACTCGCGGAACGAGTATTTGCCCAGGTCCTTCCCCAACTGCGCCTCACGCCAGGTGCGCCCGGCATCGTCGCTGAAGAGCACCTGCTGGATGCCGTGCCCGCCATCGAATGCAATGCCGCGCACGAACTGCTCCACGCCGGACTTCAGGTGCGCGCCATCGGTGACACTCGTGATGAACGACCGCACATTGAAGCGTGCGATGGGGATGGTCTTTCCCGGCGCGGTGCCCGGGGCGACGAACCCGCAGTCGTTGTCGGGAATGCGATACCCCGTGGCCACCCAGAACCCGGTGAACGCCTCGTCCACCACGGTGATCTCGTGCAGATGCTTGAGCCAGTAAGTGCCGTAGTAACCCGGCACCACGAGCCGCAGCGGGAAGCCGTTGAGCAACGGCAGCGCCTCGTCATTCATGCTGTAGGCCAGCATTACCTCGCCATCCAGGGCGTGGTCCACTTCCAGCGCCTTCACGAAATCCGGCGTCTTGGGGATGAGCGGCAGGTCCAGGCCGTTGAAGAGCACCTGCTTCGCGCCCGCGGCCACGCCGCACTTCTTGAGCACATCCGCAAGCCGCACACCCCGCCAGCGCGCGTTGCCCATGCACCCGTTGCCCATCTGCCCGCCCGCGACACGCGGCTGGGAGAAGGCCCGGCCATTGCCGGAACACTGATTCACCGCCACGACTTCCACTTCCTCGAACTGCTTCTTGAGTTCCGCAATGGTGAAACTCGTCGGTGTGGTGACCTTGCCCTTCACCTCCACTTTGAACGTATCGGCGTCCAAGTCCTGCGGCGGCGAGTTGAGCGGCAGATGATAGCGGACGAAGAAGGCATCGTTCGGCGTGATGATGCCCTCGTTGAACACGCTCATGGGCGTCTCCAACTGCGGCGGGCGCGACGTGAGCCGCAGCAACTGCCGCTTCTGCGGATACGCCACCAGCGGCCGCTCGCCGTTCTCAAACGGCAACTGCACCACGGAATCAGCCGCCAAGGCACGCCCCGCAGCCACCCCCGCGCCTGCCAGGGCCGCGTTGCGCAAGAAGCCACGACGAGAGGTCGGAGAGATCATAGGGCAAAGGTAACTGAAGTGCTGACCGCGTGTAAATCTTCAGCCGCACCGGTAGTCGCAGGCCTCAGCCTGCGCATCAGGATGGCCCTGCCTCGCAACCTGAAGGTTGCGACTACGGAATCAAAACCCGACGATTACTTCGCCAGTTCCTTGATCCGCATGTTCCGGAACCACACCGTCCCGTGGTCCCCCTGGAGGAACAGTGGTCCCGGCTCGGTCACGTTCTTGTCGATCTCGCTGCCGGTGGCGACGTTGCACTCCACGTTGTCGTGGATCTTCTTGCCGTTGAGCGTGACCGTGATCTTGTTGCCGATGATCGTGGCCTCGCAGGTCTGCCACTCGCCGCCGGGCTTGCTGGCAAACTCGCTGGGCGCGGTCTGGTTGTAGATCGCGCCGTTGCCATTCTTGGTGGCCTTGCCGCTCTTGAAGTCGCCGAGGATCTGGATCTCGTGCCGGCCACGCAGGTAAAAGCCGCTGTTCGAGCCGTCGGGCACCTGGAACTCATAGCGCACGGTGAAGTTCCAATACTTCTGCTCGGTGACGAGGTCGGTGCCGTGCTCGCCCTTGTTCACGGTGTTCTTGAGCACGCCGTCCTCGATGGTCCACGAGTTGTGGCCGTCGGGGCGGCGGAGCTTCCAGCCGGCGGTGTCCTTGCCATTGAAGATGGGCTTGAACCCTTCTTCGCTGTCGGCGGCAAAGGTGATGACGGTGAGCGCTAGGGCGGTGAGGAGGGCGAGGAGGGATTTCACGGAGTAATGGAGTGAGGGAGAATTGGAGTGATGGGGACGGTTACTTTTCCAGCGCGACCACGAGCTTCTTCTTCTCGTCTTCGAACTTCGTCTGCAGTTCGGCGCGCTTGGCCTTGGCGGCGGCTTTCTGGGCTTCGAGTTCCTCGGGCTTGGTCTTCTTCGGGTCCGGGTCACGCACGCCGCCGAGGGCGTCCTGCGCCTTCGAGGCGGAGCTGGCGGCGGCGGTCACGTCGGTGAGCCAGCCGGCATCGGACTTCGCCTTGCCGAGGTAGGCATTCGCGTCCTTGCCCGCGATGGACGCGGCGAAGGCGACCACGCTGCGGTTGTGCTCCGCCTGCTGCACTTCGGGGTTCGGCGTGGCCGGGCCGTCAATCAGCTTCGTGGCCCACTTGATGCCGGCGAGCAGGTGCTCGTGAAACTTCGCATCCTTCCAGGTCGCATCGTTGTGGCCAAGGTTCGTGTAAAAGAGCCGGCCGCTGCCGTATTCGCGCACCCAGCAGACCGGCACGAGGTAGGGGCGTTTGGGAACAGACTTCACCATGTCCAGGCTGTAGAGCACCCGCACTGACTTCGTGTCGTAGTCGCTGTATTGGTAGGTTTCGTCCTTCCACTGGAACTCGTTGCCCATCATCGCAACCACCGGGTGGCTGGGCTCGTGGTTCACATACCAGTAGGTGCCGCCCCCGCCCCATGGATGCCCGGCGAAGCTGCCGTTGATCATCGCCGTGTAGCCCTTGAAATCCTTGAACGTGTCCGTGGCGCTGTGCGTGCCGATGAAGCCCTTGCCCTGCTTCACAAAATCCAGCAGCGCCTCACGCGGCTCGCCCGCCGGCAGCAGCGACCCGGTGGTGTAAAAGAACAACGCGTCATACTTGGCCAGGTTTTCCTTGGTCAGCACCGCGATGGCGTCCTGCGAGAAGTCCGTGGTGAAGATGCCGGACTTCTCGCCCAGCTCCTTCATCTGCTGCTCGACGAGGCAAAGCTGGTCGGGCATCGCGCGCGTGACCGGACCATGCCGGAAGCCCTTGGACTGGGTGATGACGAGGATCTTCTTGGCCGCCGCCTCGGCGCTCGAGGTGGCGAGGATCAGGGCGGCAGCAAAAGGGACGAGACGAGACAGTTTCATGGCTGGACGTTGGTTGTCAGTGACGAGGGGGAAAGACTTGGTTGGGAACGGGGGAATTCAACCGCGCTCGCTGACTCACACCGGCACCGGCACTGACTCAATGATGTGGTCAATGACCGAACGTGCCGTGACCGTGACCGAGCGCGTGCCCCGTCGGGTGATGAGCCGGTGGGGCAGAACGAGCCGGGCCGCTTGCTTGATGTCGTCCGGCAGCACGTAATCGCGGCCCGCGAGCAAGGCCAGCGCCTGGCTGAAGCGCTGCACATCCAGGCTGCCGCGCGGACTGGCACCGTATTCCAGCGAGTCCGCCTGGCGCGTGGCGTGGACGATGTCCACCAGATAGCCGAGGAGGGATTCCTCGATGGCGACATTCCGCACGGCGGCGTGGACCTGCGCGAGGGTCGCGGGCGTCAGCGCCGGTTCGAGGCGTGCGAGCGGATCATCGTGCTGCTGCATCTGGAGCAGCTTCATCTCCATCGCGCGGTCGAGATAGCCGATGCTCAGCCGCACCATGAAGCGGTCCATCTGCGCGAAGGGCAGCGGGTAGGTGCCTTCCAGTTCGACCGGGTTTTGCGTGGCCAGCACGAAGAACGGCCATTCGAGCGGATACCGCTGGCCATCCACCGTGACCCCCTGCTCTTCCATCGCTTCCAGCAACGCGGACTGCGTGCGCGGTGTGGCGCGGTTGATCTCGTCGGCCAGCAGGATGTTGGTGAAAATCGGTCCGCGTCGAAAAGTGAACTCGTGCCGCTCAGGGGCGAAGATAGTCACCCCGGTGATGTCCGACGGCAGCAAATCGGCCGTGAACTGCACGCGCTTGAAGTCCGCCGCCAGCGAGCGGGCAAGGGCCTTGGCCAGCAAAGTCTTCCCCAGCCCGGGCACATCCTCAATCAGCACATGGCCGCCGGAGACCAGCGCCAGCACCGCGTGCGACACCACCTGTTCCTTGCCGATGAACACGCGCGAGATGTTCTCCACCAGACGCCGGACATGCGCTGAAGCGGAGCTGTCCGTCGCGGGAGGCGGAGCGGGGTTCGGCGTGGGGCGGTCTTTGAGCAACATGGCTTCGGATGGAACGCGGCTGCGGGCGAAGTGTTCCGGCGAAGCTGGGGAAATGCAATGACTGTGTGTTGTTCCCCAGTCCACTGCGCGCAAATCAGGCTTTGAAAGCGAAGCAGACGGCGTCCGCACGCCACGGCATGGAGTCCCGCCTTTAGGCGGCGGGGTGTCCGACTGTCTGTGGATCTTCTGCGCAGCGTCTGGATCGCAGTCAGGTTCCACCGGCTGAAGCCTGGACTCCAAACGCGGTTCATGGGAAAGAGAGCGGCCACCCACTGCCAACAGGGATTCAAACTACAAAGAAGCGAGTTCAACCTGCGGACACCACGTATTGATCGGAACCGTCAGGCGACTGTCAGTCTGCGCTACAACCACTCAGGGAATCGGATCGAGCGTTTCCACGCGCCACTTCTGGCTGCCCATGGCGGCTGTCCCTTCACGGACGGCCTTGATCTGCTCCGGCGTCACGAAGCTGGCGCTGTTGCCCCAGTCCTTGTTGCCACGGACGTAGGTGATCACGGCCGCCAGGTCGTAGTCGCTATACACATCCCGGAAGGCGAGCATCGCCGGATTGTCATAGACCACATCCTTGACCTTGATCGGGCCCTCGACGGCGTTCATCACGATGCGGATCATGCGGTCCGGCTTCTCACGCAGCACCCATTCGGAACCGGCCAGCGGCGGGAAGTTCAGTGCGGGAGAGCCGAGCCCCGTCGGCTGATGGCAACCGACGCAACCACCGGCGTAAACTGCCGCGCCACGCTTGTAGAGTTTTACCGGTGGTGGCTCGTCAGTTTGCGGAGGCGGCGTCTTCGTCCCCGCTTGAAACACATCCGCACGGAAGGCCCCACCCGTGTTCTCCACATGGAGGAAGCAGCCAAACAGCAGGACGATCAGCAGCACGAACGGCCAGGAACTGCCCTTGCCGTCGGCGGACACCGTCGGTTCGGACTCGACGCTCGGGGGAGCGGGCTTGTTCTTGTTCTTGCTCATGGCTTGGCGGAAGCAGCCGGACTGATCGGCAGCGTGGCGGCAGGCGCCTCCGGGAGGCTGACGTCGTTGCGCTGGTTCAGCAGGTAAGCGACGAGGGCGCGCGCGTTGGGCTTGGGGAAGACCGGGGCTTCCTTCCCGGGCAGCGTCAGCGGCTGGCCGGCAAAACGAACTTCGGGCTTCTGCTTGTCAAAGAGGTAGCTGGCCGAGGGGCAAGTCGAGTCCTTGGCCACGAGGCGCGGATTGTAGAGGTGAACGAGCAAATGGTGCTCCAGTTCGGCGGCTGCATTCGTGGTCGCGGCCTTCCATGGCGCAGCGAACTTCTCCGGCGCGCGCGTGCCGATGCTGGCGAGATCAGGCCCGATACGGACGCTGCCCAGGAGCACGGGCGAGTCATTGATGAAATCGCGGGACACGCTGCGGCGCGCACCCCAGCCACGTTCGATGTCAGCCCCGAGGTTGTAGATGACGAGTTCGGCCTTGGCCCCCGCGTCCGTCAAAAGCTTGACGGTCCGTTCAGCCGCGTCAGGTCCAATCTTGACCGCGATCTCAGCCGGCAGCTTGCCCGCCAGTTCGTTGACGGTCTGGCCAGAGGTCGGGCGGACGATGCCGGCCTTGTCATCCGCGTGCTTCAGAAGCGCGAGATCCTTGGCGAACTCGGCGAACTTGGGTGCGGCGTTCGTGTCGCCAGCGAGCGCAGGTGGAACTGCAACCGGCGCGATGGGAGAATTCGGGAGGGCCTTCGCCAGCGCAATGAGCAGTTCCAGATTGACGATGTTCGTCTTCCCGCTGCCCGGCGGTTCCACATTGAACGTGCTCGCGTTGGTGCCCACCTCTTTGAGGCGCGCACCGAAGAGAAGTTCCGACTGCCGCAACTGCCGGGTGTGGCACTGATAGCAGCCGAGCGAACGGTAAACTTCCGCCCCTTGGGCCGCCGTGCCGGGCCGGTCCGCCGGAAAAACATCTGAAGTGTTCGGCACGGGAGCGGGAGCCAGCGCACCGAGCTGCAACTGCGGAGCCATGACCAGCGCCGCCCAGGAGCACGCGAGCGAGAACATCGCGCCCGCACCAATGATGGGTCCGTATCTCATCGGGCACCTCCACAGCAGGCGAGGCAGCAGCGGCGCACCGCCAGGCCAAAGTTCGCGAGGAAGGCCGCCGCCGCCACCGCGAGCGCGCCATAGCCAACCGTGACCAGTTTCAACTGGCTGGCGATGCCGACCACGCCGTCCTTGAGGAAATCCTTGGTGGCGCTGGCATTGACCGGTGCCTGCGCAAACATTCCCGCCGCGCTGAAACCAATGCCCACGGCCAGCACGCCGAGCAGCGCCGCCCAGAAGGAAAGGTCCGCCAGCCCTTCGGAGGGCAGTTCATCCTCGCCCGTGGTGAGGCGGGGAACAATGTAGTGCAACGCCCCAAGTGCCGAGAGGCCGAATACGCCCAGCACCACGATGTCCGTGCGGGCGGAGGCGAAGAAGGTGAACTGCGTAGAGTAGCCGGCCAGAAACGCGGTGCGCAGCGTCACTCCGAGCAGCAGCAAGGCCGCCACGACCAGGAAACGGAAGGTGGCGTTCTCCTTCCAGGTGTCGGCGATCTTTCCTTCCGCCGTCTGCCAGAGACTGACCAGCAGGACCAGCACCGGCACCACGACGAGGAGATTGGCCGCCTCACTGATGGAGGGAATCCACGCGGGCACCGCCGCCAGTTGCGACAACCCGCACCAGCCGCCAATGAGCAGCAGCAGCCAGAAGCCGATCCGGGCATGACCCGGGTTGGCGAGCGGACGACCCACCGTCTTTGGCACAAAGTAAAACAGCACGGCGAGCGCGACCCCGGTCAGCACAATCTGGAGCAGGTTGTTCGCGAACCAGCCCGCCACAATCGCCTGCACCACGCCCGGCACCTGCCAGCCCAGCAGCAGGCCTTGCGCGGTCGAGAGAATCCAGGGGAACCACAGCAGCGCGGCGAGCACGAACCAGAGGGAGACGTAGAGTTCGCGTTCGGTGCGCTGATGCAGCGTCACCAGCGTCCAGCCAGCGAAGACGGCGTAGCTGGCGAAGAGCGGCAGCGCGGCGTAGAGCGGGAACTCAAGCAGGTCAAAACCCGTCGCATCCCCTGCCATGATTCCAAGCACGCCGACGGTCACGGCGATGTTCCAGAACTTGGCGGCAATGGTAAGGCCGATCGGAGCGACCAGTTCCACGCGGCCAAGCCGGGCAATGAGCCACAAGCAAAGCGCAAAAGCGGTCTGCAGCGCGAAGCCGTAGGTCAGTGCGTTGACCGCCGCAGGGCGGAGCCGCCCGTAGGTGACCCACGCGCAGCCTTCGAGAAAGGTCGGGTGATAAAGCTGGATGCTGGCGAGCAGCGCAACGACCGCGCCGAAGACCAGCCAGGCCGCACCGCTGAAAGCAAGGAACAGGACCGGCAGCCGGCACGACGCCTCGACCGCCGCCACGGAGGGTGCGGTGGCGCAGGCGGTCTGACTGCTGGGTTGCGTGATGGTCATTTCTGTTTTTCCCGCGGATGACGCGGATGACGCGGATTCAAAAGTAGCTTCGCGAGTTCCGCAGGCGGCTTCACTCAAACGCGCTCGGCTTCTCCGGCGCCTTCGGCGGCGGGGCCGTGATCTTCTCGACCCGCGCCACGAAGGCGGTGCGGCCGGTGACTTCCTGATAGTCCTTCAAAGTGAGTTCCATCGCCGCCGTGACGGGGATGCGATAGACGCCCTTGGCCTTGTCCACCAAGGCGGCGGAATTCATTTCCTGCGCCGTGGCCTGGCGGATTTCCGCCTGGGCCTTGAGCCGCTCCTGGGCGCGCGCCGCGCGGGCCGCCTTGGCACCGGTCGCGGTGTAGTGCTTGAGCATCGCGTTCAGACCGACGCCCAGCAGGATGACAACCAGCGCGCCGACGAAGTAGGCGGCCTTGGTGCGGCAGGCGGGGCTGCAGCAGGGTTCTTGGGATTCGGGGCAGCTCATCTTGGGTGCGGGTTAGTGGGCGGCCTTGCCGCTGGCGGGTTCGACATAGACGCCCATGGACTCGGCCACGCGGGGGTCGCGCTGCGGATAGGGCGGATGGGCGTTGAAGGCGCGGCTGAACATGAAAATCATCACCGAGAGTATCCCCGCCAGCGAGACCACATCGAAGATGCCGATGTGCAGCCCGTCGGGATACAACGTCGGACCGATGTTGAACTGGAGGTCCATGTAGTGGCAGAACCAGGCCCAGCCGGCCATCGTGCTCATGAACCCGAGGTTCAGCTTGCGGTGGATGGGCAGCAGCAGGATGAACGGCATCCAGAAGTGACCGAAGATCGTGAGCTGGCCAACCCACCACCAGCTTCCCTTTTCCCGCGCCACATACCAGAAGGTCTCCTCGGGCACCGCCGCGTTCCAGATCAGGAAATACTGGCTGAAGTGGACGTAGGCGTAGAAGACCGTGAAGGCCAGGAACAGCTTGCCGGCGTCGTGGAAGGTCACTTCCCGCGCGACGTCCTTCAAGTCACCCCGGTTGCGGAAGTAGAGCAGCAGCCAGTAAGTGGTGATGACCGTCACCCACACGCTGCCGGCGAAGTAAATCACGCCATACATGGTGGAGAAGAACTGGTGGGACAGCGCCTTCATCCAGTAGATCGCCGCGCCGGTCAGGCTGAAGGCGAAAACGAAGATGCCGCCGGCCGCATACCGCCGCATCGTGCGGGTGTGGCTGGCCGCGCCGTCCTTGTCCTGCGCGAGCGATGCCTCACGCAGACCGTTGGCGATAAAATACCAGGCCACAAACAAGATGCCGGAAACCACGTAGAAGGCGACCGGGGTGAACAGCGGGAACTTCGCGTGGAGCGCGTGGTCAGGATGCGCCTGCATCTCCGCGCTCATCCACGGGAAGATCTGAGGCGCCAGCGCACCAATCGGAATCCAGAGAATCGCCATCGTCGGGCACAGCAGGCAGGCGATGTGTTCGAGGAAGCGGCGGATGGGCAGCATCCACTGCGCGTCGAAGAGGTGGTTCAGGATGACCAGGAACAGCGCGCCCAGGCAGAAGCTCAGGCAGAACATGTAAGCCGTGAGGTAGGCGAAACCAAACTGCTTGAGCAAGGTCGGATGGCCGGCGGGACCATGCGTGTGCCCATGGTGCGCGCCCTCGGACTGCTCCACCTTGGCCTCGGCCTTGGCGTGCTCCGCGTGTTCGGCGGCAAAAGCCCCGTTGCCCAGCAGCGCGGCGGCGAACAGCGCGACCACCACAGCGGCAACGCTGCGGCGCAGACCGGAGAGGAAATAGAGTGCGTGCGAGGTCATGGCGTTACTTCAACGTGGCGCGTTCGGCGGCGGGGACTTCCTCCAAGGTCGCATAGCGGGCGCGCTGGAGGGCACGGACGTAGGCGACAATCGCCCAGCGGTCGTTGATTTCGATGTTCGCGGCGTAGCCCTGCATGTTCGGGGCCTTGCCTTCGCTGATGATGCGGAACACCTGGCCGTCGGGGATGACGATGGCGTTCTTG
>CAZOCL010000073.1:0-21068 GCA_964578245.1 uncultured Klebsiella sp. | reverse complement strand
CCCCAAGCTGACAGAAACCCGTCCCGTTGTCACTCTATTAGACGAGTCTCAGTAAACTGGCGGGGTGTTCTGCTACAGAATTGAATAATGACTTCCCCGTTCGCGCACTGATTCTGGTTATGCGGAGCCATCGCAGTCCTTGCCACTGCTTCAGGTGCAGCGGCCGATCCCGCCCTGGCGACTCAGGTGCGCGGGCTCCTGGAGCAACGTTGCGGCAAGTGTCACGGTGAACTGGCCGGGTCGCACACCAAGCAGATGGTGCTTGAGCGATCGGCCATGGTCGCGAAGCAAAAAGTCGTGGACCTGAAACGCCCCGAGGAATCCGTGCTCCTCCAGCGGGTGCTCGATGCGAACAGTTGGGCATGGATCGCGATGGCCAGCCCCTTCTGCTGGCTTCGATAATCGAGAGAAGCAGCCCGAACGATCCGCTGTGGCTTTCGACTGTCATCCACATGGATGACATGCCTGTCATCCGTTTTACAGGTTGTCTGGTGGACCCCAAGCCAAGAACCTCATCCGTTCACAGTGTGGAAACGGCTTCACGAAGCTTGGCGAGAATCCGTGGCTGACCGCTTGAAAGAAAACCATCAGCTCAAGTGAGCAGCACTTTCAGAGGGTTCACGCAATCCGGAAGGACCGTCGTGGTTCGTTCTGCCTGGATAGTGCGCTTTGCTCACCGGATTAGTCGTTTGTGGAACCACTCTTTACTAATCGACGAATGTAGTTCTGTAGTCCAACAAACCATGAGACGGCCAGGTAAATTAGTTGTTGCCGCTGTTAGCCTTTGGCTCCTGCCGTGGCTAGCGGTGGAAGGGGTTTACGCTGCCCAGATGGAATACGAGCTGTCCGGCAGCTACGAACACTTCGGCCGGACTCGCCCGGACCCAGCCGTGACGGCCCGGTTCAATGAGTTTATCGCCAAGCGCACCCCGCCGGGACAACCGGCGCGCCTGACTCCGGCGATGAAAGCGGAGTATGAGCAGCTTTACGGTCCGCTGCCGGGTGCCCGGCGAACCGGACCGGAGCTGCTGGGCGAGTCGTTCAACCGGGAATTCAAGATCTGGGTGCGCGACGCTGCGTGGTGCATTCATACCCGGCGGCATGGTTCCGCGCCCACGGCTGGTTGGGAGCACGGCTCAGTGGATGGGCAGGAGTTTCAGATGTCCCTGCTCACCGATGGTGGGGGAGCCCAGGGCTCGGTGTTCAACCGTCCATGGGGAGCGCCTCATTCGCTGGTGGAAACTGGTGTGCCCATGCTCTGGATGATGACGGCGAGCACGGGTTACTTCGACACACTCACCAATCAACTGATCTGGCCTGCGCACATGCAGGTCTCGCTCAAGTCGGACGAAGACCTGGCCCGCGACCGTCGCCAGCCCGGCATCTGGAGCCGGCAACAGTCCAGCCCGCGCCTGCCGACTTCCGTCGCCTTTCTGGACCCCGCAGGCCGGACCAACGCCTTGTATCAAACCACTGGCGGGACCAACCTGGGGAAGATGTTTCTCCCCACCGGGTTCATCTGGGAGCGTTTCGGCGGCCAGCGGATCGAGGGCGGCACCGTTGTGCTGGCGGTGGAGGAGCGGCTCGAAGTGCGGTTCACGAACTTCTCGACCGTCTGCACACGCAAGGATTTGCATCCCCGCGTGCATCCGAACATGACGGTGGCGGATTACCGGGTGCAACAGCCGACCAACCGGGTGAAGTATGCCAGCATGAAGGGCTATGTGCTGGACCAGAACTCCCAATGGCCCTCCCCGCGCAGCGGACAAAACCTGGTGACGGGGAAGCGCTCGTGGCGCGATGGGATCTGGGTGGCGGCCCTGGTGGCGGTAGTCGCCCTTGGCGGAGCGGTCTGTTGGCTGCGCCGCAAGCGAGCAGCCGCCACCCCTCCGGCGGATGCCGTGGACCAGGCTTCGCCATGAATGGAGGGCGCGACCGACTCAGCACGCCCAGGCCGAATGGCCTGTCATGGACTGACGGCCACTGGCTGGCGGAGATACACAAAGAACCCGGCCGCCAGCATGGGTGGCTGGTAGTGGGCCGTCAGATGAGCACGCGCCACCTCGCCCAACGGCAGGCCGGCCCCCAGCGCCACCACTCCGGGCTGCCTCCGTTCCAGGCAACGAACGAGATCAGCATCGGTGAACAGCCCCAGCCGGACGCGTTTTTGCGAGAGCACCGCCACCTCCGGTGGCACCGGCACCCCGGCTTGGAAGGCCAGGCCCGGATGATCGGTGAACACCCATTCGCCCGTCCGGTGTCTGAGCGTGTCGGCCAGCACCTGCCGCGCGATGGGATCGCCGCTGCGCAGCGATTCCCGAGCCTGTTCGGCCCGAGCTGGCAGGCGGGCGAGCACCGGCGTGAACAGAGCCGTGACGAGAATGAAACGACCGGCCAGGGCGCGATTGCTCGCGGTCTCCGCCACCCAGAGTGTGAGTTCTCGTGCTCCACCTGCCACCAGCCAGGCGAGCGGCAAGGCCAGGTGGAGGTAGTAGTAATCCCAGAACGGGCGCAGCCAGAGATGGCCAGCGTAGGCCACGACCAGCAGGAGCACGGGCGGAACCAGGCAGGTTTGGCGGCGGACCACGCCCAGACACAGCCCGGCGGCAGCCAGCACGAGCAGGTCCGCGTCGTCGAGGAGCAGGCTGTGCAAGCGGGTTCCACCCTCGGCGAAGGCCGCCCAGACACCTGCGGAAAGGTGCGGCGTCCAGATCAGGTCGGCCGTTGCTTCCGGGAAGGCCAGCAGACCCGCCAGAAAGGCAGCGACCGCCCCGCCGCTCCAGGCCCCCCAGCGCACCAGAGCTGGCCTCCAGCCGCGAACGTCGCCCATGGGCCGGAACACTTCCCACGCAGCCAGTGGCAGGACGATCACGGCGATGAATTTGATCTGCATCGCCAGTCCAAGCACCGTCCCGGCCAGCGCCAGCCGGGGCCAGCCACCGCGCTGCCGGGCCGGCTCAATAAGAACGATAGCGAGCAGTCCCACAGCGATGGCCGGCAGCATCAGCGTGCAGCCTGCGGCCATCCGGGTGAAACCGGGCGAGACTGCCAGGGCCAGCATGGCGAGCGCGGCTGCGATCGTCCCGTGGCGCCGGCCGACCAGCTCGCCCACCGTCCAGAAGGCGAGTGCGGTGAAGGCCAGTGCGAGCAGCCGTCCCGTCGCGACGCTGGTGCCCAGCAAATGAAATGTTCCGGAAAGCAGCAGGGTGTGCAACGGCGGCTGGTCACACCAGATCTCGGTGTAAAGTCCGTGGCCGCGTTGGAGGAGCCAGGCCTTCATCAGCTCGAAGCCTTCGTCGTCCGGCAGCAGGACATCCTGCCAGGGTGCCAGCCACGCGATGCCAGCGGTGAAGAGGAAGGCCAGGGCAAGCCGGAATACTCCAGATTGAAGCAAAGGAATTCGCCGTGGCAAACCGTCCAACATGGGGACAGACTAGCGCGAGCATCTGGCCGGACCAATCAAGAAGTATGCTTTTGAACGTCACCCTACCGGTTCGCGATGGCGCTCCGCTGCTGGCGGTGAACGCGCCGCGGGTGTCGGCGCTGCTGGAGCGGCACTGGCCGGGTGACTACGAACTGGTGCTGGTCGAGAACGGGTCGGTGGACGATACCGGCGCAGTAGCGGAAAAGCTGGCCCGCGAACTGCCGGCGACCCGCTCGGTGCGCTTGAGGCAGCCCGGACGCGGCGGAGCTTTGAAGCACGTTTGGAGCAGGAGTGCCGCCCGGGTGCTCAGCCACATGGACGTGGATCTCTCGACTGAGCTCGTGGGTTTTCCGGTCCTGGTGCAGGCCGTGGCGCAGGAGGGGTTCGATTTGGCGCTTGGCTCACGTCGCTTGCGGCCCGCCACTACCACACGCGGCTGGCGTCGTGAACTGCTCTCTCGCGGCCATAACGCACTGACGCGAAGACTGCTGCGTTTGCCGGTCAGCGATGCGCAGTGTGGCTTCAAGGCGCTCAGTCGTCGCACCGCAGAAGTGCTCCTGCCACGTGTGGTGAACGACAACTGGTTTTTCGACACCGAGTTGCTGGCCCAGGCCGCCCACGCCGGCCTGCGCATCAAGGAGATCCCCGTGGCATGGACGGAAAACCGGGACAGCCGGGTGCGACTGGGGGCTACCGTGGCCGAAATGCTGGCCGGCATGTGGCGGCTGCGGCAGACCACCGAAGGAGGGAAGTTGCGCACATGAACCTCCAGGAACCACCCTCAAATCAAACCGAGCGCGGGATCATCACCCGCTCAGTCAAGGCCTTCACCTTGCTGGAATTGCTGGTTGTCATCGGCATCCTCGGCCTGCTTGCTGCGCTGATATTGGGGTCGGTCTCGGGGGCGAAGGCCCGCGCTCATACGGTTGCCTGCCAGAACAACTTGAAACAACTGGCGGTCGCCGTTCATCTCTATGGCGAAGATGGTGAAGGCGCCTTCCCGCTTGCCATCTGGCGGCCCGTCCCTGCGCCAACGGGCGGCGTGACCACCAATATCAGCTTCGATGACCTGCTTTATCCCTATCTTGGAATACCGCTCACGCCTGCTGAATGCATTGCAGACCGTATCCCGCTGACAAAGCGGCTCAAGGTGCTGACCTGCCCGGCGGACAAGATTGCGCCAGCCTTTCCTACGACCAACACCTGGCGGCGAACCTACTCGATGAGCGAGGCACAAATGGCTTCGGAACCAGATTCCCTGCGCGATGCCGAGGCGGGTGGCGTGGGCGTGTGTTACTCGGTCGCCTGGGGTCCATGGCCGACGGTGGCCCGGCCTGCCGTTCTGAAAAACAACGCCGTGCTCGACCCGCATGGCACGTTGGCATTGGTCGAGCGACCAAACGCACTGAATTACGGTGGCAATGATCACTGGGCGGTGACGCGCCGCACCGGCGAACAACGGAACGGATTTTCCAGCACCAGCGAGGCAAAGCGCTATCACAGTGGACGGTTTGTCTACGTGTTTTGTGATGGCCGGGTGGAGGCGCTGGCTCCTGAAGCGACTTGGGGGCGCACCGGCAGTGACCTCGCCTGGGCTGGTGCCTGGACGTTGCGGCCGGACGACTGAGCAGCAAGCCTGCCCAATCACCAAGCATCTTGTTTTCCGAATGCTTGCCTGCTTTCCTCACGGGCTACATGAATCGCGACCTCAAGAAATATCTCAAGCTCCACACCGCGCTGGTCAACGAAAAGGCCCGGATCGAAGGCAGGCTCGCTGAAATTGCCCAAGTTCTCGGCCAGAGCGTTGAGGGCGTTGCTGGTGCTCCCGCTGCGAAGCGAAGCGGCAGGCGGGAGTTCAGCGAGGCCACCAAGGCCAAGATGCGGGCCTCTCAGCAGGCGAGGTGGGCCAAGCTGAAAGGCGGAACTTCGGCTTCGGCTCCGGTCGCCACTCCGAGGAAGAAACGGAAGATGAGCGCCGCCGGCCGTGCTGCCATTGTGGCCGCACAGAAGGCGCGCTGGGCGAAGGCAAAGGCGGGGAAGTAGCCGCCCGACTGGCGGTCATGTTCGACCCCGCAGCAAACACCTTCAAGATCGCCCTGAGGAAGCGGTTGGCAACGCTTGCCGACAGTGGCATCTAGATCGGCACGTCATCCTGGAAGTATGCCGGCTGGTGCGGTCAACTCTACGACCAACAACGTTACGTCTATCGCGGCAAGTTCGCGGAGACGCGCTTTGAGCGGACCTGCTTGACCGGGTATGCGGAGGTGTTCAAGACCGTCTGCGTTGACGCTGCCTACTATCAGTTCCCTTCCGAGAAGTATCTCGCCGGCCTCACCTCGCAGGTGCCAGGCGACTTCCGCTTCACGTTCAAGGTCACCGACAACACCCTCAAGCGATTCACCAACCTGCCTCGTTTCGGCATCAAGGCAGGGAAGCCGAACGAGCACATTCTCAATGCCGAACTCTTCATCGGGGCCTTTCTCAAACCCTGCGAACCGTTCCGCCAGCAAGTTGGCCTGCTGATGTTCGAGTTCAGCCGGTTCTACTCGTCGGACTACGCGCACGGCCGGGATTTCGTGGCGGATCTGGATCGCTTCCTGGGGCAGTTACCAGCGGGATGGAATTACGGTGTGGAACTGCGCAACCAGGACTGGCTGCAGCCCGAATATTCCTCGGTGCTGCGCAAGCATGGCGTCGTGCACGTCTTCAACAACTGGTCAGTGATGCCAACGGTGGGTGAACAGATTGCGCTCCCAGGCAGCGACACCAGCGACTCGATGGTGGCGGCGAGGTTCTTGTTGAAGCCTGGCCGCAAATACGACGAGGCGGTCAAAGAGTTCAGTGCCTACAAAGCGGTAAAAGAGATCAATGCGGAGGCGCGGAAGGCGGGCGGGAAGTTGATCGGCGTGGCGAAGTCCAAAGGGAAGCAGGCGTTCATCTACGTCAATAACCGGCTGGAGGGGAATGCGGAATGCGCCGGAAACGATCAGTGCGATCCTAGACGAACTCGCAGATTGAGGCGGTCTGAGCGCTCAGGCCGTTCCGCTCAAACCCTGCCACATCGGGTCCAAGTCGGGATCGGTGATCCCCACCCGCCGCACAGTCTTCGCGTCAATCGCCATGGCAGCCTTGAACCATTGTTCCGCTTCGGCCACGAACCGTTGGCGCAGTTCCTGACGAGGGTGCGGGCGATCGAGCGGGAGACGGGCCTCGATTTCTGCCCTGAGTTGTCGAAGGAAGTGCAGGACAGGATTGAGACGGTGCAGGCGGAACGACTCTGGTGAGTGAGCAGTTTCCAGGGAGCTGTTTTCGCATTGCCACCTTTTTCCAGCGTGCCACGTTCTCGCTAAGCATGAGCACCTCAAAACTATCCGCTCCCGATGTCACTCAACGCCCACCCCGCAGTCCGCGCAGGCGTCTCGGCGGCTGCGCCCTGCTGTGCCGCGCAGGCTCGACAAAGGCCGCGCCACACTCGCCGGCATGAACGGCGAGGATCATTCCAACTGCCTGTCAGATCAGCACCTCCTCCCCTTCATGGGCATTGCTTGAAGCAATGCTGCTGGCCGTGTTGTGAACCGTGCGGCGTCCAAAAGCAAATACCGATCAGTTGAAGCCTCCTCTAAATAACACGGTGCTGCTGGTGCTCGGAAGCGCCTGGGTGATTCTGGCTGCCAGCGGGCAGGAGACTCCGATCGCTTTGGAAACGGCCAAAGAACTCGGACGCGTAAAATCCAGTTTTTTGAAGGAGACCAAGGAAGGCGCGCGAGGCCCCGGCACCATTCCCAAGGCGAACGTCGCTTTCTTTCAAAAGTCGGTGGGGCCGATCCTGAAAAAGAACTGCCTGGCCTGTCATGGTCCCGAAAAGTCCAAGGGCCGACTTCGCATCGACCAACTGAATCCGGACCTGCTGACCGGCCCTGATGTGGAGCGGTGGCGCGAAGTGTTCAACGCCCTCAGCAAGTCAGAGATGCCCCCCAAGGACGAACCGGATTATGCGCTTGCGGATGCGGATCGCGGACGCATCGTTGACTGGCTCAGCGGGGAACTGAACACGGCGTCCCTCATCCGCCGTAACAGCGGGCAGCAGTCGTCATTTCGCCGGCTGACGAATTACGAATACAACTACGCCCTGCAGGACCTGCTTGGTCTGCCCTATGCCCTCGCGAACAAGCTGCCCCCGGAAACCGCGTCGGACGACGGTTTCAAGAACAGCTCGGAATTGCTGCAGATGTCTGCCATGCAGTTTGAGACCTATCGTGAGATTGGACTGAAAGCGCTCAAGCGAGCCACCGTGAGTGGTGACCGTCCGCAAGCCGTCACCTACATCATCTCGATGCAGGAAGAGATGGACAAGGCGGCGTCCGGAAAAGATACCAAGGCGTCCGAAAAGAAAACCAACCCCAAGAAGGCCAGGAATCAGCAGCAGTTATTTAATCGGGAGACCGGCGAGAGCATGCCGTTTCCTGCCGGAAAGTCGCTGCCCCGGGCGGAGGCGGTTGCCGGACAGAATCCCGCTGTTTCTCCGGTCGTGCTGGTGCTTCCCCGGGCCAGCGAGGTGAAGCTGGACCTGGATCGCTTTCTGCCCGACGAGGGCACCATGCGCGTTCGCATCCGCGCCGGTCGCTCGACGATGAACCCGGACGAATATGCAAGCCTGCGTCTGATTTTCAGCGCCCACACCAGCAACAACGCCGAATTCTCGCAGGTGGTCAGTGAGCACGAAATCCCGGTTACGGCATCGGCCGACAACCCCGAGTTCATTCACTTCGATATCCCGCTGGGTGACATCCAACGGAACCCGTTCCGGAAGCTCACCACCACGTTCCCCCGGCGCGATGAGTTCCTGCACATTCAGAATGTCTCGAATGCCACCCGCGGGGAGGAAGCCCTTCAGGTGCTGATCGACCAAATCGAAATCGTCGCTCCGTTTTACGAGCAATGGCCCCCGAAGACGCACACTGACATCTTCATTGCGAGCAAGCACAAGGGTGACGAGCAGATCTACGGCCGCGAGGTGCTGAACCGATTCCTAAAACGCGTCTGGCGACGCCCGGTCACCGCCTCGGAAGTCAGCCAGTTCATGGCCCTGTTTGCGAAGTATCGGCCGGGGTTCCCGACGTTCGAAGAGGCCATGGTGGAAGTGCTGGCGACTGCGCTGGCCACCCCGGAGTTCCTCTACCTGACGCAAAGAGTGGAGGCCAGCGAGCCCAAGGGATTCCTCGCTCCGCTGCGGTCCTTCCTCCACCTGACTCCAGGACTGAAGGCCAACGAGACGAAATCCCCGGCCCGGATCAGTGAGCTGGAGTTTGCCAGCCGCCTCTCCGTGTTTTTGTGGTCCAGCATTCCGGATGACGAGTTGCTGAGGCTCGCCGAGCAGGGAAACCTCAGAAAGCCGGAGGTCCTGACGGCTCAAATTAGACGCATGCTCGCCGACCCGCGTTCGCAACGATTTTCCCGGCACTTCGTTGAGCAATGGCTGGGGTTGGACCGGATGAACAGTGTGACGCATGTCACGGACAGTGCATTGAGAGAAGCGATGCAGGAAGAGCCGGTCGCCTTCTTTGATGAAGTCCTGAGGCACAACCGCAGCATCATGGATTTCATCCATTCCGATTACGCCGTGATCAACGAGCGGCTCGCGGCCCACTATCGGATTCCCAAGGTTTATGGCCCGCAGTTCCGCAAGGTGTCCATCGCCCCGGAAGCGAATCGGGGCGGCCTTTTGACCGGCGCGGCGATCATGACGATGAACTCCGACGGCAAGGATTCCCATCCCCTCAAGCGCGGGGTCTGGATGCTGAAGCGCATCCTGGACGATCCGCCTCCGCCTCCACCGCCGAATGTCCCGGAAGTGGATTTGACGAATCCGGAGATTCTCAAAATGACGTTGAAGGAACGGATCGTTGACCACCGGAACAAACCGGCCTGCCTCTCGTGCCACTCGAGGATCGACCCGTGGGGCATCGCGTTTGAGAACTACGATGCCCTCGGAGCCTTTCGGACCAGCATCAAGAACCAGCCGGTCGATGCGACCGCCGAACTGTTCAACCGGCAGACGCTGGCAGGGATCGATGGGCTCAAACGATATTTGCTCACGGACCGGCAGGATCAATTTGCCCGGGCGATGGCGCATAAGCTGACCGCTTATGCTCTTGGCAGACCGCTTTCTTTCGCCGACCGTGCTGACATTGACAGCTTGACCGCACAGTTCCGGCGACGGGGTGATGGCCTGGGTGACCTGATAAACCTGATCGTCAGCAGTAACATCTTCAACTCCAAGTAAGCATGAAACATCCGATGAGTGATAAATCCATCACGCTGAGCCGCCGGGCGTTCCTGCGCGGCACCGGCGTGGCGCTCGCGTTGCCCTGGTTCGAGACGTTTGCGGCGGGCGGCCTGAGCAAGGACGAGACCCCGAAGCGATTTGTCAGCATCTACCATCCGGACGGGGTTGGCTTGCCGCTCAAGTCCGATCCCGCGTGGAATGATTGGAGCTGGTTTCCCCGGGGCAGCGAGAAGGACTTCGAATTTACCAAGGTGCTGGATGTGCTCGAGCCGCTGCGCAGCGACATCACGATCTATTCCGGCCTGTCGCATCCTGCGGCCAGAAACGTCCACGGCCATTCCAATGCCGATCAATATTTGACGGGCGCCCCCATCGGGGGTCATGGCCTGTATCAGAATTCGATCTCGCTGGATCAGGCCTATGCGGAGCACGCCGGCGACTTCACCCGGCATTCCTCGCTCGTTATGTCCACCAATGGCGGAGTAGGGGGGCCGCGGGGTGCCCAGACCCAGTCCTTCAATCGCGAAGGGCGGGCGATTCCTGCGATGAACAAGCCCAAGCAAATCTTCGACCTGCTGTTTGTGACGAGCGGCCGGGACGCAGCCGAACGACTGGCGAGAAGCAAGAGCGCCCTCGATCTCCTGATTGACAACACCCGCTCGCTGGGACGCCAGCTCTCCAAGCACGATCAACAGACGCTCCAACAGTATCTGGATGCCGTGCGCGATACCGAGTTGAAGCTCGCGAAGGCCCAAAAGTGGATCGATGCTCCGCTTCCCAAGCTGGACACCCGCAACCTGCATCTGGAGGCCGAACCGAAGGAAGCCAGACTCTATTTCCAGACGATGTATGAATTGATCTACCTCGCCTTCCTGAGCGATTCGACGCGCGCCGCGACGTTTCAGTTGGGGCGGGAAAACGGCGAAGGCCCGCACGACCTGCTGTCACTAGCCGTTGGGCTCGGGGGGGCTCATGGCCTGACTCATGAAGTCAAGAAGCCCGGCGGCTGGCAGAACCTTGGCACCTATAATCGCTATCAGGCTGAGGAATTTGGTCGGTTCGCGCAGAAGCTGAAGAACACTCCCGAGCCGAACGGCAAAGGCAACATGCTGGACAACACCTTTGCGATGCATGGCTCTGCTTCCAGCAGCTTCCACCTGTCACGGAACTATCCGATCATTTCCGCGGGTGGCAAAAACCTCGGCTTTACCAACGGCCGCTATCTCAAGTTCGGCAAAGGCAATGAAGACAATCAGGCCGGCGCAGGCATTGCCACCGATGCTGGATGGAACAGCAAGATGGAAGTGGAAGAACTGCCGCTGGCGAAGCTCTTCGTCACCATCTTGCAGAGGCTTGGCGTGGAGAGGGACTCGTTCGGCGGACACACCGGAACGTTGACCCGAGTGTAATTCGGGTGGCACTCTCATGCCCAATCTGCGCAGCGACAAACGGGGATGCAAGCGCGTCGGCTTGGCCGTTAATTCCCGCGACCGGCCATCACCGCTGAACGGAGAATAGGACGCAGCCCGTAGGTCTTCGCCGTTAAGGAACAGCAGATCAAACGCGTGCAGGTCATCCCCAATGGCTTCCCCATCGAGGACAAAGTCGCCCACGAGTTCGCGGGCGGCCTGGAGGATCGTCTCCGGCACGCCGACGGTGAGGCCCACCTTGTTGATGCCGGTGATGACGCCGTCCGCCTTGCGCAGGAGCAGGCGCGCACCGCCTGCGGCAGCGTCTGCCGCCAGGTCTGCACGGTCGAACGCGACACGGCGTTCGCGTCCGCCACCGTTTGCAACGGAATCTCCCGCGCCAGACAGTTGAGGATGGCGACGGCCCGGTCATCGAGCGTGGCCAGGAACGCCTGCCAGTCCAGATTGCGCGCCGCAGTCTCCGACGGATCTTCGGCTTCGCTGGCCAGCACTTCACCCAGCGTGAACGTGTCATCCGGGAACTCGTCATCGGGAGCCAGGGGCGCTTCAAGGGACTGCGCGCGGCTCAAGCCCATGATCTGCGTGCGGGTGCCCATCACGTCGCTGCGGCCCGCGCTGTTGCTGCGCCGGCCGCAACGGATGTGCAACATCGTGTAGTAGGCGATGTTGCCGGGCGTCACGGTTTTGCCGTTGGCCCGGGCGCGGGCGAGCAGACGGGCGGCCATCAAGGTCGCATCTTGCAGGATTTCCTCGGCGTCTTCGGCACCCACGAAGGCAACGTGGTGCGGAATCTAGTTGCGGAGGCGGGGGGCAATCTCATCAATGAGGACGGTAGCAGCATGGGAACTCATGGGGTTCTTCTGGAGGTGGACCAACGTGGACCCGAGGCCGCTCCCGCTAGCGGCAGGAGATCAAGGTCGTGGCGGGGAAGGCACAGCGTGGCTGACCTTCAAGGGCTTATAGCGCCGGAAGGAGGGGCTGTTGCAGGGCTGAGACAGACAGGGCGGGTCCACTCCAAAGATGAGTGTGCGGAATAGCGACTACGGTGCGATGATCTGCGTAGCGATGTGGGCGTCGCAAGGGGGCCGGCCTCCAAGGCTACGCTGAAACCTCCGGGAGCGCGGCGATGGCCTTGGCGAGGATCGCCGTGTCGGTATGGGTGTATAAATCGGAAATCGCATCGGAGCTGTGTCCGGCAAGCTCCTTGTCCACGGCCTGTGTGCCGCCAGTCGCCTTTAGGAGCGTGACGAAGGTATGCCGCAAGCTGTGAAACGAAATCGGCGACACCTGGCGCGGTCCGCCGGGCTTGTCCTTAGCGCGGTGCGACCGCGCCGGCACCAGTCCACACTCAGTCAGGATGCTGTAAAACTGGTTTCCGAATCCACCCGACCCGCTGCGCTGGTAGGATTCGGCCTGGTCGGGCCAGACGAACTCCGTCGGCTTCACGGTGCCCATCTTGGTGCGTAGTGCGGCAAGCACGGCGCGCAGGGCAGGGCGCATGGGGATATTCACCGTGGTGTTCGTCTTGGCCTGAGTAAGTCGCAAGACATTCTCGTTAAGGTCAACGCTCCCCCACGTCAGGCAAATCAGGTCGCCCATCCGCCGCCCGGTGTAGAAGCCGGTGAGCACGAGATAGCGCCAGAAGTCATCGGGGCATTTGCTGAAAACGAGCTGCAACTCGGCAAAGGTGAACGCCTTTTTCCGTCTCCGTTCTGCCCGGCTCAGTCTGCCCAGCTTGACCGCCGCGCAGGGGTTGGTGGCCGTGTGTTCCTCGCCGATCTCCCGGATGAAGAACATGGACAGGATTTTCCGTTCAAGGCTCAGGGTGCTGCGACTGCGCGCGGCGCGGCGCTGGTGAATGAACTGCCGGATTTGCTCCGGGGTCACCTCATCCACCATCGGCCCCTTGTCGCCCGCCCCCAGAAACGTGGCGAAGGCGTCCGCTACGGTGCGGTAGCGCGCCATTGTCCCCGGCGCGGTGCTTGACTCGCACTCCGTCATCCAGCCCGCCAGCGCGGCCTTGACCGTCGCGCGCGGCGTGGACCGCTGGGAGAGGGACTGATAAACCGCGTCCAGTGAGGCACCGCTGGCCTTGGCTGAGCGCAGCGAGTCCGCCGCCGCCAGTTGCTTCTGCGCATCCGCTTTCTCTTTGCACTTGGTGGACTTGAAGTGCGACTTGCCGTCCGGGGTGCGCCAGCCCAGCCACCAGTATTTCGAGTCACCCCGTTTGTAGAGCCACGCCATACGAAAAAGCTTGCACGTATGCAAAACGTATGCAATCACTATCGCTCAAGAGAGTTCAACAGTGTGAATTTCTCAGAAAAAGTAAGAATTTCGGTAGCGGGATGGTTGCGAGGGTTCGATTCCCTTCACCCGCTCCAGGCGCGCGAGTAGCTCAATTGGATAGAGCGTCGGTCTCCGAAGCCGAAGGTTGTGGGTTCGACCCCCGCCTCGCGCACCATGTTTTTATGGCGATTTCCCGAACGGTTTGACTTTTGGGGACAGTTTGGGGACAGTTTCAGCCATGAAAGCGAAGCCCTCTCTCCCGTCGCGGAAGCCCCTCGAAATCAAGCGGGGCAACGTCACCGTGAAGATTTACACGGCGAAGAACCGCGCGAACGGCATTTCCTACGACCAATACACGCTCGTCTATTACGACGGGGCGCACCGCCGGAAGAAAAACTTCGGCGACGTGGAAGAGGCGAAGCGCGAGGCGGCGTTGTGCGCCACCAAGCTCGCCAACGGAGAGAACGAAGTGCTTCGCCTGACTTCGACCGACCGGGCGGTTTACGTCCAAGCCGTTGAACAGTTGCGGCCCCTGAATGTCCCGTTGAACGTCGCCGTGCTCGAATACGCGTCCGCCGTGAAGAGCCTGCCCGAAGGCGCGACGCTCAAAGAGGCGGTGGACTTCTTCCGCCGTCGCAATCCCGCCACCGTCCAAAAACGGACGGTGCGCCAAGTCGCCGACGAGATGCTGGCCGCGAAGCGCGCTGCGAACCTGTCCACGGTTCACTTGAAGGATTTGGAGTGCCGGTTAAACCGCTTCGCCGACGCGCTCCAAATGAACATCGGAGGCGTGTCGGGGACGATGATTCAGACCTGGCTAGACGCCATGAAGGGCAGCGGTCGCACGAAGCTCAATTACCTGCGCGTCATCGCCTCTCTGTTTCGGTTCGCCATCAAGCGGAAGTATCTGCCCAAGGATGCGCTTGAAGAAATTGAAGCGGTTCAGCAGGCGAAGGAGGACAGCGGGGAGATTGAGATTTTCACTCCCGAAGAGATGCACGAAATTCTGAGCGCCGCGCGTCCGGAGATGGTTCCTTGGCTCGCCATTGCCGCCTTTGCCGGACTCCGCACGGCGGAGATTCAACGGCTGGATTGGAGCGAGGTGAACTTGGCGCAACGGCACATTGAAATCAAAGCGAGCAAGGCCAAGACCGCCGCGCGACGGCTCGCCCCGATCACGGACAACCTCGCCGCGTGGCTCGCGCCCTACGTGCAGCCCTTTGGCAAGCTGACGGACTACAGCAGTTGGTGGAATCAATTCGGCAAGCTTGCGGACGAGGTAAGCCGCCTGCGAACGGAGCGCGGCACGCCTCGCAAGTTTGAATGGAAGCACAACGCGCTTCGGCACTCGTTCATCTCCTACCGCGTGGCGGCGATTCAGAACGTCGCGCAAGTCGCCTTGGAAGCGGGCAACTCACCGCAGATGATTTTCAGGAACTACCGGCAACTCGTTACGGAGGCAGAAGCGGCGAAGTGGTTTGCGATTGCCCCTGATATAAAGGCGAACGTCCTGCCGATGCCGAAAGCGATGGTGGCAGCATGAGCCGCAAGAAACAATTCTCGCCGGGTAATAGTGGCGAAGAAAACAGCGCCACTGCGCTTTTCGGTAAGTTCGGCTCCGACCCGCTGGCGCGACGTGCATTCCGATTCACGGCTCTCTGGCCGAAGACTGAGCGAGAGTTTCGCGACGCCTTGGGGAACTACGCCAAGGTTGTGCGGACTACGGCGAAATACAGCAAAGGCCGTCGCAAGCAATTCGTCGAAGCCCGAATCCACCCGGCGATTGAGGAGGTCTTGGACATTCTTGTTCCGGCACTCTGCAAGCGGGACTCCAATCCGTTCCGAATTTTCGCCGAGGCGATTGAAGCCGATAATTGCGCGGACTTCCCTGCAAACCGGAAACTAATCGCCGCGTGTGTTGTGGCCGCACGACTCAACTGCAAGGCTCCGATGTTCAATGAGTTTGGCGAACTGGAATCAGATGCCGCGTTGCGTAAGGAGCTTGACGAGTCGCCAGTGGAACCGAAGCGCGAGGTGCCTGTTGGATTCAGTGAATTCATGCGGCTCACTCAAGACTACTGCAAGAAGCGCTGGAAAATGTCGGGAGACAGTTGGAACCCTGGCACTTTCTTTCGCGATTGCATCGCATTCGGATTCAGCTTTACCAAAGACCCGCACAAGGGAGGACGCCCATTCAAATCGAAGCGGGTTTTGCGGAATCCCCGTTCAAAGCAAAAGTCAGCCTGAGTTGGTTCCCATAGATTCGCCTCGTTAGCGGAAAGCGGCACTCAGTTGTGCTTCTTCCGCTAAAAATGAAAGACGAACTATGGGAAAACACACTCAACCTTTCACAGTCGGCGAGCAGCCAAGTCCCCCGGCTGCCGATTCCTTCCTCACCAAAACCGAAATCGCGCAGCGTCTTCGCAAGACGCCTCGCACAATTGAGCACTGGACTCGCGCCGGTATGCTGCCCGTGCTCAAGATTGGCCGCTCCTGTCTCTACGACTGGCCGCAGGTGCAAGCCGCGCTCCGCGAACGCTTCACGGTGAACGGGGGTGAAAAATGAAGCCGACTCGCAAGTCCCCGCCCGTGAACAATTCCTTGCGCGCCGCCTTCGTCGCCGATGTTCAGAAGTGCGAGAAGCTGCTCGCGCAGTTCGATGCCTTTGTTGAGTCGCACGAGCGCGACGAACAAGCCCTTGCGGCGCTGCGAAACGAGTGCGCCGCGCTCGATTCGACTGTTGATGCGAATGATGCCGCTGCCGTTTCCGTCCTCTGCGCAAAGGAGCGTCAGGTTCAGCTTCTCGCTACGCGCGTCTCGTCTGTGGACGAGCGGTTAGATCCGCTCGCTTTGGAATTGAAGGCGGCGCTACTGCGCTCCGCCGACACGCTACGCGAGTTCTTGAAGCCTGCTCACACTGCGCTCGTGGAAGAAGTCAGTTCCGCCTTGAAGCCACACTTCCGCGACGCTGGCCGCGCCGAGCAAATCGCAGGCGAGACGGACAGCGTTCGCTCACTCGTCCGCATTCTCACGGCCTACTGGATTAGCGACGCCTCGTTCGCGCCCATCAACTGCGCTCGCCAAGTGGTGCCGGAGCTGCGTGCGATTCTCGACGGTAAGCAACCGTGGCGGATGGCCTGACGCTTTGCCGGGTAAGCGCGCCAGCCTGTTGCTGGTGTCGCTCTGGCGCAACGGGCAGGCCGGGGAACTTCATCGCCCCGGCCTGCCCAAACCAAACCACCGAAAGCTGATTGTCACGGTGGCGAGTTAGGCCGGGCCAAACGCGCGAGCGAAGGCAGCCGTCGGGCGGTAATACCGGAACTCGGAAAAAATCACGGCGAAGGGTGGCGATAGGACCGTAAGGCAGCCACGACCGTCATCGGCGCAAGCCAGAGAGTCTCGTCTGTTGGGTTTATCGGATGACCGCAACCCGCCAGCAGCAGGCAGGGCGAGAAACAGTGTGGAAACCAAACGGATTCCTGAACGAGGGAAAACCTCGATTCGCACACCTCTCCTCTCCGGGGGAGAGGTGTGTTTCCAGCCGTTGTCCTACCGAAAGAAAACCGCGACTCGCCTCGCACGCATCGAATGCAGCGAACGAAAGAATTTATGAACGAATCTGAGCCTCCGATCCCCACCAAGCGCCGCCTCGGCCGGCCGACGAAATTCAACGCCGACACGGTGCAAAAAATCTGTGACAGCATCGCCGAAGGCTTGCCGTTCCAATACGCGGCTGCGCTCGCGGAAATCTCGCACGAAACTTTCCACGCATGGCAACGCCGCTACCCGCACTTCCGGCAGGCGATTCAGGCAGCCGTCGCACGCGGGGCGGAGGAACGCCTGAAGATCATCCGCACTGCCGCCAAGGGAGGCGACTGGCGAGCGTGTGCCTGGTGGTTGGAACACGTCTTGCCGGAGCACTACGCGAAGACTCGGATTCAATTGGAGCACGTCGGCCAGATGGAAGTCGGCTTCACGATTCCGCAGCAAACATTAGACAGCATCGCCGACGCACGCGTGAAATATGAGCAAGCCCAAGACAAGTGATTTGCGCGAGCTGTCCACCCCGCTCGGCTTCATCCGGGGCGCGCTCCAAATGCAGAGCTACGAATGGGCGGAGCGCGTCTTCGCGGACATGGACCGGCGCGGCGCTGCCGTGGTGGTCAAGGCGTGCAACGGGGCAGGGAAGACGAACCGCGTCGCCGGGCCGCTTGCGTTGTGGCACGCCGCCGTCTTCCCGCGCAGCCTGACGATAGCGACCGCTGGCGTCTTCCGTCAGGTCAAAGAGCAGCTCTTTCCCGGCATACGGTCGCACGCGCACAAGTTTCGCGGCTGGTCATTTCAAGAAACCGAAGTCACCACGCACAAGGGTTCTCGCATCCTGGGCTTCTCGACGGACGAGCCGGGGCGATTCGAGGGCTGGCACGCTGACAACCTGCTCGTCATCGTGGACGAGGCCAAGAGCGTCCCCGACGGCATCTTTGAGGCCGTGGAGCGGTGCCAGCCGACTCGCTTGCTTGTCCTGAGTTCGCCGGGCGGATGCAGTGGTTACTTTTACGAGGCTTTCAACCAACGGCGGAAATTCTTCCGTCAGCACTCTGTCACGGCGCGGGAGTGTCCGCACATTTCGCCGGACTGGATCACCGCTCAAGTGGAGAAATACGGTGAACACCATCCGCTCGTTCGCAGCATGATTTTTGCGGAGTTCATGACGATGGGGGAGGACGGCGCGGTGGTTCCGCTGGCCTTCGTCGAAAGCTGCCTCGCCAGTCCGCCACCGTTGGCGGAGAGCGGAGACGTGCAAGCCTTTTGCGACTTCGCCGCTGGCGGAGACGAGAATGTGATGGCCGTGCGCAGGGGCAATCGCGTCGGGATAGTCGCCGCGTGGCGGGAGAAGGACACCATGCGCGCCGTCGGTCGCTTCATCCGGCTCTTTCAAGAACAGGGTTTGCAGGCTGAACAGATTTGCGCCGATGAAGGCGGCATGGGCGTCGTGATGTGCGATGCACTGCATGAAGCACGCTGGCCGGTGCGCCGCGTCAACAATGGTTCCCCAGCGAACCGGGCTGACTACTACGCGAACAAAGGCGCGGAAATCTGGTTTGAAGGGCGCAGGCAGATCGAGCGGCGGCAAATCATTCTGCCGGATGACCGCGAGTTGGTCGCACAACTCACGGCGAGGCGCGGCTGGCCGGACAGCAAAGGCCGCTTGCAATTGGAAAGCAAAGCGGACTTGCGAGGGCGTGGCATCGGCTCGCCAGACCGGGCCGACGCAGTGCTTGGCGCGATGACGCCAGCCCGGCCCGCTGGTGGATTCTCGCTCGTTGACACCGGCCAAGACAGGCATTGGCCCGGCGCGCGTCAGGATCGCGCGAGGCGCTGGGGCTCGCTAATCTGATTCAGCCCCCGATTGTTACCCCACCGTCACGGCCACGAGCGTCATGGTGTCGTTGCCGAAAATATCAATCACCTTCACTCCGATGACGTAGCGGCCCGGCTTCTCGTATGTGTGGGCCACGCTCTTCAATTCCAGTTCGCGGTCCTGTCGTGTGCGGAAGCTCTGCCACTCGTTCTCGAAGATGTAGGCGCCGGTCCAGCGTTCCTCGAAGTCCACGAACTCGCCCGCGTCCGCCCGCACCGCGCCGGGCAACTCGCCTTCGACGCCCATGCGCTTCGGCACCTTGATGATCTCCTTGCGGCTCTCGTAGTCGAAATCCACGGCCCAGTAATCCACCCAGTCGGTCCATTTTTTCGTGAGCACGTCGCGAGTGAGGACGCCGTCCTTGTTCTTGCTGAACTTCACGAGCTTGCCGGCTTCGCACACGACCTCGCTCTTGCCCGCCTTCAGCTCGGCGGTGATGGCGTCCACCACGCCTTGCGAGTAATAGACGGAAAAATCCGAGAGGGCGACCGCCAGCTTGAGCTTGTCATTCTTGTCGAAACGCGGCGTGACTTCGATGTAGGCCACGTCATGGAAACGCACCTGGCCTTTTTCCACGGCGCGCTTGTCGAAGACTTCGGGCGGGATGGTCTTCGGTGAAATGTCGATGCCCTTCTGCTTCGCCTCATCCAGCACGGCGGGGAAGAGGCCCATCTCGAACTCGAACGCCAGCACGTCCACGCGTGACGCACCGCGCTTGCGGCATTCCGTGATGACTTCCTCCACGAACAGCCGCCCCACGGGCAGGTTGATCGGGCCGACGACCACGAGCCGCCCGCCGTTCTTGCCGTGGAAGAAGGCCGCGTCCGGCAACGGCTCGGCGCGGTAGGCTTTCAGGATCAGCTCGCGGAACTCCTGTTCCTTGCGGGCTAGGGCCTGCTCCTTCTTTTTGCCGGTGAGCCGCCCGGCGACGTTCAGATAGGCCTGGCGCTCGTAGCGGCCGAGGTTGAGCACCTCAAAGGCGCGGAAGGGCTGGCCGCCGGCCTTCAACTCGCGCTGCACCTGGATGAGCCGCTTGCGCGTGGTGTGGATGCCGAACTTGCCGAGGTCGGTGGCGATCCATTTGCGCCCGAGCTTTTCGGCCACGGCGGCGGTCGTGCCGCTCCCGCAGAAAAAGTCCGCCACCAAATCGCCTTCGTTGCTGCTGGCTTTGAGAATGCGTTCAATCAGAGCTTCGGGCTTTTGCGTCGGGTAATTCGTGTCCTGATGAGCCTGTGAATTCACCGGGTTGATGTCCGCCCACACTGATTGCAGAGCGATGCCTTCCGATTCGTCGAGGTAGCGTTTGTATTCGGGAATTCCACTCTTCGTGTAAATCAAACGGCCAGCGTCGTGGAGGCCCTGCATCTTGTCCTTCGTCCATCGCCATGTGCGAACGTGTCCGTTCCACTCGTAGGTGAGGTTCGGGCGGTCAGGATTTTGATTCAGGCAATTGTCTTTGCGCCACCGGCGACCATCCGGGTCAGCAAAGCGATATTTCGTTTCGACATATTCATCGTTCAGCGGCTCGTAGAGCTGATTCCACGCGAGGTTCTCTGTTTTGGAATAAAACAGGATGTAGTCGTGTGTTGCTGGGTAGTATTCGCCGTGGCTGCGAGACGAGACACGTTTCCAAATGATTTCCCGCCGGGAGTTCGTTCGCCCGAACACTTCATCCATTACTCCGCGAATGAAGTGATTTACCGCCGGTCCAATGTGCAGATAGATGCTGCCGTCGCTGTGCATCAAATCGCGCATGAGGATGAGGCGTTCGTAAATCATGGCGATGAAGGAATCCGCGCCGCGCCCCCAGGTGTCGCGGTAGGCGATTTGTTCGAGGAGGTTCGGCTCTTTGTGGAAGGTCTCGCCGCCAATCTCGATGTCCATGCTGAAGTCCGCGCCCACGTCGAAGGGCGGGTCAATGTAGATGAGCTTGAGGCCGCCGGCGTCCTCGATCTGGCGGCGGAGCGCGCCGCTCTTGAGGGAGGCGAGGATGAGCTTGTTGTCGCCCCAGATGAGTTTGTTGGTCCAGCCCTTGACCTGCCGGCCGCCGGTGTCGAGGCCGAGTTCCTCGTCGTCGCGCTTTTCCTTCCGCGGCTCGTCAATGTGTTCGAGGGTCTGGAAGGGGAGGATGGCGGTGCAGACTTCGCGGGTCTTGCCGTTCCAGACGAGTTCGACCTCGCGTTTGTCGGCGAAGAGGAGGAAGCGGTATTTCTCCGGGAG
>CAZOCL010000072.1:0-21195 GCA_964578245.1 uncultured Klebsiella sp. | reverse complement strand
GCGCGGGAGGTTCAGCCGCACACTGCGGGCGTTCGGCCCCTGGTCAATGATGATGTCCAGCTTGAAGTCCTCCATGGCCGGGTAGAGATACTCCTCGATGGTCTTTTGCAGCCGGTGGATTTCGTCAATGAAGAGCACGTCGCCCTCTTCGAGATTCGTGAGCAGGCCCGCGAGGTCGGCGGCCTTCTCGATGGTCGGGCCGCTGGTGGCCTTCACGTTCGCGCCCATCGCCTTCGCAAGGATGTTCGCGATGGTCGTCTTGCCCAGGCCGGGCGGACCGCTCAGGAGGATGTGGTCGAGCGCCTCGCCGCGCTGCTTGGCGGCCTGCACGGAGATTTCCAGCCGTTCCTTGACCTTGGCCTGGCCCGTGAAGTCCGCGAACACGGACGGGCGCAGCGTTGTTTCCAACACCGTGTCGGGACTGTTCAGGGTGGCAAGTGCGCGGTCGGCCATCGCGCGTGAGGATGCGAGAGCCAGCGCGGCAGCCGCAAGTCACTTCTCCACCGGCTTTTCCGCCGGTGGCCCGGCGACCGCTGCCGCGTAGCCGGGAATGTGCGCGCCCTGCTGAATCCATCGGATGACCTGCATCACTTCGTCCGGGCTGAGCGAGCCTTTGCCCGTCGGCGGCATCACGTCGTCGTCGGACGGCGGCAGGAGGATGAGCCGGACGAGGTTGCTGGCGAAGGGATCACCGGGCTTCACCGCCAGTTTCTCGCTGTCGCCACCCTTCAGCGCAACCACGGGCTGGTCCACACGATACTTGCCCTTCTGCTTCTCCGGCCCGTGGCAGCTCAAACACTTGGTGTCGAAGAGCGGCTTGATCTTCTCGACGTAAAATTTCTCCTGTTCGCTGCCTGCGCCCGGGCTGGCCACAGCCGGCGAAGCAGCTTCCTCTTCCACGAACGCCTTCACGAACTCCGGTGCGTTCTTAGTCAGATAGTTCGAGCCGTGCGTCAGGTTGCCGCCTTCGTGCCCGGCGATGACCAGCAGGCCGATGTTCGCGAGCAGCAGCACGCGGTAACTGGCCCGCAGGAGCTTCCTCGGCGCGTCACCGCTTACTTCGCGATAGCCCAGCCACTGCAGGATCAGCGTGACGAGCGTCAGCACGCCCACGGCGATGCCCGAGAGCTTGTGGGCCGCCAGCATCTGCGGGTCGTATTCGGCACCCGTCGCCCGCAGCAGTCCGAGCACCACGGTGAGCACTGTGGTGAGCACGCTCAGGCCGAGCATCAGCGTGATGACCGGCTGCACCTCGGCCTTGCGCCGCCAGAGGTAGTAGAGATCCACGAGGAAGGCCATCGTCACAAAGCCGATGGGGAAATGGAGGAGCACCGAGTGAAACGGCCCAAGGAAGGGACGCCACTGGAACAGTCCGCCCTCTGCCGCAGCCGCTTCCGGCACCGCGAAGCCGCAGCCAACCAGTAGCGCCGCCCCGACGCCTGCACTGAACGAATTTGTCTTCATGCCATAACGATTCGCCACCGCACGTCGCGGCGGACTCGGATGATTTGTCAGGTGGTTCGACTCCATCAGTCCTCCTCCGCTCCCTCCGTTTTTGCCCAAGGCCGGACCAAATTTGCCGTCGTCGGAGAATCCAGAGCTCAACCAGCAAGGCCAGCCACGAACCAAAAAACTTTCCCTGCCCCGCTCCCCTCCACACACTTGCGCCCATGAACGTGACCGTCCGCGGCCGCACCCGTCATCACCGCACCGTCTGTTTCGACGCGAAGAAGAACCAGGTGCTGCTCATCGAGCAGCGCCTCCTGCCCCATGAGTTCAAGGTTGTAGGCACGCGCAACTATCGTGAGACCGCCACCGCCATCACCGACATGGTCGTCCGCGGAGCCGGAGCGATCGGAGCGACCGCCGCTTACGGCCTGGCCCAAGGTGCGCGGGCGTTTCGTGGCCGGGATCTCGCGGCCTTTCAGGCCCATGTGGAGGAAGTCTTCCAAGTGCTGAAGCACGCACGCCCCACCGCCGTGGACCCCGTCAACGCCATGCTCGACGTGCGCCGCAAGATGGCTGCGGGCACCACCGTCACCGACCAGCAGGCGCTCGCGCTCGCGGCGGCGGAACACTTCGCCGACGAGGACGCGACCCACTGCGCTGCCATCGGCCAGCACGGCGCGAAGCTGATCCGCGACGGCATGCGCGTGCTCACGCATTGCAACGCCGGCTGGCTGGCCTTCGTGGACGTCGGCACCGCCACCGCGCCAATGTATGCGGCGCAGGCGGCGGGCCGGAAGTTTCACGTCTTCTGCGATGAGACACGACCCCGCTCGCAGGGCGCAACTCTCACCGCCTGGGAACTGGCCCAGCAGGGCGTGTCACACCAGATCATTGCGGACAATGCGGCGGGCTTCCTGATGTGGCGCGGTGAGATCGACCTCGTGATCGTGGGCAGCGACCGCACGCTCGGCCGCACGGGCGAAGTGGCGAACAAAATCGGCACTTACACCAAGGCGGTGCTGGCGCAGCGCCACGGCATCGCCTTCTACGTGGCCATCCCGCTCTCCACGATCGACTGGAACCTCAAGTCCGGTCGGGACATCCCCATCGAAGACCGCAGCGAGAGCGAAGTGCTGGGCGCGTGGGGAGTCATCCAAGATCCGAAATCCAAGATCCAAAACCAAAAGCCAGGCCAGCGCGCCTACGTGCGCGTCGCGAATCCCACCAGCGGCGCACGCAACCCGGGCTTCGACGTGACGCCACCAGAACTCATCACCGGCATCATCACCCCGGAAGGCATCTTCAAGCCTGGCGAACTGTGGAAGCATCGGCACCGACTGGGGTTCGCCGGGAAATAACCGACGAACGTGTCCTTCCAGGGCGCACAGTGGGGGCAACCGGTGTATTCCAGTTACTGTCCGAATACGCTTCCATCAACGTCTTCCGCGTGTTCCGCAGGGAACGGATTGCCTCAACTCACCCGCAGCCAGACAGTCTTCAGGTGCGCCGGTTCATCGCGAGTGATGGGGAAATCGGGCGGCTGCGGAACGTAATGCTGCTGGAGCACCTGCCGCCGGGTGCGTTGCACGGCGTCCTCGATGGTCGCGAGAAACTCCTCCGGTGAGAACGTCGCACAGTTGGTCGAGGCGAACAGCACTCCGCCCGGCTTCAGCAGGGCCAGTGCGAGCACGACGAGCCGGCCGTAGTCCTTTTCCGCGCGGAACACGCCGCTTTCCTTGGATTGCGAGAAGGTCGGCGGGTCGAGCAGCACCACGTCGAACTGCCGCCCCTTCTTGGTCAGCCGCCGCAGCCAGTCGAAGACATCGCCGTAGATGAAGTCGTGCGCCGCTGCGTCGAGGCTGTTCAACGTGAAGTTGCGCCGGCCCCACTCCAGATACTTCTTCGAGAGGTCGAGGCTCGTCGTATGCATCCCGCCCTGGGCTGCGGCCACGGAGAACCCGCAGGTGTAGGCGAAGCAGTTGAGCAACGTGAGGGGTGGGGCCTGGTGCGTGAGGGCGTCCGGTGGCGCTTGGCTCTGATTCACGCACCACGCATCACGCACCACATCGCCCAGCCCGAACCCTCCAGCAACATGCCGTGTCAGCAGCTTGCGCCGGTTGTCGCGCTGATCGAGGAACAGCCCGTAGCTATAACCCTCGGTGAAGCTGAGCTCGAACTGCAGTCCATTCTCGCGCACCACGAAGCGCTCCGGAGCCGCTTCGCCGAGGACGAGTTGGGGTGAGGCTTGCGGGGTCGCGGTCTGGCGCACATGGCGGTCGAGACGTTTGTGGTAGGCACCGCGCAGGCTGAGTTGCTGGAGCCATGTGGAAAGCTGGTCCGTTTGCGCACCGGACAGCGCGGCCTCGGATTGAGACAGCAGAAAATCCCCGAGCCGCTCGACCTGCCAGCCGGGCCAGCCATCCGCCGCAGCATGGACAAGGCGGAAAGCGGTCGTCCCTTCGCCTGGTAGGGCGAGACTCTGTCGAGCCCTCGATACCGCCGCAGGCGGTGCGAGCGAAGCGAGCTTCTCCGCATGGGTCGAAGAATCAGAAATGCTCGCTGCGCTCGCCTCGCTGCGCTCGAAATGGGGCTCGACGGAATCTCGCCCTACCGGCGACAGGCCGAGTGCCGACCGCAGTGCCAGCCGCGCATCGGCGGTGAAGTCCACCGGCGCACGATAGGTCACCGTCTCGCCGGTGGCTGGATGGTTGAAGGTGATTTCCGCCGCGTGCAGGAAGACCCTTGCGGCCGGGGTCCCGCCGTAAAGTTCGTCGCCGAGGATGGGGAAGCCGTTGGCCGCGGCATGCACGCGAATCTGGTGCGTGCGGCCCGTGTGCGGTTCCGCGATGACTTCCCAAGTTCCTCGCTCCGCATTCCGTGTTCCACGTTGGAACCGCGTCTCCGCCGGCTCGCCCTCCTCTCCGGCCGACAAGTTCGCATAATGGTCGCCTTGCCGAACGATGTTTCCGCGCACGATGAGTTCAGCCTGAGACGGGGCGCGATCACTCCACAGCAAGTAACGCTTCGCCACCTTGCGTTGCTCTAATTGCTCGGTCAGCGATTTGTTGGCGAGCGGTGACTTGCCAAACACGAGGACGCCTGAGGTCTCCTTGTCCAGCCGGTGAAGGATGGCCAGGCTGGCCCAGCGCGGCTCGCGATGCCGGAGCCAGTCGTAGATGCCCTCGCCGGCATGCGGGGCAGGCGCATGCGTGTTCCATCCGGCCGGCTTGTTCACCACCAGCAGATGCTCGTCTTCATGGAGGACGCAGGGGGGATTCACGAAGCAAGGGCTGGGTTGCAATCGGGAGAATGAGCAGTGGCGAGCGTTCTTACTCTTAGTCCGGCTCCTGATCTCAATCCGGCCCGCCAACGGCTCACCGCAGCAGATACAACTCTCGCCGGAGCCCGGCCTTCTCAATCGTGACGCTGTCGGTGTCGATCTTCAGCAGCATCACGCCTTCGATCCGGTCGCCCGCTGAGAGCGTCTTGCCGTTCAAGATCGCGAAGGTCTTGTTCTTCCTCCGGCTGATGCCTTGCAGTTTGAGATCGGGGAATTCCACCTCGGCGACCTTGTTGGTGTGGCCGTCGCCTTGTTTCGTCGCATCGGGCGGGAGGGGCTTGACCGGCGGCGGAGTCACGGACGCCACGTTCGTCTCCCCCTTCGTCGTCGTGGGCGGGTTGACGGGCGACGTGGGCGGCGTGGGGACTTCCACCACGACGACCGGGTTGGTGGACTTCGGCACCGGCGGGGTGGGCACCGGGATCGGCGGCGGCGGATTGGTGACCGCGACGACGACCGGGGGATTGGTCTTCGCTGGTTCCACGGTCGGCGTGACTACAGCGACGTTGGTGGCCACCACGGGGTTGGTGCTGACTACCAGGTTGGTGGCCAACGGTGGATTGGTAACGGCAGGAACGGGCGGCTTGTTGGTGACCACCGATAGCGGAGCGGGCGACACAGCCTTGGCCACCGGCTTGTTGGTGCGCGGGAAACCGTGTTCATCAATGTCCTCGGTGGCGTAAGGCTGCCAGGACTGGCGCTCCTTCCACCACTTCACGAAGAAGTAACCCGAAGCTCCCAGCAGCACGGCGATGAGCACGGCAATGCCCGCGATGGGCAGCCAGGCAGGGCGCTCCCGGGCGGCCACCGGCGTCATCGGGGCCGGCAAGTCGTCGATGCCCTTGGGCCCGCGCGGACGCTGGGCCGCACTGGCCTGCGCTTCGCTCGCGCGTTTGAGGGCGTCGTTGATCAGGCTCATACGCGGATGCGGCCTTCCAGTTCGCGGATGGCGGTGCCGACCATGTTGAAATTCACGCGGTCACGCTTTTGCACGAAGGCAGCCAGCAGGCATTTGTCCGCCAGCGCGTTGACCAGGCGCGGGATGCCCTCGCTGTAGCGGTGAATGCGCCAGACGGCGGGTGCGCTGAAGTAGGGCGAGCCGTTCGCGCCGCAGGCGGCCAGGCGATGCTGGATGTATTGGCCGACTTCGCGCGGCGTCAGCGGGGCGAGGTGATAGCGAACGGTGATGCGCTGCCGGAGCTGGCGCAGTTCGTATTTGTTCAACCGGTCCCGCAGCTCCGGCTGGCCGAGCAGGATGATCTGGAGCAGCTTGCGGTCGTCGGTTTCGAGGTTGGAGAGCAGGCGCACCTGTTCGAGCAACTCGGGGGTAAGGTCCTGCGCCTCGTCAATGATGAGCACGGCATCGTGCCCCTTCATCACCTGGTCGAGGAGGAACTGGTTGAGTGCGGCGACGGTCTCCAGCCGGTCCATGCCCTTGACCTGGAGGCCGAACTCCATGGCGATGGCCTTCATCAACTGGTCGGAATTGAGGACCGGGTTGAGGATGAGCGCAGTGGCGTAGTTGGGCCCCAGATGCTCCAGCAAGGCGCGGCAGATCGTGGTCTTCCCGGCCCCCACTTCGCCGGTAAGCTGGACGAAGCCCTTGCGCTCCCGGATGCCATACAGCAGATGGTTCAGCGCTTCGCGATGCTTCGCGCTGTAGAACATGAGCCGTGGGTTCGGGTTGATGTTGAACGGCGGCTCGCGCAACCCGTAGTAGTTGAGATACACGCTTTTATCGGAGTGTTACGCCAAAGAGGGCCGGCAGGAAAGCCTAGAAATGCAGGGTGCCATTTCCGGTCCGCCGGTAGGGCCGCCCGGCCAGTGCTTGGATTTGAAGTTTCCAAACCCGGATCCCGCCGTTAATGTCCCGCTCACGTTCGACATGATCCTGGTCATCGACAATTACGACTCGTTCACCTTCAACCTCGTCCAATACCTGGGCGAACTGAAGGCGGACCTGCGCGTGGTGCGCAATGACGAGGTCACGCTCGACCAGATCCGCGATCTGAAGCCCGAGCGCATACTCGTCTCGCCCGGCCCATGCTCGCCACGCGAGGCCGGTCTGTCCAATGACATCATACGCGCTTTTGGACCGGAAATCCCCCTGTTTGGGGTCTGTCTGGGCCATCAGTGCATCGGGCACACCTTTGGCGGCGAGGTGGTGGTGAACTACCGGATGATGCACGGCAAGACCTCGCCCATCCGCCACAACGGCGAGGACCTCTTCGCTGGCATGCCGACCCCCTTCAACGCCACGCGCTACCACTCGCTGGTCATCAAGCGCGACACCCTCCCCGCCTGCCTCGAGATCACCGCCGAGACCGAGGAGGGCGAGATCATGGGCGTCCGGCACCGGGAACTGCCCATCTGGGGCGTGCAGTTCCACCCCGAGAGCATCCTCACCGAAAACGGCCGCCAGCTCATGGCGAACTTCCTCACGCTGCAGAAGCGCAAGTAGGGTCCGGAGCCTGGTTCGCGCGTGGGTTTCAGTCCGCGACAAGGCGGAGGTCGTGAGATCTTGCGTGCTGCGTATTGCGTGTTCCGAAAGTCCGGCCGGTTGCACCCGTCCTCCATCACGCAACACGGAACACGCAACACGTCTCGGTAGTCGAATCTCAGACGTTCGCTTCGGCCGCATCGGCTCAGTTCCCTGTGACTTCCGCTCGCCTTCACACGTCTGCTAGGCCATGAATAGCCCACGCATGAAAGCCCCCTTCCTCCGGCTCATCCTCTTCGCACTGCTGTGCCTTTCCGCTGGCCAATCCTCCGCTGCCCTGGCCGGCAAACGCCCGAACATCATCTTCTTTCTCACGGATGATCAGGGCTATGGCGACATCTCCGCCCATGGCAATCCCGTCCTCAGGACGCCCAACATGGACCGTCTCCGCGCCGAGGGCGTGCGCTTCACGGACTTCCACGTCAGCCCCACTTGCGCTCCCACCCGCAGCGCGTTGTTCACGGGCCGGCATGAGTTCAAGAACGGCATCACCCACACCATCCTGGAACGCGAGCGGCTCACGCTGAAGGCCACGACGCTCGCCCAAGTGCTCAAGACCGCCGGCTACACCACCGGCATCTTTGGCAAGTGGCACCTCGGCGACGAAGCAGAGTATCAGCCGAATCGCCGTGGCTTCGACGAGGTCTTCATCCACGGTGCGGGCGGCATCGGTCAGTCTTATCCGGGCAGTTGCGGTGACGCGCCGGGCAACACCTACTTCGACCCCGCCATTCTCCACAACGGCAAGTTCGAGAAGACCAGGGGCTACTGCACCGACGTGCTCTACGCGCAGGCCACCCAGTGGATCGACGCCCAGCGCAAGGGCGGCAAACCCTTCTTCGCCTACCTCCCCTCCAACGCCCCGCACGCACCCTACCACGCGCGTCCGGAGGACAAGGCGCTCTACGCGGGCAAGACGCCCAACGACCAGGCCGCGAGCTTCCTCGGCATGGTCCACAACATCGACCAGAACATCGGCAAGGTGCTGGCCAAGCTCGACGAGTGGGGCATTGCGAAGGACACGCTCGTCATCTTCATGAACGACAACGGCGGCACCGCCGGCGTGCCGGTCTGGAATGCTGGAATGCGCGGTTCCAAAGGCTCGGCCTGGCTTGGCGGCACGCGCGCCAGTTCCTTCTGGCGCTGGCCTGGCACGATCCAGCCCGGCGACTGCGGGGTGCTGGCGGCGCACATTGACTTCTTCCCGACCCTCGCCGAGATCACCGGCGCGAAACTGACGGACGAAGTGCGGCAGCAGGTCGAGGGTCGCAGCCTTGTCCCGCTGCTGGAGCAGCCGTCCGGCACGCTCCCGGACCGCATCCAGTTCACGCACCTGGGCCGCTGGCCAAAGTTGTCCGACCCGAGCCTCGCGAAGTTTGCCATGTGCAGCGTCCGCAACCCGCGCTGGCACCTGGTCTCACCCAACGGCGGCGCGCAGCCGAAATGGCAGCTCTTCGACGTGCAGGCCGACTACGGCGAAAAGACCGACGTGGCTGCGGAGCATCCCGAAGTCCTCAAGCAACTCGCCGCCGCCTACGACCAGTGGTGGACCGACTGCCAGCCGCTGCTGGTGAACGAAAAGGTCCTTGGCCCGAAGCTGAACCCTTTCGCCGAACTCTACTGGAAGCAGTTCGGCGGCGGCCCCACCGAGGCGGATTACCAGCGCATGGACCCGGCCAAAGCCGTGCCTGCGGGCGATGGGAAGAAGAAGGGGAAGAAGGTCGAATGAGCACTGGCACCCACTTCCGATCCAATGGCGACTGGGCGTTTGTTCCTGGTCCTGCTGATCAGTGGCAACCGATGAACAGCCAGGATGTGCAGGATATCGAAGCGACATCGCCGGAAGCGATTTCCGCCTCGTTTCTCAGCTATCCGGGGATGCTCCTTTTGCGATCCGCTCACCCAACGTGGGTGGAATGGCGTGCCCGGTGGGAGTCGGGACTGCATTTCATCGAAATAGGAATCTCTCTGTTCGAGGACGAGGCGAAAAGCTGGGGCGGTTCAGAGATCTGCGCCGACTGCCCATGTGTCGAAATTGAAGCTCTATGGATGCACCTGCAGTCCTTTCATCGCGGTATCTGGCTGCATGATTTGGACTGCATCATGCACACTCGCGACTCTTTTCGAACTGCTGTGGCGGACAAGCAAACTGGGTAGCACTGCGGCACCGCTTCCCCCACATCGGAAAGCCTTTCCCGTAGCGCAAGCCTCCGGCTTGCCGTGCCGCCGGCGTCCGCGCCGGCCCGTTTGGCGAACGCACCACCGCGGTGCCTCGAACGCTCTGGCCGGCGCGGACGCCGGCGATACGGCGGGCCGGAGGCCTGCGCTACGACTTGTGCTACGGCTCCGCCAGCCGCACACGGTAGAAGCGCCTTGGCAGCGTGAGCGGCGCTCCATCCACCACATCAAACAACCCGTCCGGCGCGCTGTTCGTCGCCACCGTCGTCCACGCCGTCAGGTTCGTTGAAACCTCGATGGCATTCCGCGTCGCCTGCTCGGCCTGCACCTGGAGCCGGATCTGCCCATCGCTCTGGCGTGCGACCGACAGCAAAGATGGCGTCCCCACGGTTGGATCACCGCTGATCTGATAGTTGTCGAACACCAGATAATTGTCCCCCGCGCTGCCCGGCGTGCGGACGGCCCAGACCGCATCAATGTCTCCCAGGTTCAGTGGCGAGTTCTTGGTGGTCAGCGGCAGCGGGTCGGTCAGCACCACGCCATCCAGCGCGGCCTGCCAGCGGTTCCGCCGGAAGTTCAGCGTGATCGTCAGTTGATGCACCGCTCCCCGGGTGAACTGCCAGCCCGTCGCGACAAAGCCCAGGCCATCGTCCAGGCCGTAGTTGATGCCGGTCGTCGAGTTGTCGAAGTCCAGCGTGAAGAACCGGTTGCCGTTCGTGTTGTAGATGCTCCAGCGGAAGTCGTCGCGCCGGCCGTTGTTGGAGTCCGCCACCATCATCGTCACCGAGAAGGTCACCACCGCCAGATTCGTCGGCACCGGGGCCAGGTTCACGGGCCGCCACACGTTGAGGAACTCGTCGGTGTTGGGGGAGAGGAAGCCGATGTAGGCCGACTGCCCGGCCCCCGGGATGAACCCATTCAACAGCCCATTGCCGCCCGTGCCGAATTGGACCCAGCCGTTCTGCCCGGCGAGATCGGCATTGGCGTCATACCCCTCGTGCCCCTCGAACGTGGTGCGGTAGATCAGGGTGGAGGCAGGAGCGGGCAGCACGAAAACCAGCAAGGCCACCGCCAACATCAGCAGCGCCCACCCCCGAGCCAGCCACGGCGTCCGACCGCAAGTCCCCTCGCCCCCATCGGGGGAGAGGGCTAGGGTGAGGGGGCGACCGTGCGGAGTAGAGGCGGCAGCGGTCTCATGCTGGGCCGCGAGGTTAATCCCGGACTTCCAAGCCCCGCCGTGTTTGCGCAGCCCCGCCCCTTCACCCCGACCCTCTCCCCCGATGGGGGCGAGGGAGAAGCGCGTGCGGAGCTTCGTGCGCGCCCGGACTGAATCACGTCCCACGCCCCACGCCCCACGCTTTTCCATTTGTGCCCGCCTGCTCATCTCGTCAGAATAAAAACCATGCATACGTATTTGTTTCGACGCCATCGCATCTTTTTTTGCCCATCGCTTTTTCTGCTCGCCGCATCGGTTTTGCTGTCTGCCGCCGAGCCCCCTGACCTGATCCTGCGCAACGCCAAGGTCGTCACCGTGGATGCCAGGTTCAGCCTGGCGCAGGCCGTGGCCGTGCGCGGGGACAAGATCGTGGCCGTGGGCAGCAACGCGGACCTCGCCAAGCTCGCCGGCCCGCAGACCCGCATCCAGGACCTCCAGGGCCGCATGGTCATCCCCGGCCTCATGGACTCCCACACGCACCCGAGCGGCGCGAGCATGTATGAGTTCGACCACCCCATGCCCGAGATGGAGTCCATCGCGGACGTGCTCGCCTATATCAGGTCGCGCGCCTCCACCGCACCCGAGGGCCAGTGGATCACTCTCTCGCAAGTGTTCATCACGCGCCTGAAGGAACAGCGTTACCCCACGCGTGCCGAACTCGACGCCGCCGCCCCGAAGCACCCGGTGGCCTTTCAAACCGGTCCCGACGCCTCGGTCAACACCCTGGCCCTCCAGCTCAACAAGATTGACCGCAACTTCCAGATCCCCGCCGGCACACCGGGCAAGATCGAGAAGGATGCGAACGGCGAACCCACCGGCATCCTCCGCACCTCGGGCAATTACTTCAAAACCGGCAGCACCGGTGCCCGCAGTGCCACCGAGGCCCAGCGCAGCGAGCGGCTCCGCGAACTGTTCAAGGATTACAACTCCGTGGGCATCACCACCATCTGCGACCGGAACGCCGGGATCGGAGCCATCGAGAGCTATGCGAAGCTGCGTGACCTGGGCACACTGACCGTGCGCGTGAGCGCCTCCCAGGGCGTCGGTTCGCTCGGCGAGCTGACGAAGATTCAGGAGAGCATCCGCGCCGTGGGCAAGCACCCGCTGCACACCACGCTGGACGACTGGGTGCACATCGTCGGCATCAAGATGTTTCTCGACGGCGGCATGCTTACCGGCAGCGCCTACATGCGGCAGCCTTGGGGCCTGAGCGAGATCTACTCGATCACCGACCCGCAGTATCGCGGCGTCCTCTTCATCCCCAAGGACCGCCTCAAGCCCATGGTCCGCACCGCCATCGAGAGCGGCCTCCAGTTCACCGCCCACTCGGTTGGCGATGGTGCGGTGCACACGCTGCTGGAGGTCTATGACGAACTGGCCAAGGAAGGCCTGCCCGTGCGCCAGACCCGCGCGTGCGTCACGCACAGCAACTTCATGAGCAAGGAAGCGGTCGAGACCGCCGCCCGCCTCGGTGTCGTCCTGGACATCCAGCCCGCCTGGCTCTACCTGGACACGCGCACCCTCACGAAGCAGTTCGGCTACGACCGCCTGCGCTACTTCCAGCCGCTCAAGAGCATCTTCGCCGCCGGCGGCCTCGTGGGCGGCGGCTCCGACCACATGCAGAAGATCGGCTCCTTCCGCAGCATCAATCCCTACAACCCGTTCCTCGGCATGCAGACCGCGATCACCCGCCGGGCAAAGTGGCATGAAGGCCAGTTGCACCCGGAAGAAGCCCTGACCCGCGAGCAGGCGCTGCGCTTCTACACCATCAACAACGCGAAGCTGCTCTTCAAAGAAGACCGCACCGGCTCCCTCGAACCCGGCAAGCTCGCCGACCTCGCCGTCCTCGACACCGACCTGCTCACCTGCCCCGAAGACAAGATCAGCCAGACCAAGGTTCTGCTTACGATGGTCGGCGGCAAAGTGGTGTGGGAGGGGAAATAGCCAGCCGGGTGAGACCCCGTCGCGCCCCATTCGTCTCCCCCTCCCGGCAGCCCGGCCTCCCACCCAGCCCATCGGTCCTATGGGTTTCATGTATGCCGGCCCGCTAGTGGAGCGCCGGTCTCCGACCCGGCGTGCCCCCATCTTTGTCTTCCCTGAATCTTTGGGTCCTTCCATCGCCATCTTCAAATTGGCTTCGTTTCGCAAAAACCCGCCCCGCCGCGCTCCCTCCCTCACTTCACCGGATGAGGGGTGAGGTCCGGGAGCGGTGTCTGCCGATCCTCTACAATGGGTTCGTTTTGTAGAAACATCGTCCTCTCCAGCCCGACATTCCAATGTCGAGTCCTCCGATAAAACCCACATCGAACAATATCTAACCTACTCAATCGTAGCCGGTTCCATTCGTGTCCCTTAGTGTTCATTCGTGGTTTCCCTCCTCCCTCGAATTGGCTTCGTTTCGCAAAACCAGCCAGCCGCAATCCCAACTCCCACTCCCTTCCTCGGAGGAGGGGAGAGGGCTGGGGTGAGGGTGTCTGCGGGTCATCCACAATGGGTTCGTTTTGTAAAAACACCGTCCCCTGTAGCTCGACATTCCAATGTCGAGTCCCGAGACAAAACCACGCCGCTCCATGCCTAACCCCTGCAATCGTAGCCGGTTCCATTCGTGTCCCTTAGTGTTCATTCGTGGTTTTCCTCCCGCCCTCGAATTGGCTTCGTTTCGCAAAACCCTGCCCCCGCCACACTCTGGCGCCCATCTTTCTGACCTCCTTCGGTTCCCGGCGCTTCCGGATGGGTTCGTTTGGTAAAATGCCTTCGCTGGTGCCGCTCGACTTCCCGGCCATGGACCGTCTGGTCTGGATTGCCACCCTCCCCGCGCCCGACGTCGCCCTTGTCCTTGCGGCCCCGGTGTTCGGACCTTGGCTCTCTGAAATCTGAAATCTCAAATCTGAAATGGCTCATCTCCCCCAACCCTCGCACCTCCTCTCTCCCCCCGCACTTGCGTGACGCCAATGGATTGCCGCACCGGCTGAAGCTTGAAACTCCCTGCCCGCTCCAGCCCGGAATCCGGAATTGAAACCGCGGATTTCGCGGATGACACGGATAGGAATCGGCATTTCCACTCCCCTGTCTGGGGACCAATCCCACCGGTGGCTTGCCTGCGCAAAGCGCTCTTTATCCGCGTCATCCGCGTTATCCGCGGTCCTCTCTTCGGAACTCTTAAGGCAGGATGCTCCGCCTACTTCTCCAGCAGATACTCCGGCACCTTGATGTCCTTGCTCTTCAGCGCCGCCTCGTTGCCGCGCCAGACGAAGCCCGCCTGTTCGAACTCGCCGCGATTCGCCTTCAGCAGCTCCAGCAGCCGCCGCGCAAGCTGCCGGTTCGGCGAACGCTCGCGCACGGCGAACGGCTGGATCGCCTTCGCCCCCTCGTGCTTGATCGGGAAGAACTCGATGTGCTCGGCCTGCGGTGCGGCGTTCACCCGATACACGATGGCCGCCTCCAGCGCGCCCGCCCGCATCTGGTTGATGAGGAAGTCCGCCGTGGGCACCTCCACGACCACGTTCTTGCGCACGGATTCCAGCAGGCCCGTCTGCCGGAGCATCCCGCGCGTCATGAAGCCCAGCGTGCTTTGCTCCGCGTTGCACAGGCCCAGCTTAAGCCCGGGCTGCGCGAGGTCGGCGAGCGTCCTTACGTTCTTCGGGTTGCCCTTGCGCACCGCGATGACGATGTCCGTCTCCGTGAGCAGCACGGCCTCGGGGAACTGCGCGGCCACGGGCGGCACGAAGCACAAATCGCACGCATAGTAGGCGTCCGGGAAACGCGGCGAGGTCGCGGAGTCCATCGTCTTCATCGTGGCGCAGAGCACGCCGCAGCCGTTGAAGACCGTGGTGAGCGTGACGCCCTCGCGGTCGGCGAACTGCTTGAGCAGCTTCTCCACCGCCAGCCGGTTCACGCCGCCGCTGTAGAGGATCAATTCCGGCTTCTCCGCCCACTTGTCACCCTCCGCCAGTTGGAAGCCGCTCGATTGAAACACCGCCCCGCCTTTCTCCGGTGCGGCCAGGTAGCGCGCAAACTTGAGCGCGGCCACGGACTGCGAGCACGAAGCCAGCACGGCGGCGCTCGCGTTTTCGGCCCGGTCTTTCAACTCGGGGACCTCCACGGCAATGATGCCCTTGAACTGCGGCACCGTCGCATTCCAGACAATCGCGGCGTCCACCGTGCCCAGCGAAAGGTCGGCGGCCACCTCGGTGACGGCGGGCTTCATCACGGTGGCGCGGGCGGCGAGCTGCTCCCAAACCACGACAGTCCTCCCGCCTGCGATCAGACTGTTTTCCGCCAGCGCCGCCTTGGTCACGCGCGAGATACTGGCGGCGTCCGGGTTGGTCAGCGCGAGCTTCACGTCCTCGCGCAGCAGGTCGTTGAGCGTGTGGATGTTCTTCGGGTTGCCCGCGCGCACAGCGATGACCGGATGCTGGCGGACCAGCGGCAGGACTTCCCGCACCAGCTCGAACTTCCGCGCGTCGGCAATGGAACCATCATCGGCCGCGATGAAGAGATCACCCTGCTTGGCGACCCGGAGGTTGCTCAGCAGCGCCCCGGTGGGGCCGTATTGCAGCCGCACCTCCACGCCAAACTCCTGCCGATACTTCGCGGCGATCGCCTCAACCGGCTGCTTCAAGCCAGCGGCGCAATAGACCATGAGCGCGGTGCTGGAGGCCGGGCCTTTGGCCGAAGCAGGCGCGGTGTCCCGACGCTGAAAGACCGCGAGCGCCACGAACAACGCGGCGATGGCAAAGAGGAGAAGAGCGAGTTTCTTCATGCTAGCTTAAGACGCATTCCAACGTGCCCGCCATTGACGTTTCCCGCCAACTTTTTCGACCCGGCCGCCATGACGAAACGAATCGAAGGCGGCGCGCTGTCTTCTCCCTCTCCCTTCATCGGATGAGGGGAGAGGGCCGGGGTGAGGGGAGTTCCCAGCTTCATCCGGTGCCGGTCACTTTCCACGAAACAGTAGCCAAAGCGCCACCAGCGCAAACGCCGCCGCGCCAACCCATAACCCGGTGGGCGAGCCGTCCTTTGGCCCCGCCGTCGGGGCTGGCGTGCTCGTGATCGTCACCGTCTGCGCCTCGTTCGTATGGTTGCCGCCGGTATCGGCGACTGAGGTGGTTGCGGTGCCAGTCGTAGGCTTGGCCTCGGCCGCTTTTTCCGCAGCGGCGCGCAGCTCCTCCGTCCAGTTCACGTTCATCAGGATATCCCAGCCGGGGTTCTGCCGCTTCACCTGGCAGGAGCAGGCACCGAGCAGGAAGAGGCAGACGTCGTCGGTCTCCGGATCACCAAACTCGGCAATAGGCCACGCGCCAAGGACGCGCCCACGACCAAAGACGGCGGCCACCCATGCGCCGCTGGCGAGTTCCGGCGTGGGCTTCGGCCCCGCGAGCATCTTGATCAGGAGGGCTTCCGTCGGAGCGCCGGTCTCTGACCCGGCGTTAACCTGCGTGGGCTTGGAACGTGCCGGGTCGGAAACCGGCGCTCCGGGGACACGCAGCAACGAAAACTTCACCCGCAGCACCGGCCCGGGCCCGAGCTTGCTGGTCGGGTCGTTCGGATCAATACGCGGGAGGATGGCAATCTGCTCCAGATAGCGCAGCCGCTTCTCCATGCGCGCGGCGGTGGCGTCGTCCTCGGCTTTGTCACCGGATTCGACCAGCACCCACACGATGGATTCACCCGCCAGGATGCGGCGCGCAATCTCCTTGCGCGCGGGCGACTCAGTCAGCGCGCCGAGACTCGCGGGCGTGAGCGCACCGGTCCACACGACGGGCGAAGTCGCCTCCTCAGGATGCGGGAACAGGAGTCGCGCCTCCGTCCCGGTGCCCGCCTTGGCCTCCAGATTCACCGGCAGTGCCGTGCCGAGATTGCGAAAGAAGTCCGCGAGCTTGCCGTCCTGCATCGCCGCTGCAGGAAATTCGAGCCGGTAAGGGTCCGCCGGCCAGTTGTCCAGGCCATAGCGGAAGACCGGCACCGTGCAGCATTCGGCGGCGCGGGCGAATGTGAGGGAGGCGAGGAAAAGGAGGACCAGGGACCAGTGATGCAGCGGTCGCGCGAAGCGGCTGGCGAAGTCCTGCACCGTCTTGGACTGCGGTGGCACAGCGCAGCGGCGACACCGCTTTGGCTTCCCGCGGAGCGGAACCTCCTGGAGCCCACCGCCGACTGCTCCGCAGGGCCGCGTCTGTCCCCAGCGCGCCGCCGAGATCCTCGCTCCACTCGCCTCACTGCGCTCGCAATGGGGCTCGACGGAGTCTCGCCCGACCGGGCGTCGTGCTCCGTTGAGTCTCGGAAGTCGATTCGTCATCCAGCCTTGGACGTTGCTCACTTGCTTTCCACTGGCTTGGGTTTCGGCCCGGGCGGCAGCTTCGGCGGCTCACCCCCGCTCAACGGGCCATAGGCATAGGACTTCGCCTGCCACTCCTTCTCGTTCGGCACGGGCTCCCACTTCACCCCGTCCGTGCTGCGCGAGATCTTGCTGGGCGGCCAGCCGTAACCATACAGCCAGTTGTTCACCAGCCGGATCTGACGCGGGAGGGGATTCGCGACCGGCTGCCAGTCGAGGCCGTTGGTCGAGCGGAAGGACTCCTTCTGCGTCGTGGCGAGGAATTCTTTCCCCGTCCAGGCCACGCACTGGATGTCCGCCCGCGCGGCGTTGGTCGCGTTGTTCTGGAAGTTCACCCCGTCCTTCGTCACCGCGAGCAGCCCGTTCTGGCCGCCGATGACGAACACGCCGTTGCCGAACGCCACGCGTTTCAGGCCCGCCTGCTTGTCCACCTGCCCGGCCATCTGCGTGACCGTGATCTTGCCGGTCGCGGGATCGAACGCGGTGACGGGACCGAAGTCGCCGGAGCTGACGATCAGCCCGTTGCCCTGCGCCGAAGCGCGTATCCAGTGCGTCTTGGTAGGCATCTCCGGCGTGGCGACCACCAGCCACTTCTCCGCATCCGCGGTCTTGAAGACCTTGCCGCGCAAGTCCACCGCGTAAAGCGTGTCCCCGAAAATCTCAAATCCGAAGATCGGCGAGCTGGCGGGAATGACCCCCTCGGACCACGTGCGCCCATCGCGCGTGGCGGTGACATGCCCGCTGAAGTAACCCCCCGCCGCAATGAACATGCCCTTGAAGTTCACCGCCACATTGAGGTCGTTCTGGTCATGCCCCGGCTTGCCCCATTCCTGATGCAGTTCCCACGCGAGTCCGTCGCGCGAAAGCATCCGATGCCCGCCGTGCCCGACGGCGAGAAACCAGTTGTCGGCGGCGTGCGCGGAGAGGGCAGTGAGTGTGAGAGTTAATGAGAGCGCTATGCGAAGGAAGGTCATGGCTAATTTGGGAGAATTGGAACCAAGTGCGTCAAAACGGACGAATTACCAGTAGAGAAACTTTTCAAGCCCTGCACAATTCGGCTGCCTGTGCCAAGCTGGAAGGCGCTCATAACAAGGATTTCTGTTCAAACCGAGTGCATCAAGGCAGCGGAGTTTTCGGATCTTACGAAGATCGACACCTTGGATTTGATTCGAATCGAAATGTGCGATCCGCAATCGAGGAGCAGAAAACACAAGCGAGGGAATTTCCCGGAGCCGATTGTTGCTCATGTCCAAGTATTCCAAGGCCAACTCACCAAGCGGGCAGGCATCAGGCATTCTCTCAATCTGATTGTGACTGAGAACAATTTCTCTCAGCTTCACCAACTTGAGCAGGGACTCTGGAAACTCGGTGAGGCGATTGCGAGCGACATTAATCATCTGGAGGTTTTTGACCTTAGCAATTTCATCAGGGATGCAGGTCAGTTGGTTGTCTTCCAAGTCGAGAAACTCCAAATCCTCAAACTCAAAGACCTCTGGAGGCAATGTTTTCAGCCCATAACCTTTCAACCAAAGAAAGTTGTGTGGTTCTCCTCGTCGGCCCAGAGCCGCTGCAATTTGCTCACTCGCACTCATGGGTATGATGAAATGCTCGTTTGCTTCTCTACTTCCCCTTTCCAAAACACCGCACCACCCCGTCCAAACTCGACACATACAGCCGCCCCTGCGCCACGACCATGCCGTCCCAGACGGGCGGGCTGGCGAGGTTCAGGCCGGCGCCTTGCTTGCCGTCCTCCACGGACACGGACCAGAGCATCGCGCCGCGCTTGCCTTCGAGGGCGTCGTCCTGCTCCTGAAGCTGCTGGAGGATGCTCTTGTCCTTCGCGGCGAGGCGCTCGAAGGCATACTCCTCATCCACCAAGTCCTCCGCGCCGCTCACGAAGAGCGTCTTGCCGGCCATGGTCATCGCACGCGTGATGATGGGCACGTAACGCTGCCAGTCGTTCTGCACGAAGGTCCCCTTCTGCGCCGGTGCCGGCGTGGGCTGACCGGGCTGGGCGGGTTGCGCCGGATTCGGAGGCGTGACCGCCGCGGCCTTCGTGGCCGCCTTCTTGCCCTTGCCGGCCGCGACCGCAGGCACGGCCGGAGCCGCCCCCGGCGCACGCCGGAACCACAGCGCCGCTCCGCTCCGGCCCTTGCCGGTCTCGATGCCCGGACCGGAGATGCCGTGATTCGCGCCGGCCTCATCGCGGGCGTCGCCCTTGTCGAACGAGGAGAAGAGCACGATCGTCTTGTCCGTCTTCACCGTGGGGTCGGCGAGGCGAGCCTGCACTTCGGTGCCGGAGAGGGCGCGGGAATAGATGGCGAACTGATCCATCATGCCGGTGTAAGGCGCGGTGAGCGTCTCGCCCGCGAGGTTGTTGTTGCCATCGCCGCCGAGGCGCAGCGGCTGCTTGGGCTGCGCGGCAATGAACTCGGACTTGGACTGCGCGACGATCTGCCCGTCCGCGTAGAGCTTCATGCTCTTGTCCGCCTCCAACACGCCGACCAGGTGGTGCCAGCCTTCCAGCAACGGTGCGGTCGCGGTGGCGCGCACGCGGGTGCTGCCGCTGTTGACCACGAAAGCCGGCTTGCCCTCGATCAAAATCAGGCCCGCGCCGTTGGCCGGTCCGCCGTGGCTGATGAGCACCCCATCCTTGCCATCCGGCAGCGCCCAGATCTCCAGCGTGAAGGGCTTGCCCGCGATGTTGATCTTGTCCGTCTGCGCGTAAGTGACCACCAAGGCCTGCGCGCCGTTGCCCGCCACAGCGGGAGCCTTGCCCTTTTGTTTGCCTGCGCCCTGGCCGGCGTCGGGAGTCACGTTCGGCGCCTCCTTGGGCTGGCGCATGAGCTGGTGCTCCATCGTGGTGGTCCACTTGAAATACTGCGCCTCGCGCCCGTAGGAATAGACGGTCGTGTCGTCGTGCACGAGGATGCGGCCGGAGGGCGTGTATTTGCCGGCCTGGTAATAGCCGTTGTGCCCGCCGGCGAAGCTCTTCCCATACACCCAGTAGCTGCGATGGAACCACGAGTCGTCTAGGAAGCCCATCGGCGCGAAGAGATGCGCGCCCTCGCCCTTCTGCGCCGCGCCCTGCTCGATGGCGTTGTTGCTCACCGGCCCGATGTCCACGCGCTTGCCATCGGGAGCGATCTTCTGCGTGCGGAGGTAAGTCCACTTGCCGTCGCTGCTGAGAATGTCGTTCAAGCCCACGGGCATCTGCAGGGTCTTGTGACGGTCGTTGAAGTCGCCGCCCGTCTCGGGGTCAACATGGTTATAGGTCTGCTCCGCGACCAGTGCGCCGGTCTTCGCATCCAGCTTCACGAAGCGCAGGCCGTTGTCGAGGAACACGCTCCGGCCCGCGACCAGGCTGACGTTGCCATTTTCCACCAGCACGCTGCCGTGCACCGGCCAGACGCTCTCCACCTGCTCCAGCGCGCAATGGCGGCGGTCGCCCGGCGCGGCGTGATACTCCCAGACCAGCGCGCCATCGCTCGCACGGAGGCAATACACCACGCCGTCCATGCCGCCGAAGTAAACGCGCCCCTGCCAGTAAGTCGGCGGCGAATCCACGCGCCCGCCCGCGATAAAATGCCAGACCGGCTGGCCCGTGGCGTGATCCAGCGCGTGCAGCGTGTGCGCGTCAATCTGCGCGACGAAGACCTTGCCCGCCGCGATGGTCAGCGTGGAGAGCGGGCCGCCGAGCTTGAGTTCCCAGGACTTGGACAAGTCTTCTGACAACGCCTGGTTGCTGTAGCCGGAGCGCTTGTTGTCGTGCCGGTAAGTGGGCCAGTCCTTCGCGTCGGCCTCGGCTTCGAGCGGGGCGTTGTAGGCCGGGCCCTTGACGAGGCGCGTGGCCTCGGCCCGGATGGGATGTGGCGTGCCCGCGCCACCGGCCATGGCGTTGAGACCGTCGAGCTTCGCCTCGGGATAGCAGGCGCAGTTGTGCGGGCCGGCGTAAGTGAGGCCGTTGCAGGGCATCACCCCGTAGAGGCACGCGCCGCGCACCCAGTGGTTGAGGTCCCAGTGCTGCTTGTTGATGTCCACATATTCCACGCCCGTGCGGGACGGGATGAGGAAATTCTCCGTCGCCTTGGCGATATAGCAGCGGTGGTGAAACCAGTAGGTGCCGTCCGGCACGTCGGGCGAGAACTGCTTCTTCACCTCGCCGGTGCGCAGGTCAC
>CAZOCL010000071.1:0-21354 GCA_964578245.1 uncultured Klebsiella sp. | reverse complement strand
CACGACCATGCTCCCGACGAATCCACTCTCCTCGGCAAGCACGGAGAAGATGAAATCGTTGTGTGCCACGGCGCGCGGCAGGTAACCCAATACGTTCTGGGTGCCCTGCCGCCAGCCCTTCCCGGTCAGCCCGCCGGAGCCGACCGAAATGAGCGCCTGTTCGACATTGTAAGAGTCGTTGCGCTCCTGGATTCGGGCCTTCTGAAGCTCCGCCGCCGTAGCGTTGGGCGGAGCAAAATACTTGTATTCCATGCCGAAATAAACGAGCAGCCGGCGACGCTGGTAGTCCTCCAGCTTGAAGCGCCAGTTCGGCGGGGCGAAGAGCACGTCCACGAGGATCAGCACCACGATGAGTGCCGAGCCGCCGAGGAAACGCCGCAGATATCGCGCCGGGATGCCCGCGACATACATCATCACAAAACCGGTCGGGATGAGGACCAGCGCCGAGCCGAGGTCGGGCTCGACCAGGATCAGGGCAAAGGGCAGGCCCAGCATGGCGAGGCCCTTCCAGAAATTGCCGGTGAGCTTCAGCTCATCGAGCGGCCGGGCGAGGAAATTGCCGAGCGCGAGGATGAAGGCGATCTTCGCAATCTCCGAGGGCTGAAGTTGGAAGAAGCCCAGGTCAATCCAGCGTCGCGCCCCAAACCGCATGGCCCCGACGTGCGGGATGAGCACCAGCAGGAGCAGGAGGATGCTGGCCCAATAGGCGACGTAGGACCAGCGCGCGAGCGTCTGGTAAGGCACCGCGCACACCACCGCCATGGTGCCCAGCCCGAGCAGGTAGAAGATGATCTGCCGGAAGTGCAGTTGCTTGAACCACGGCACGCCCGCACCCGACTCCGTAGCGAGCCGCGCGCTATAGATGAACAGCACCCCCAGCACCATCAGCCCGACCAAGGCGCACAGCAGCACCCAGTCAATCCGGGCGGGCTTTTCGCTGAGGTTGGGGCGGGTGAACATTTAAGCGTGGGAACCCAAAGATTCAGGGAAGACGAAGATGGGATTACATACTGCCCGCAGACAACGCGGATGACACGGATGGGGAGGGGCCAAGGGGCACATCGGAATCGCCCCGGAGCGCGGCCCTCCGGGCCGCTTTGCGCGTGCCTGCCTCATCCAGCGGTGCGAACCGTTTCGGCTCACCCACGCGCAAAGCGGGCGGGACGCCCGCGCTCCACGCCGTGCCACGCACAGCGCGCCGCGCTTCACATTCGCAAATGTCATTCGCAAATTCATCAGTTCAAACTCGCGAGGGCCGCACTCTTGAGCCGGAATTCCCGCTCTAGCAACGCCTGGTAAATCTTCTTGGCCACCGGCGCACAGGTCTTGCCGCCCGAGGCACCGCTCTCGACCATCACCACTACCGCCCACTTGGGCCGGTCCACAGGAGCGAACGAGGCGAACCACGTGGTCTTGTCCACGATGCGGCCCGCGTGCTCGACTTCCGCTGTGCCGGTTTTGCCACCGATCTTCAGGCCAGGGACAATGGCCTCAGTTCCGGTGCCACCGCGTTCCTCCACCTCGGCCAGCATCGCCTCATGCACCAGCCGCAGGTTCTCGGGCTTTACCCCGAGTTCGTCGCGCAGACGGACCGGGAACTGCGACGCCTTCTCGCCAAACTGCGGATCGCTGGGCTCCAGCCGCAAAATGAGCCGCGGCCAGTAAACCTTCCCGCCATTGGCGATGGCCGAGGTCATCACCGCCATCTGCAACGGACTGACCGACACCTTGCCCTGGCCGATGCAGAGGTTCGCGGTGTCGCCCGGCTGCCAGCGGCGCACGAGGTCCGTCTGGTCCGGGAAATCTCCCGCCGTCTCCTGGCGTGGCAGGATGCCGGTGCGTTCGCCGAGGTGGAACTTCTCGCCGAGCATGATCATCTTCTGGAGCACTCCGGGCTTGAGCCCCTGATGGATGAAGTAGGAGTTCGACGAGTGCATCAGCGCCTTTTTGAAGTTGTAGGGACCGGGCGCGACGGTGTCGTCGATCTTGCGGCTGCCCACATGAATGCAGCCGCGGCCGGGCCGCGTGGGGTCCGCCTCCACGTTGTAAATCGCCTGCGGGTCCAGGGCATCCATCTCCAGCGCGGCGAGTCCGGTAAGCATCTTGAGGATCGAGCCGGGGTGGTAATTCTCCTGGGTGGCCCGGTTGAGCTGCGGCTTGAGCTGCGGATGGTTTAGCGCCGCCCAGTCCTCCTCGGAGATGCGGCCCATAAACTTCTCCGGCTCGAACGCCGGGGCCGAAACCATCGCCAGCACGTCCCCATTCTGCACGTCCAACACCACCGCCGCGCCCCGCGTCAACGCGCCGAACAGAGGCGTCACCAGCGCGCGCTCCACGGCCTGTTGCAGCTTGAGGTCGAGCGAGAGCACGAGGTTGTCCCCCGGTTCCGGAGCGCGCAGCACGGTCTCCTGCTGCCGGTAGCCAAGGCGGTTCACCATCATGGACTTCGTGCCGGCGGTGCCGCGCAACTGATTGTCAAAAGCCGCCTCCATCCCGGTGATGCCCTTCCAGTCCGGCAGCCGGTAGTGATAGAAGGCGTCCTCCTCCTCCTGCGAACTGTCATCGCGCCGCAGCGCCCCCAGGACATGCGCGGCCAGGCTGCCGTGCGGATAAACCCGCAGCGGCTGGATCTCCAGATCGAGGCCAGGAAAGACACCGGAGCGCTCCGCAAAGCGCGCGACCTGCGAGGCATTAAGATTCTCCAGAATCGGAATCGGCAGCGCGCGGACCTCGTTGTAGTGGCGCTGGAACTTCTTTTGATCAATCACGCGCGGCTGCTGGAGCCACTCGCCGACCTGCGCGGTGATGTTGCTCACCACGCTGTAGCGGGCGGTCCATTCGAGCTGCTCGCGTTCGGCGCGCGTGCGCACGCTGGCCGGCCGGATGCGCAGATACTCGGAGTGGAAGTGCTTGCCCAGCTCGGCAAGGTAAAGCTCGACGTTGTAGGTCGGGCGGTTTTCCGCGAGCGGCTGTCCGTTGCGATCAAGAATCCGCCCCCGCACTGCCGGGATGCGCACGGTCCGCACCGCCTGGTCTTCCAGGCTTTCAGAGAAGCGCTTCGAGGAGAACACCTGCACATACCACAACCCGCCCAGCAGCACGCAGAACCCCGCCGCCAGCACAATCGCGACCACGCGAAGCTGGATGTCGGGCTGCTTGATGGGGTTGAGGGGGAGCATGGGTCAGGCAAGGCAGCAACCGACGATACCGATGGTTGCGCACGGATTCACGGGCATGTTGCGTGTTGCGTGTTGCGTGCTGACACCGTTCCGCAACACGCAACACGCAACACGCAGCACCCGGGCCGCCCCCTCGCGGCGACAGTCACCCGGCTTCAATTTGATCGTGTTCGTGTTCATGCGCAGCTCAGCTTCGGTTCCGCTTGATTTGACGGGTGTCCCGGTAGTGAGACTCCGGCAGCGCCTGGTAAGTGAACCAGCGGCTGATCCGCGCGAAGAGGCGGAAGACCAGCGGCGTGGCCAGGCCGCCGCCGACCGCCATCACCAGCCATTGCAGCAGCAGCCGGCCAGTGAGCGGCACGGGCTGGCTTGTGTTCAGCAGGGCCAGCACGCCCAGCAACGGCACCAGCGCGCTGGCGAGAAAGCCGATCAGCAACTGCGCGTAAACCTGGCTGCGCAGCACGAGGTCGCGCTGGAAGTGCACCAGCACGCCGGTGAGCGCCAGCGCGACCGTGGTGACCCCGAGCGGGTTCGCTGAAAAAGCGTCGTGAACCAGCCCGCCGACGATGGCGAGCAACGCCACCGTGGACAGCGAGGAGGACAAGGCGACGTAAACCATCAACGCGGGCAGCAGGTTGACCTGCGCGCCGAACCAGTTGCGGAAGCCATTGAAGGAAACTTCAAACGCCACCGCGAGCCAGGCGGCGAGCAAGATCGCGATGGTTTCGAGGCGGTTCATTGCGCCACCACCCACACCTGGTCCAAGGCGTTGAGGTTCACCGCCAGCCGCACACGCGCCTCCTGATAAAGGCCAAAGCCTACGTTGCGCACGTCCACGATTTCCCCAATGGGAATGCCCTTCGGGAACACGCCCCCTAGCCCGCTGGTCAGGACTTGATTGCCGGGTTTCAGTTCCAGCCCGCTCGTCACGATGGATTGCCCAGGTCGGGCCGTGCTGCTCCGGGACAGGTAAGTGAGTGAGACGATGGTGGGATCGGACACATAGGGCACCACGATGCCGTTCTCCGAAGTCTCCCTGACGAGCGCTCCCACGCGGCAGTTCTGATCCCCCAGCAGGACCACCTGCGAACGAGTGGTGCCGACGGCAGAAACGCGCCCGGCCAGCCCCTCTGGCGTGATGACCGGCATGTCCACGCGCACGCCATCCTTGCTGCCCACATCCACGAACACGGTGCGCCACCAGTTCGCTGGGTCACGGGCGATGACCCGGGCCGGCCGGAGCTTCCATTGTGAGCTGGCGGGGAACCCGGCCTGCTTGCGGAGTCGCTCGTTTTCCCGCACCGCTTCCCGGGCCTGGAGGAGATTGAATTCGAGCTTCTGCTTCTCCGCACGGAGTTGTTCCAGCTCTCGCACGAGATCTTCGCGCGGAACCACCATGTTGCCCGCCCGACGGGCGACACTTTGGGTGGACTCAGAGAGACCGAAAAGCGGGAGGAACAGTCCCGTAAGCGCCAATTTGACGCGGCTGGTCACGGACTCTGGCAGGCTGAATAGTATCAGCCCGACCAGCGCCACGATTCCCAACGCGATATATTGCGGCTTGCGCAGCATGGCCCGCAGTCAAAGTGCGGGCGAACGGTCAGCAGATCAGCTAGTGCTGGAAGTAGCGACGCGCTTGAGGAAAGCCAGTTCTTGGAGGACACGGCCGGTGCCTTCGGCCACGGCAGTCAACGGATCGTCAGCGATATGCACCGGCAAGCCGGTTTCCTGCGCGACGAGCCGGTCAATATTGCGCAACAACGCGCCGCCTCCGGCCATGACAATGCCGCGGTCAATCAAGTCCGCGGACAATTCAGGCGGGCAGCGTTCCAGCGTGATGCGCACCGATTCCAAGATGCTCGACAGGGGTTCCTTAAGGGCTTCGCGAATCTCTTCTGAGCGGATGGTGATGGTCTTGGGAAGTCCCGCGCTCAAATCGCGGCCCTTGACCTCCATCGTGAGTTCCTGCTCCAGCGGAAAAGCTGAACCAACGCGGATTTTGATTTCCTCCGCAGTCCGTTCGCCAATCATCAAATTGTAGGTGCGCTTCATGTGCGCGACGATCGTCTCGTCAAATTCGTCCCCGCCCACGCGGAGACTCCGGCTGAACACGATGCCCGCGAGCGAGATGATCGCGATTTCGCAGGTGCCGCCGCCAATGTCCACGATCATGTTGCCCGCCGGCTCGTGCACCGGCAGACCGACGCCGATGGCCGAGGCCATGGGCTGCTCGATGAGATAGACTTCCCGCGCCCCGGCATGGGTGGCCGAGTCTTTGACCGCCCGCCGCTCCACTTCCGTGATGCCGGAAGGCACGGCGACGACCACGCGCGGCGCGATCAGCTTGCGGTGGTGAACCTTCTGAATGAAATGCCGCAGCATCGCCTCCGTGATCTCGAAGTCGGCAATGACGCCGTCCTTCATCGGACGAATGGCGAGGATGTTTCCGGGGGTGCGGCCGAGCATCCGCTTGGCTTCCTCCCCGACGGCGAGCACGTTGGTCGTCCCCGCCTGGATGGCGACGACGGAAGGTTCCCGCAAGACAATGCCCTGATCGCGCACGTAAACCAGGGAGTTAGCAGTCCCGAGGTCTATCCCGATGTCGTTGGAGAACAGGCTTTTAAGTTGCGACAACATGAAGTGCGCCTAGCAATGGGCACAGCCTAGGGGTCCGCTGGGTTAGGGGCAAGATATTTCAAGGCCTTTGGTGACAAAGGTGGCTAAATATCCACACTTGGCCGAATCTCCAAATTCCAAAGCCCAAATTCCAAAGGAAAAGTGCACGGCACGGCCCTCCCCGGAGCGCGGCCCTCCGGGCCGCTTTGCGCGTGCCTACATCATCCTGCGGTGCTCATGCCGACACTGTCGCGCCAACGCGAAGCTATGCGTCGAGCCAATAGCAGCCCGCGCCATAACCGGATGCCCCGTCGTTTTTTTCCTGCCGTTCACTCGGCCACCCGCTAAACTCTCCCCCCACCTATGGCCACCATCGCAGTTCTCGGCACAATGGATACCAAGGGCGAGGAGCACGCCTTTGTAGCAGACCTCATCCGCCAGCATGGGCATCAAGTGCTCGTCATCGACACCGGCACCCTGGACGCCCCGAAACTCAAGCCCGACATCTCCCGTTTGGAGGTCGCCGCCGCTGCTGGGGTGGTCTTCGCCGCCATAGTCGCCCGCAAAGACCGGGGGGAAGCAGTCGCAGCGATGTCCAAAGGCGCCCCGATCCTCCTAGCCAGGCTGGTAGCGGACAAACGCGTCGATGGGGTGATCTCGCTGGGCGGTGGCGGCGGCACCGCCATCGGCACCGCCGCCATGCGTGCCCTGCCCATCGGCTTCCCCAAGGTCATGGTTTCCACCCTGGCCAGCGGCAACACGGCTCAATATGTCGGCGTTAAGGATATCGTCATGTTTCCGGCCGTCGTGGACGTTGCCGGCATCAACCGTATCTCACGTCAGATACTCACCCGCGCAGCCGGAGCCATCTGCGGTATGGTCGAAAGCGTCCCAGCCCCGGGCGAGGACAAGCCCATCATCGTCGCCAGCATGTTCGGCAACACGACTGAGTGTGTGCAGGCTGCCAAGCGAATCCTCGAAGCCGCCGACTACGAAGTCCTGGTCTTCCATGCCACTGGCACCGGCGGTCGCGCGATGGAATCCCTCATCGAGTCCGGTCTCGTCGCCGGTGTGCTGGACATCACCACCACCGAGTGGGCGGATGAACTCGTCGGCGGCATTCTCAGTGCCGGTCCCACCCGTTGCGAAGCCGCCGCCCGCGCTGGGGTGCCGACCATAGTCACCCCCGGCTGCCTGGACATGGTGAACTTTGGTGCGCCGGAGACCGTGCCCGCGAAGTTCAAAGGCCGCACCTTCTACCAGCACAACCCACAGGTAACCCTCATGCGCACCACGCCGGAAGAGTGCTCGGAACTAGGCCGCATCCTCGCTGAGAAAATCAACCTCTCCACCGCTCCAGTCACCGTCCTGCTCCCGCTCCAAGCCATCAGCATCATCAGCGCACCCGGCCAGAAATTCCACGACCCCGCCGCCGACAGCGCGCTCTTCACGTCCCTAAAGTCCTCCCTGCGCAAGGACATCGAAGTCTTGGAAATGAGCTGCGCGATCAACGCCCCCGAGTTCGCCACAGCCTGCGCCGAAAAGCTGCTCGCCAACATCGCGAAACAAAAGCGCGCGTAGCCGCCGACGTGAGGAGGCGGACCGGATGAGTCTCCAGTCTTCAGTAATCAGTGTTCAGTCAACGGTTCCGACGCGCGCAGCCCTCGACTGATCACTGATCACTGAATACTGCCAACTCCACTCCCCGCCCCGCCTGCCACACTCCCTTGAGTCCAAGCTGCGCATCGAGCCGCACCAAATCCGCCCGGTTGCCCAGTTGCAGCAACCCCCGGTCACCGAGATGGACAATCCGCGCCGGCGTCCAGCTCGCCATGCGCCACGCCTCCAGCAGCGGGAAGCCCCACCGCACCATGTTCCGCACGATGTCCAGCAACGACACAACGCTGCTGGCCAGCCCCGAGCCGTCCGCCATCGTGCACAGGTGGTCCGCGCGCACCTCGACCGGCATCGTGGCCACGGTGTAATGACCGAGCGGCAGGCCCGTGAGCGGTGAGGCATCGCTGACGAGTGCCACCCGGTCCGTCCCCTTCGTCTTCATGATCACGCGCACCAGTTCCGGCGTGACGTGCCAGCCATCACCGATGATCTCGCCGGTAAACAGATCGGTCGTGAGATACGAGCCGATGCCTCGCGCATGCGTCTGCATCCAGCCGGAAGTGTTGCGCGCGCGCGTGGGCCATTCCATCGCGTTGTTCACATGGACGAAATGGGACGCTCCCGCCGCCGCGGCCGCCTGCGCGCGGTCCCACGTCACCGTCGTGTGTCCCATGGAACCGGTCACGCCCTGCGCGCGCAGCCAGGCATACATCTCCAGCGCGCCCTCGCGCTCCGGTGCGGCGGTGATCATGCGCACGCGCCCTGCGCCCTGTCCGACCCACATTTGATACTCGGCGGGTCGCGGGTCATGCATCCAATCCTCGCGATGCATGCCCTTCTTCTCCGGGTTCAGGAATGGCCCCTCAATATGCAGCCCCGCAAAGTTGCCCGGAAGTTTCCCCGCCGCCTCCGCCTCAACGTGCCGCCGGACCATCTTCGCAATCTGCTCAGGCGGATTCGTCAGCAACGTCGCAAGCACGCTGGTGCTGCCCTGCGCCTGATGCCACTCCAGCGCGGCAGCCAGCCCCTCCACTTCACCATCAATGAAGTCCGTGCCTGCCGCGCCATGATTATGGATGTCCACAAACCCGGGCCCGAGGAAATCCCCCGCGCAATCCACGACCTCGGCCTTGGCGTCGGCGATATTGCCGCCGATCTGAACCGACTCGATGCGCCCCTCGCGCACACGCAGCGAGCCGGTCGCGAAGAAGTCGGGGAAGACAAGCTGACAGTTGTGAAAGACGAGGTCGTTGGCCATGGCGACATTGAGGCGGGCACAGGCGGCAAGGGCAAGCGCGGAGTCGCCCGGGGCGGAAGAAGTATTCAGTGTTCAGTATTCAGAAAGCTCCCTGCCTCACAGGACGCCGACTGAATACTGGATACTGAATACTTTTCCCCTACACAACGAGGCTCACATGCTTCGTGTCGAGGAACGCGTCGAGGCCCTCCGTGCCCAGTTCGCGTCCCCAGCCGCTCTGCTTCACCCCACCGAAGGGTGCGTTGCTCGTCGTCGGCACACCGTCGTTGATGCCGATCATGCCCGCTTCCAGCAACTCCATCAGGCGAAAGGCTCGGCTCAGATCCCGCGTGAAGACGTAGGCCGCCAGCCCGTAGTTCGTGTCGTTCGCCCGCACCACCGCTTCGCCTTCAGTGTCGAACACGTTCACATAAGCCACCGGCGCAAACGTCTCGTCGCACATGCCGAACGATTCCCCCGGCACGCCGGTGAGCACGGTCGGCTCGATGAACGCACTGTCCGCACCGCCCCAACGCTTCCCGCCACAAAGCAGTGCCGCTCGCCTGCCCTGCGCATCGGCAATGTGCTTCAGCGCGAGATCCACCGCCGCCGGATTGATGAGCGGGCCAATCTCGACGCCAGCTTCCAATCCATTGCCAATCTTCAGCGCTTTCACCCGCTCGACGAACGCCGGGATGAACTGCTCCGCGATGCCGCGCTGGACATAGATGCGGTTTGCCGCGATGCACGACTGCCCGGTGTTGCGATACTTGGCAATCATCGTGCCCTCGACGGCCTTCGCGAGGTCCGCGTCGTCAAACACCAGCACCGGCGAATGCCCGCCGAGTTCGAGCGACAACGGCTTCACCTGCGCGGCGGCTCCGGCGATCAGTTTCTTCCCCACCTCGGTCGAGCCGGTGAAGGTGATTTTGCGGCAGAGCGGGTTTTCCAGAAACTCCGCCGCGAGCTCGCCTGCCGGACCGGCGACAAGTTGGAACACGCCCTTGGGCAACCCCGCCGCATGAACGCACTCGGCAAACAGCACCGCGCACAGCGGCGTCGCGCTGGCAGGCTTGAGCACCACGGTGCATCCAGCCGCGAGCGCCGCCGCGACCTTACGCACCGCCAGCACCAGCGGGAAGTTCCACGGGCTGATCGCCGCGACCACGCCGATGGGCGACTTAATGACCAGATGCCGCTTGCCCTCCGCCTGCGGCGGGATGATGCGCCCGTAACCGCGCCGCGCCTCCTCGGCGAACCAGCGCAGATGATCAACCGTCATCGCCACCTCGCCTGCGCTCTGCGCCAGCGGCTTGCCGTTTTCGAGCGTGATAGTCTTGGCGATCTCCTCCTTCCGCCGCTCTACCTCAGCCGCAACCTTCAGCAGGAAATCCCCGCGCGACTTGCCGACCACATTGCGCCAAGACTGAAACGCCGCATGTGCATCCGTCAGCGCCTGCGCCACGCGGTCCCGTCCGCAGGTGGACATCTGCGCGATGGTCTCCCCGGTGGCGGGGTTGCGGACAGGGATGGTCTTCTCCGTGGTGACGGATTCGCCGTTGAGGTAGAGGGAAGGCGTTTTCACAGTTGATTGTCGCTCACTCTTCGGGAAATGCCTCCCCGAAGTCATATCCGTTTGAAAAATCCTCCTTCTTGTCAGCGTTTGAGATAGCCCAACTGCCGGCCTCTACCATGTTGTAAACAATCTCGCCGATGTCTTCGGTGCGCAAGACGCTCCACTGAGAAAGGTGTGCCTTTGCATCCTTGCCCCAACGCTGAATGGCAAGCTCACGAAATGCATCCAGCAGTTGTCCAGACGTTACGTGCTCTGCGTGCTCGCTGTCGTTCGACACCTGCGCCAAGGCGCAAGCAAGCGCATCAATGACGAAATCATACGCATCCTCAGGAAACCAACGTTCGCCAATTAACTCGGAGCTAATGCAGCCGCGCGGCGTGCCAAAACTGCCGGGCAGACTGCCCAACCAATGCTCAACTGGCACGTCGCAAGGACGGGAAATATGAAAACAATCAGGACAAAGGTCGGCCGCCGAGATTCGGTCATCAACGGCTTCCGTCAAGTGGATGACAGCCTCTTGATGTTTGCACTTCTCGCAGAGCATGGAGCGTCGAAACATTGACCTTCCTTTGGAATCATTGCAACGACACTTCTCCTGCTAAAGTGCTTCGCGCACGCTTGAGAGTCTGCTTTCATCCCCGCAGATTTCCTGTCGCAATGAACCTGATTCCCTCATCCTCCCGTTTACTGGCTGCCGGGGCTGCGCTGCTCCTCGCCGCTGGTTCGCTCATGGCCCAGACCAACCAGCCCAATGCCGAAGCCTGGCTCGCCGCCGCACCGGTTGCCCCTGAATTCTCCGTGCCGAAGACCAAGGCCGCGTGGGAGAAGCAACGCACCGAGGTCCGCGCGACGCTGTGGCAGTTGCTCGGCAAGCTGCCGCCCCGCCCCAAAGTGCCGGTGGTCACCACGCTCGTGCGCGAGGATCGCGGTGATTACGTCTTCGAGAAGTTCACGTTCGACAACGGCGCGGGCGCGACCGTGCCAGGCTATGTGTTCCTGCCCAAGGGCGTGACCGGCAAATCGCCTGCCATCCTCTATTGCCACTGGCACGGCGGCCAATACGACATCGGCAAGGACGAACTCCTGCGCACGAACGCCGTGCCCGTGCCGGCCGGACCGACCCTCGCCAAACGCGGCTACGTGGTGCTGGGCGTGGATGCGTATTGCTTCGGCGAGCGCAACGGCCAGGGACCAGGCGGTCCGGCCGAAAAGGGCGGTGCGGGTGAGATGACCGCGTCCAAGTTCAACCTCTGGGTCGGGCGCTCGCTGTGGGGGATGATCCTGCGCGATGACTTGATGGCGCTGGATTACCTGGCCTCGCGCAAGGAGGTGGACGCCGCCCGCATCGGCGTCACCGGCATCAGCATGGGGGCGACGCGCACCTGGTGGCTCGCGGCGCTTGACGAGCGGCTCCGCGCGGGCGTGGCCGTCGCGTGCATGACGCGCTACACGGACCTCATCCGCATCGAGGGCCTGAAATACCACGGCATCTACTATTTCGTGCCCGGGATGCTGAACCACTTCGACAGCGAGGCCATCATGGCGCTCGCCGCCCCGCGCCCCATGCTCTACATGACGGGCGACAAGGACTACGGCTCGCCGATTGAAGGCATCCGCAAGCTGGAGGCGAAGATCCGTCCGGCCTATGGATTGTATCGTGCGGAGGCCGGCTTCGAAAACGTCGTCTATCCCGGCCTCGGCCACGTCTATCTGCCCGAGATGTGGGAGAAGATGGTCGGTTGGATGGATTTGCATGTGCGGGACGCGAAGTAGCTCCAAGGCAAACTTTCCGCCTCCGCCGGTGTTTGCTACCCTCGCCACGTGCCTGCCGCCAACGACCCCGATGCCACGCTGATGCTTCTCGTGAAGCGCGGCGACCGGGCGGCGTTTGAGGAACTGGTCAACCGCTACCAGCAGCCGGTGCTCAACTTCGTTTACCGCACCCTGCCGGACGCGACGGAAGCGGAGGACCTGGCCCAAGGCGTCTTCGTCCAGGTCTGGAAATCCGCCGACCGCTACGAACCCTCGGCCAAGTTCTCCACCTGGCTCTTCACCATCGCGCGGAACCTGTGCCTGAACGAGTATCGCCGTCGCGCCCGCCACCCGGCGGAGTCGCTCGACGCCCCGGCGCACGCCGACTCGGAGGAACCGCGCGGCCACAGTGTTGAGGACAAGCGCGTTTCCTCCGCTCCGGACACCCTGCTGAGCGGCGAACTGGAGGCCAAGGTGGCCGAAGCCGTCGCCGCCCTGCCGGAGAATCAGCGCACCGCGCTCCTCCTCTGGCAGCGGGAGGAACAGTCCTACGAGGACATCGCCGAGGTGCTGGACTGCTCCCTTTCTGCTGTAAAGTCCCTCATCCACCGCGCCCGCGAGACGCTCAAGGCCCGGCTCAAGCCCTACTTGCGGACCGGGGAATGGGGCAGCGGTGAAGCTGAGGAGGAGGGGCGATGAAGCGAGGGAGGCAGCGTGGTGCGTGGTCCGTGGTGCGTGATTCCGGCAGGATGCGTCCGGGCGCCTTCACGCACCACGCACCAAGCACCGCAACTTTTGCCCATCTCTGCGCAAAACCAGCGCAACTTTGCTCCCCCCATGGGTATCAACCAACTGGCGATTATGAACAACGCGACGTTTGAAGAACTCCTCGCCCTCCGGCACAAGCGCCCGCTGACGCCGGCGGAACAGACGCGCCTCCAAGCCTGGCTGGCCCGGCACCCCGCTGACCGGGTCCGCTGGACGGAGGAATCCGCCCTCAGCACCGCCCTCCACCGGCTGCCGAATGCCCCGGTGCCCTCGAACTTCATGGCGCGTGTCTGGCAGGACATCGAGGCAGCCGAACGGCATGGCGCATCGGCCCGGGCCGGGTGGCGCGGGTGGTTCCGCTGGCCATCGCTGGCGCAGCAATTCGCGGTGGCCGTGGTGCTGCTCGGCGTTGCGGTCGTGCTCTCAGGCCGCCGGGGGCAGTCGCCAGCCCAGGTAGCCCAAAGCATCGAGCAGGTCACCACCCTGGCCAGCATGCCGAGCATCGAGATGCTCAAGGACTTCGAGATCATCAGCCGCCTGAACCAGTCTTCGGCGGACCTGGACCTGCTGGCGGTGTTGGAACGAGATCGCTGACCATGCGCCACGGACTTCCATTCTGTTTCCTGCTGCTGGTGACGGCCTGGGCCGGCGCGGCCGAGCCGGAAGCACGCCCGCGCAATCCAGTCGCCGCGTTTCGCAACTTGCTGCTCATGCAGCCGGACGCCCGCACGCGGGAGCTGGCCGCCAAACCCGATCACCTGCGCGAGGTCCTCTCCACCCGGCTGCGCGAATACGATGCGCTCTCACCCGCCGAGCGCGAAGCGCGCCTCCGCGCCACGGAACTGCGCTACCACCTCAAACCGTTGCTGATGCTCGCGCCCGAGGAGCGCACCGCAAAGATCGCCACGATCCCGGAGAGCTTCCGTTCGCTGGTCACCGAGCGGCTCGCTGCCTGGGACAAGCTCCCGGCTGAGATTCAGCGCGAAATCCTTGCCAACGAATCGCTGCTCCAGGCGATGACCCGCCCGGCGGTGGCGGGCGCGTTCCCTCCGCTTCCTCCCGGCCTAGAGCCCAAGGTGCCCGACAACGTCACGCACTGGCAGGGCCTCGACGCCCGGCAGCGCGAGCAGTTGCTCGACAACTTCACCCATTACTTCCGCCTGGATGGCCGCTCGAAATCCCAGGTCGTCGCCGCGCTGCCGGAGCCCAGGCGCGCGGAGGCTACCCGCACGCTCAACCAGTTCGAGCAGCTTACCGCAGGCGAGCGCGCCATCTGCCTGGCCGCCCTGAAGAAACTTGGCCAGATGACGCCGGAGGAAAAGGCCCGGTTCTACGCAAACGCCGAGCAGTGGCAGAAGCTGCCCGAGTCCGAGCGCGCCGTGTGGCGGAAGGTCGTAGTGGACTTCCCCCCGCTGCCACCCGGTGCGGGTTCCCAGCCGCCCCTGCCACCTGGCTTCCACGAAGTGAAGCGCTGAACGGGTGCCGTCTCACTGGCGCGCGACATTAATGCCGCTTCAACGTCCGGCGGGCTTTGGCCTTCTCGTGCTGCTGGGCTCCGAACTTCGAAGTGACCTGAAGGTCGCGCACTCTCTGACTACGGTCTGCCCGCCTCCGGCATTCGCAGCGTCCCAACGAACGCGGCCAGTTCCCACCGCTGCTCCGCCGTCAACGCCTCGCTGAAGGACGCCATCGGTGTGCCGTGGATGCCGAGTGTCAGCACCCGGAAGATGTCCGCCGGTGCTCGACCATTGCGAAACGCGGGCAGGCGCAGATCCACCGGCATCGCGGGGTCTCCCCACGTATCCTTCAGTTCGGCCATCGCCGGCCCCTTGCCGTCCGCACGCTCACCGTGGCAGGCCACGCACGCGAGCGCATAAGTGGCCCGGCCCTTCACGACGTGCGCCACGGAGTCGGCCCCCTTGGCCAGCCACGCCGGCGGCTCTGGCAACGTCACCGGATCGGCGTAGTTCTCCGGCTTGCGCCACCGGGGCGAGAAGAACTTGATGAACTCCACCACGGCGCGCACCTCGCGGTCCGAGAGCTGCGTGAAATACGGCATCGAGGTGTTGGCCCGGCCGCCGCGCACCGTGCGGATGAGATCCTCGGTTGTGGGCAGTGCTCCCGTCGGAGTGGTGCGATACTTGAAGATTCCGGTGGAGAACTTGCGTGGCTTGGGAACCATCCCCTTGGCCATCTCGCCATCTCCGTCCCCCCAGCGTCCGTGGCAGACCAGGCAGTTCCGCTCATAGACATACCGGCCCATCGCGTAAAGCGACTCGTCGGGCGGCGCAAACTCCGTCGTCGCCGCCACGCCCTGCCAGAGCGTGAAGCAGCTTAGCCACGCCGTGAGCCAGCGCTGGATTTCCAACCGATGCACCCCGCCAGCAAAGCAGGAAGCGGCCGGGACAGAGAGCGCGATTTTGGCGGAGACAGGTCAAGAATTGCGCTGGGCTTGGAACAAACCGGCACTGCCAGCGCCAGCTCATTACTCTACGGCGCAACCGCTTTCCCCTTGGAGCGTTCACCCGCGCGCCCTGTCATCGGGACATACTCCAGCCGCCGAAGGAGTTCCTTCGCCTCCGCTGGCTTGCGCGCGGATTCCAGTTCCTTCACGCGTTGCTGCAAAGCTGCTGCTGTCTCCACCCACGGCCGCTTCCCGGCGGCCGCCCGTGCGTCTGCAATCTCCTCTTCGTTCAGCCAGCCGCCCGACATCCCGGAGGCGAGCAGGTTGGTGACGCTCTGCCGATGCGACAACGTAAGCGCGTGGCCCAGCTCGTGGGCGGTAACGCGCGGCAGCGGCTCGTCCAACCCACCTTGCACCGGACGCAAACTCGCCGTGTCCTTCACGAAGATTCCCTGCGCGTTGAAGTAAACGCCGTTGGGCCGGATTTGCTTGAGATAGAAGACATGGAAGCAGTTCGTGGCGAGCGACTCCTTGGGCCGGAGCGCGAGGAGCGTGGCACGCTCGTCCTCCTTGGCATTCTCCAGATAGTTCTTGGCGTTGACCGCCGGCTCGGTGCGCAGCGACTCCAGATAGAACGTGATCCCCGCCTGTGCCCAGACCCGGTTGACTTTGCCCAGGATGCGCGTCACGTCATTGCTCGTCAGCGTGGTGTGAATCGCCGGCTCATTCGTCGCTGTGAGCAGATGGATGCGCAACGGTGCGAGCAGAAAGTCCCCAAAGCCAAACCCATTGGTGCCCTCCTGCGCCCCCGCCGGCAACGAAGTCAGCAGGCCCAACACGCAACACGCAACACGCAACACAGACATGGCTCCTCGAAGTTTCATCGCCACTCAGTCTCCTCACTGCCTCGTTCCCACACCATACAGAAAGTAACTGGGCGTCGTGCGGAGGTCGGCCTCGAAGCCATGCTGCCGAAAGCGCTCCGTCAGCGCCTCCGGCTCGTGGAAGCGCTTCACCACCCGGTATTCCCGCCCGTCGTTCAGCTTGCGCACGCGCACGCCGGTCTCGACCGTGGGACGGTCGTGGTTCTTCGCCATCGAAGTGCTCTCATTGCGCGAGTCCAGGAGGAAGACCCGCCCGCCCGGACGCGTCGCGCGACGCACCATGTCGAGGAACGCATCCAGCCGCTCCTCCGGCACATGCGACAGCCAGAAGCAAAACACCACGAGATCGAACTCCCGGTCCGGCTCCCACGCAAAGAGATCCGCCTGACGATGCGTGATTAGCGGAGCGCCGGTCTCCGACCCGGCGCGTTCGGCCAGCGCATCAGCACGCCGGGTCGGAGACCGGCGCTCCGCCATCGCCAGCCGCAGCCGGTTGATCTCCAGCACCTCCGGCGAACCATCCAGCGCCGTCACCTCGCGCGCCACTTGAGCCACCTCCTCCGTCCAAATCCCCGTGCCACAGGCAAGTTCCAGCGCCGTCTCCACCGGACCCAGCGCCCGCAACGCCAAGCGCACCAAATCCGCCTCCGCAAACCACTTCGCGTTTAACTCCGCCCCCCAGTCATAACGGCCCCGGCGATAAAACCAGTCATCATACTCCCCCGCCCGGGCGCGGTAGTAGGCGAGTTGTTCGGCAAGAATCTCGTCGGTCACTTGGGCGTCCCCGCTAGTGGTGGCTCACTCCGCACACACCGAAATCCCGTGTGGTTCAGCCCCGTGTCCGGCGAGGTCTTCATCCGCATCGCCGGACGGTAGCCCCAGCAATACGCCTCGGTGCAGAGATACGACCCCCCACGCGTGATGCGCTTCCAGACCCCCGGCTCGTTCGGATCGTAGCTTTCCTGCGGACCCTGCGGGTTCTGCTTCGGACTCTTCGCGTAGTAGTCCGGCATATACCAGTCGCTCGTCCACTCCCACACGTTGCCCGCCATGTCGTAGAGACCGTAGCCGTTCGGAGGAAAGCTCCCAACCGGGGCCTGCAGCTTGAAGCCGTCTTGCAACGTGTTGCCATTCGGGAACGACCCCTGCCAGATGTTCGCCATCCACTTGCCCTCGGGCGTCTTTTCGTTGCCCCAGTTGTAAGTGAGCTTCTCCTTGCCGCCGCGCGCGGCAAACTCCCACTCCGCCTCCGTGGGCAGCCGCTTCCCCGCCCACTTCGCGTAGGCCATCGCATCGAACCACGCCACCTGCACCACCGGATGCTTCTCACGCCCCTTGATGCTGGACTCCGGCCCCTCCGGATGCCGCCAGTTCGCGCCGTGGACATATTTCCACCAGGCCATGTGATCGTTGAGCGGCACTTCACCCGGCGGCGGCGTGAAGACAATCGCCCCGGGCACCAGCGCCTCCGGCGGAGCGTCGGGAAAATCCTCCTGCCTGGGCTTGCGCTCGGCGATGGTGATGTAGCCGGTGGCCTTCACGAACTTTTCAAACTCCTCGTTCGTGAGTTCGTAGCGGTCAATCCAGAAGCCGCCCACGGTGACTTCATGCACCGGCTTCTCATCCGGCTGCCCCTCTTCGGAACCCATCTGGAACGTGCCGCCGGGAACCCACACCATGCTGTTCGTCCAGGAGCGGTCGTTTGGATTGGACGCGGCGGCGGACACCGGCAGTTCCTTCGGCGCTGATGCCGCATGGCCGAGCCCCTTCGGCTCATCGTAGCGCGTGGCATAGTCCCGCCCCGCCTTCTTCGACAACAACGGCGAGACCAGCGCGACAAGTCCGATGACCGCAATGAGCGCGACGACAAACTTCCACGGGCTGACGTGATGCGGGTTCGGTTCAGGCGCTTGGCTCATGCTCAGTGCAAATTGGACGTGCCGGTCAGCATCAGCGTTACAGCCCCGCTAGGCGAGGCGAATTCCTCTTGGACTGCGCCGGCAGAGCGAAGCGGCGACGGCGCTTTGGCATGGCGCGGAGCACGGCAGCTTGCCCGCTAAACACACTAAACAACGCAAAAGGGACGCGTAAAAGATTTCGCGCCTTTTCGCATGTTTCGCGGGCAAAAAGTCCCGCTTACCCATGCCGCTCCGCCAGCTTGCTCGCCCCGGCCCGCACCGCGTCCACCAGTTCCCTCGGCTCCACCGCCACCGCACGCCCCGCCCAGGCCAGCACCCAGCGCTCCACCTCGACCAGACTCGACAGCTTCATCCGCAGTTCCAGCCCGCCATCCGGCAGATCGGTCGCCTTCTGTGACGCATGCCACCGCTTCTCGCGGATGTAGTCCGCGATGGAGGCATCGAACCGGATGCACACGTCGAACGCACCCTCCGCCGAATGCACCCCGAAGCTGTCCCGCAGTCGCTTCTCCAGCGAAAACTTCTGCGGTCGCGCAAAGGTCTTCCCCGTCTCCTTCACTTCGAGAATGCGCGCCGGCGCAAACGTCCGCACGTCCTTGCGCCCCTGATCGTAGGCGAAGAGGAACCACTCGCCGTTGATGTTCGCGAGGTGATACGGGTCCACCACGCGGCGCTCCGGGGCGGCCTGACCAGGCTTGCGATAGGCCAGTTCGAGCTGATGCCGCGCGGCGGTGGCCTTGGCCAGCACGTCGAAGACGCCGAGGTTCAGCACCGGCTCCGCGGTCGTGCGGAACGAGATGGTCTGCTCCACGTCCGCGAGATTCAGCGAGATGGTGTCTGGCAGCGCCTGCTCCATCTTGCGGATCGCCGAGAGCAGCGGCTTCTCGAAGCTCGTCCCGCGATACTGCTGCAGCGCCTTTTCCGCCACGATCAGCGCAAACAGCTCGCCCTCGGTGATCTGGAAGGTGGGAAACGCGTTGACCTCCTCCGTGTAGTAATACCCGTTGCGCAGCTTGTCGAACTCGATGGGCAACCCCAGCCGGTCCCGCATGAACTCGACGTCGCGGTAGATGGTCTTCGTGGTGACCTCCAGTTCGGCGGCGAACGTGTTCGCATTGGGATAACCGCCCGCGTGCAACGTCTGGTGCATCCGCTGCATCCGCTCCAATGGCGGCCGCGAATGCAAAACCGTTTCCGCCTTGCCCTTGGCTTTCATGCTCATGACAACCGTGTCCTTTCCATAGGGAGAACCATGGCCCAACTATGGCCCCCGCCCCCCCCGCGTCACGCCATAATTTGCGCCGCCCGGAGCGCCGGTCTCCGACCCGGCGTGTCCCCATCTTCGTCTTCCCTGAATCTTTGGGTCCTTCTGTGTTCAAATCCAAATTGGCTTCGTTTGGTAAAAACCCTCATAATCCCTGCCCCTCTGAAATTCGTGTCCATTAGTGTCCATTCGTGGTTTCCCCGCTCCTTCCAATTGGCTTCGTTTCGCAAAAACTCTCGCATCGGATGCTTGGCCATCGGCGATTGGCCATCTGAAATCTGTGATCTGAGATTTCCAATTTCGCCCCGCCCCCCGGCCCTCTGACCGTCGCCGCCAATGGCTTCGTTTGGTAAAACTCTCTGCGCCCGTCCCACCTCTGCGGTGCCAATCCCCCCGGAGCGCCGGTCTCCGACCCGGAGTGTCCCGCCTTCATAATGGCTTCGTTTGGTAAAAACCTCATCCCCCCCTGCCCCTCTGAAATTCGTGTCCATTAGTGTCCATTCGTGGTTTCCCCTCTCTCTCAATGGCTTCGTTTCGCACCTTCTTCATTCGCGTCATTCGCGTGATTCGCGGGCCATTCTTCACCTTTCCCATTGGCTTCGTTTCGCAAAATTCAGCCTTTCTCTCCTCTGCGTCCCGTCCCGGCTCTGCGGTGCCAATCCCCGCCTCTATTCGTGTCCATTAGAGTCCATTCGTGGTTTCCCCGCCCTTGCGCCACGCAAATGGAATTCCCGCTTCCGTGCGCCTCACAGATCGGTTGAACTCCCCCCGCGATGGACACGCTCACTCACGCCCTTCTGGGCGCCGCACTCGGCCAGGTTGCCTTCGGCCGCCGGCTCGGCTGGCGCGCCGTCGTCATCGGCGTGGTGGCCGCCGAACTCCCCGACATGGACTTCCTCATCCACAGCGATGCCGACCCGCTGATGAACATCGAGTTCCACCGGCACTTCACCCACTCCTTCGCCTTCTCCCCGGTCATCGCCCTCGCCACCGCGCTGCCGTGGATCTTCCGCGCCAAGTTCAAGCCCCAGCGCCTCCCGCTGTTCCTCTGCGGCCTGCTGGCCTGCTGGTCGCACATCCTGCTGGACGCCTGCACGAGCTACGGCACCCAATTCCTCGTCCCCTTCAGCCAGCACCGCTTCGGCTGGGACTTCATCTCCATCATTGACCCCATCTTCACCCTCGCCCTGCTGGCAGGAATCGTGGCCAACGCCCTCGCCACCCGCCGCCGCAACGCAACTGCGGGTAATCCAGCATCCAGTATCCAGCATCCAGCATCCACCCACCGCTGGCTCTGGGCCACCCTCGCCTTCTGCACCGCCTACCTCGCCCTCGGCGCGCTCCAGAAACACCGCGCCCACGCCACCCAAGCCGCCCTCGCCCAGGCCCGTGGCCACCATCCCGAGCGCACCGAGGCCATGCCCACCATGGCCAATCACCTCGTCTGGCGCTCCCTTTACCTGCACGAGGGTCGCATCTACAGCGACCGCCTGCGCATCCCTTGGCTGGGCTCCCCCACCATTCGCACCGGCGAATCCCTTCCCTTGGTGACCCAGCGCGATCTCACCCCGGCCGAGGCCGCCCGCAACGGCCCCTTTCGCTCCTTCGCGCGCTTCAACTGGTTCTCCGACGGCTGGCTCGCCCGCGCCCCCGGCGATCCCACCATCATCGGCGACATGCGCTACTCCCTCTCCGCCCAGGCCTTCGACCCCATCTGGGGCATCCGTTTCACCGGCCCCGGCGCGCCTACGGAAGTCGAATGGGTAAACCGCTCCCGCGACCGCCGACTCACCCCCTCCGAACTCTGGTCCGAAATCACCGGCACCCACCCCGACTACCACCCCCTGCCCGACGCCTCGCGCCCCACCACCTCGCCCTGACGAATCCGCATCGGCTATTAGTCGCATCCGTCCCATCCGTCCCACCGCCATGTAGCGCCCGCGTCCCGCGGGCCGTGCCGCCGGCGTCCTCGCCAGCCCCCATTGCGTGTGCTCACGCCAACCCCACCTCCTTCGCCCACCTCGCCCCCCTTCCCTCCCATGATTCTGTGCCCCATGATTCTGTGAACTCCCCCACGGTTCTTCGCTGTTTTCGGTGGAACAGGGAGGCGGGCAGGGAAATTCCAAGCTCCAAGTCCC
>CAZOCL010000070.1:0-21516 GCA_964578245.1 uncultured Klebsiella sp. | reverse complement strand
ATCTACGGCCCGCGCCTGAGCGGCGGCAACATCCTCAAGCTCACCCTCGAAGGCAAAGTCGTCCTGGACATCCCGTCCTCCGTCATCCCCGACGACTTCAAGGCGAAGAGCAAGGAAGGCAAAACCCGCGTGGCCATGACCGGCATGGACGTTGCGCCCAACGGCGACTGGTTCGTCACCGACGGCTACTCCAGCAGCTTCGTCCACCACTTCGACAAGACCGGCAAGTATATCAAGTCCTTCGGCGGCAAGAAGGCTCCCTACAACTTCACCACGCTGCACAAGATCGCCGTGGACACCCGCTTCTCGCCGGTCCGCATCATCGCCTGTGACCGCGAAGCCATGCGCGTCGTGCACATGTCCACGGACGGCGAACTCCTCGGTGTCGTCGCGAAGGACCTCCTCGCCCCCGCCGCCATCGCCGTGCAAGGCGACTACGCCCTCGTCGGCGAAATTCGGGGCGCCGTGAGCGTGCTCGACAAGGAGGGCAAGACTGTCGCCCGTCTCGGCCTCAACACTACCCCCGGCGAGACCGGCAACAACAACCTCGAACCCGCCAAGTGGCGTCCCGGCTTCGTCACCGCCCCGCACGGCGTGGCCTTCAACGCGGCAGGTGACATCTTCGTCTCCGAATACAACAAGTTCGGCCGCGTGCACCGCTGGAACAAGCAGTAACCTTTCTTCCACGGCACGCCTCTCCTCCCTCTCCCCCACCGGGGGAGAGGCAGGCGATACGGCCCGCGGGACGCGGGAGCTATGTAGCGCCGGCCTCCGGCCGGCCGTGCCGCAAGCGTCCTCGCTTGCCCCGGAGCGCGGCCCACCGGGCCGCAGCGGCAACCTTGCTGAAAATGCTCCGGACATTCCCATGCCGTTCCCTGAATAGCATCGAACCCCGTGCCGGTGGCTTGCAGCCACCGGCTTGCGCGTGGATTGCTGGATGCCGAACAAAACAATTCGGCCGCCTGGACCGTTGGAACAAGCAGCAGCCATTCATTCTACGGCGCACCTCTCCTCCCTCTCCCCCATCGGGGGAGAGGGCCGGGGTGAGGGGGCACCGTGCGGAGTAGAAGCACACCCCTCCGCGCCAGAAAATACCGCCAGCCCGTGAACCCCCATGCCGGTGGCTTGCAGCCACCGTGTTGCGGTGAAACCGCTTCGCCCTGCTGCGCCCACCGTCGGCGGCCGCAAGCCGCCGGCACGCGCAACGGCAGGAACGCAGATTAACCGGCGAGAAATCTCCGTCGCGCGATTCCCCACGAATTTCCCCCGGATTGCGCCGTCCGCTTTGCATGAGTCATATCGCCTTGCGCCGCTGGGAACTGAACCGCCGCCATGCTCTGCGGGGACTCGGGGCCACGATGGCGCTGCCATTCCTCGATTGCATGCGCCCGATGCGGGCGTTCGCCGAGGTGGCGCAGGCCAGCCCTCGCCGCAGCGTGTTCATCTACCTGCCCAACGGCGTCAACACGCTGGACTTCCAGATTCGCGAGGCCGGGGCCGGTTACACCTTCTCCAAAATCCTCGCGCCACTGGCCAAGCACCGCGCGAACCTCACCCCCATCAGCGGCCTGTATCACCCGCATGGTCTGGGTCATCATCACAACTGCCAGAAGATCTGGCTCACCGGCGGCAAGGTCGGCGCGACGGATCGCAACAGCATCTCGATGGACCAGCTCATGGCGCAGAAGACCGCCGAGGTCACGCGCTACACCTCGCTCGAACTCAGCAGCGACGGCGACACGCTGGCGTGGACGGCGGACGGCATCCGCCTCCCGGCCGAGCGGACTCCCAGTGTGGTCTTCAAGCGCATGTTCGAAGCGCCCGCCGGCGGGCTGGACAGGCAGCGCCGGAATCTCGACCGCAAGGGCAGCATCCTCGACCTCGTCCTCGACGACGCGAAGAAGCTGGATGCCCAGCTCGGCCAGGCAGACCGCGGTCGCCTGGAGCAATACCTGACCTCCGTGCGCGAAGTGGAAGTCCGCACCGAGCGCAGCACCAAGTGGCTGGACACCCCGCTGCCCAAGGTGGACGCGGCCGCCCGCTCGCGGGTGGATCGCGCGGTGTCGCAGCAGTTGGTGGGCGAGTATTTCCGGACGATGTATGACCTCATCGTGCTGTCCTTCCAGACGGACATGACGCGCGTGGCGACCTTCAGCTCCGGCAGCGAAGGGCAGGGCCTGCCCATCCCGGAAATCCAGATCAAACAGGACCGCCACTCGCTCTCGCATCATAATGGCAACGTGAAGCGCCTGGAGGAACTCACGGCGAGCGACACCTTCAACGTCCAGCAGTTCGCCTACCTGCTCGACCGCCTCGCCGAAACCTCTGACACCCACGGCCCGCTCCTCGACACCACGATGACGCTCTTCGGCAGCGGCATGAGCTACGGCCACAGCCACGGCAACGCCAACCTCCCGCTCGTGCTCGCGGGCGGCGCGAAGCTCGGCCTCAAGCACGGCCGTCATCTGGACTTCAACCGCGCCGGCGGGCTGGCCGACTACCAGCTCACCAACCCCCGCGAGCATTATCGCCTGTGCTTCAGCCCCGTGAACCAGAAGGCGGTCATGAGCAATCTGCTCCTCACCATGGGCCAGGCGATGGGCCTGGACATCAACCGGTTTGCCGACAGCAATGGGACGCTGGCCGAACTGCGGTCTTGAAACGCATTCCGTCCGAAACCAAGGCAAGCGATGGCTACGAACAGTGAAGTGGAGACGGAAGCTCCAAGCTCCAAATCCCAAGCTCCAAAGAAGTTCCAAATCCCAAGCTCCAAAGCCCCCGCCGTTAGTGTGGACGGCGGGTGGGGAAGCTGCTTCGCGAATCGTTCGAAGCCATTTTGGAATTTGGAGCTTGGAGCTTCTTTGGGATTTGGAGCTTGGATTTTGGAGCTTCCTCTCGCGGTTCTCTTCCTGCTGACCGTCACCCTCTCCGCGCAGGACTACGTTCCCAAGCCCAACGAGTTCCCTCCCCTCGACCGCGCCACCTACCTCGCTGGCGAACTGGTCGTCGTGGACCCCATCAACCGCCGGGGCGGCCTCCGGCTGGACTGCGGGATTCGCGACGAGCGCCGCGCGCAGGACGGGCCGCTGCATTACTTCGCCCTGCTGCCCTGCGGTGAAATCTGGCTGCACGGCTCGCCCGCGACCTTGCAGGACATCCCGCTCGGCACGCACGTCCAAGGCTACTTCTTTGTGCCGCCTGCCGGCGAAGAGGCCACCATCGCGCCGCCGCCCAAGGAACTGGCCTCGCTCATTCCACCGCAGAACCACGCGCTGCTGCTGGAGGACGACGTCACCTTTTACCGGCGTCACGGCCAGTCGTGGAAGATCCTCGCGGTGGACTTCGACACCTCGAAACTTCAGGTCGAGTCCATCGGCAAAGCCGCGCCGCAGGGGGTAAGCGGCAAGCAGACCTTCGACTTCGACGTCGGCACCCGCGTCTGGAAAGCGGGCCGGTCGGTCGAGTCGCGCGAGTTGAAGCCCGGCACGACGGTGCAGTTGAACTTCGGCCGCGCGGTCAACTGGCGCGACCACGAGTTCGGTCTGAACGACGTGTGGCTGGACGACGAGAGCCTGAAGCAGGCGACCGACCTCCAGAACCGCCTCAACATCCGCTACCACCGCATCCGCTGGCTGCCCGGCCGCGTCGAGGCCGTCGAGAACTTCGACTTCGGCGGCGGACTGGTGACCATTGTCATGTTCGGCGGCGTGGCCAAGCAGCTCCTCGACGACCTTCACACCGACCGCAACGAGCGCATCGCTGTCGCCCCCGCCGAGTCCACGCTGCGAACATGGACGCACCGCGGTGACCGCGCATTTGGCAAGCTGATGAATTGGGAGACCGCGCCAGTCGTGCCGGGCTTCAGTGGCGTGCGCCTGCACCTGAAGTTCGCCGAGATGCTGGATCATTATCGGGCGGGCAACGCCGTGCGGGTGAAGGCCGAAAGCTGGACGTGGATCAGCAACACGCCCGAGGAGCGGGTGAAATCATTCGAGGACCGCGAACGCTCGCGCACCTTGCGCCTGCCGCAGCAGGCGGTGCCCGAAGAGAAGGCCAAATAGGTCACCAGATCCCATGGTTACAACGCTGTTCGCTACGACATATCCCGGTGGAGCCGGGAGCCTCATCTCAGGCATAGGAGGAGTGTTTGTCGGGCTGTGCTCTGGCGCGGCAGCGCTTCTGGCGTTAGTGTTGGCACCTGGAGCGCGGACTGCACGGATGGCTGGCGCACTCGGACGATTGGCGCTGTGGGGCGGTGGTCTGGCCATGGCACTCATGGTCATCTCGACCGGCTTTGCCCTGGCGGACTCCTACTCGGACCATTCTTCGGACCTGAGCGACTTGGCAATTAGCATGGTAGTTGGCGTGGCCATTCTCATAGCCGCATGGTCTGCGATTGTCGGTGGCCGTCGGACCGAACTACAGAGAAGAGCGACTCCCGACGGTTCACTTTTACGCGAAGCCGGTGGGAGTTCGCTTCCTAATCCGAAAGAGGGGAACCAATGAAGCCACTTCTTTTGCTCGTCTTCCTGCTTTGCGCCTTTGCCGCACACGCCGCCGATCCCTCCCGAGCCGTGATCGAGCCGTTTCTGCGCGACTACTGCCTGCGCTGCCACAACGCCGAGAAGAAGAAAGGGGACTTGCGACTCGACACGCTTGCCACCGACTTCAACGACCTCCTCGTCGCCCAGACGTGGGACGAGGTCATGCTGCGCATCAATGCGGGCGAGATGCCGCCAAAGAACGAGAAGCAGCCGCCCGCCGAGGCCGTCAGCAAAGTGGCGGACTGGATCTCCACCCGGCTCGCCGCGGGCCGCGCATCCCGGCTTTCGGTGCGCACGCCCGTCACGCTCTTCCGGCTCAGCCGTGAGGAGTATGCCAACACCATCTACGATCTGCTCGGTGTGCGGTTCGATACGGACGCACCCGGTGCGTTTAGCGAAGATCCCCGCTGGCACGGGTTCAACCGCATCGGCTCGCAGTTGACGCTCTCGCCATCGCATGTGGACCGTTACTTCGAGGCGGCGCAGAAGATCATCGCCGACGCGTTTCCCGAGAAGGAGCCACCAACGCTCAAAGGCCGCTTTGACGCGGACAACGCCCGCGCACAGAAGAAACTGAAGGACACGGAAACCACGCGTCCCATTCGCGATCTCGTCCTGCCCGGCCTCACGGCCCGCGGCACCATTGATGCGCGCGCTCCCGGTTTGTATCGCCTTCGTATCCGGCTCAGTGCCGTGCCGTCGGTGCGCGGTCGCGTGCCGCATCTGGTGATCTGGGACAACACGCTGAAGCGCAGCGTTCATGGGGTGGACGTCCTCGCCGGCGAAGATTCGCCAACCACGCTTGAAATCGAGACGCACCTGCCCGCTGGCCGTTACGGCCTGCTCAATCAAGCCCCCGGCCTGTTCGAGGCGCGCGCCCTCTCGCTCACGCAGCAGACGCCGTTTACGCATAGTCGCGAGCGGCGCGACGTGCATTCCGGCAGCTACAAGCTCTTCGACGAATCCGGCGCAGCCATCCCTCCGCTGCTCATGGTGGACTCGTGCGAGTGGGAAGGCCCCATCATCCTCGAGGCGGATCGCAAGAAGCGTGAGGGCCTGCTCCCCGAGAGTGCGGACCCCGTCGCCTTGCGAGCCGGTCTGAAGCGTTTCCTCGATCGCGCCTGGCGTCGGCCAGTGACTGACAGTGAACTCGCCTCGTTCGAGCAGCTCATCGCCAGCGAGATGAAGGCGGGCGAGAAGTTCCGCCCGGCCTATCTGTCCGCGCTGGTGGCGGTGCTGACCTCGAAGAACTTCTACTACCTGCACGAAGGCACCGCCGGCCAGGACCGGAAGACGGTGAACGACTGGGAGCTGGCCGCGCGCCTTTCCTATTTTCTCTGGGGCTCGATGCCGGACGAAGCCCTCTTCGCCACCGCGCGCGAAGGCAAGCTCAGCCAGCCGGAAGTCCTGCGTGCGCAAATCAGCCGCCTGCTGGCCGATCCCAAAACCACCACGTTCCTCAACGCGTTCCCACACCAATGGCTGCAACTGCACAAGGTCGGTTCCTTCCCGCCCGACGTGGAGCTTTACCCCGCCTATGACAAGTGGCTCGAGGAATGCATGGTCCTCGAATCCAAGCGCTACTTCGCGGAAGTCTTCACCCGCAACCTCTCCCTCCGCGAGTTCCTGCAGTCGGACTGGACGATTCTCAATCCCCGGCTCGCCCTCCATTACGGTCTGCCGCCGGTCAAAGGCACCGACTTCCAGCGCGTCACGCTCCGGCCAGAGGATCGGCGCGGGGGCCTGCTCACCCACGCCTCGGTCCTCTCGCTCACCTCTGACGGTGTGCGCCACCGGCCCGTGCATCGGGGCGTGTGGGTGTCGGAAGCCATCTTCGGCAAGACTCCACCACCACCACCACCCAACGTCGAGCCGCTCGAACCCACGCCGTCCAATTCGCCCAAGGCCACCATCCGCATGCAGTTGGAAGCCCACGCCACGCACGCAACCTGCGCCTCGTGCCATCGCAAGATTGACCCGCTGGGCTTCGCCTTCGACAACTACGACGCCATCGGCCGCTGGCGCACCCACGAGCAGGTCAGCACTGGGCAGGGGGACAATCCAGCCGTCAACGCCACGGGCACGCTGCCCAACGGCTCGGCCTTCACCGGCCCGGATGAATTCAAGCGCCTCCTCGCCTCCGACCTGAACCGCTTTGCCGAAGCCTTCACCGGCCAGCTCGCCACCTTCGCCCTGCGTCGCATGATGACGCTCGACGACGAAGCCGAACTCCGCGCCATCGCCGCGACCAGCAAGCCCGCCGCCTACCCGTTGCGAACCATGGTAGAGCAGCTCGCCCTCTCCGAGTTCTTCCGCAAGCGGTAACGGTGGTGCAAATCACGGCGCACCGCTTCTCCCTCTCCCCCACCGGGGGAGAGGGCCGGGGTGGGGGGGAAAACCCGGGCGCCCCGCTCCTCCCTCCCCCCCCCGGGGGGAGGGGGCCGGGGTGGGGGGGCGGCGCACGGAGTAGAAGCGCATCTCCTCCCCAGGAACCGGAGCGCCGGTCTCCGACCCGGCGCGCTCACACTCAAGTCTTTGCCTTCTCTGAATCTTTGATTCCACCTCTGGCTTCCGAAAAATCCCCATCTGTGGCCGTCCTGAATCTGCGGGAACAAATCGACGGCTCCAATCCACGCCCCTACGGCCTCACCGTCGTCCCATACTTCACCCCCTCCGGCACTGGCACGGGCACCGGCACCGTCGTCCCATATCTTCCCGCCGTGCGCTCCGACCCATCCACCGCCACAAACGCCGTGTAAGCCGAGAGCAGGTTGTAATCCAGCGCGAGCTTCCGCACTTCCCAGCGCACCAGGAAGTGCTGCCGCCAGGCCGCCTCGTCATACAGTGCTGCGATCTTTTGCCGCGCCCAGAGGCTCGGCAGCGCGCGATGATCCGGGTCGTTCGCATTCAGGTTCACCTGCAACGGCAGCTCAAACTTGTTCCCGCCCGCCTTGCCCGTGATTCGGATGGTCTGCACGCCCTTCCCGCTGAACCGTCCCGCCACCACCACCGGCCGGCCACTGAACAAGTCCGGCACCCGCCGCGGATAAACCTCGCTCACGTTCAGCCCGCCCCAGTCAATTCGCACGTCCGTCAGCGCCGGGTGCGCAATGCGATCGAAGAACGCGTCCATGACCTTCCCACCATCATCCTGTGCCCCGAGGTAGGCCACCGCTCCGCGACCCAGCTTCGCCATCGCGTCGAGCAGGTGGCGGTTTGGCGCACTGCCCACGCCGAAGCTGAAGATGCGCGACTCGCCAATCCGCGCGTGGACCTCCCGCAGGATCTCCGCGTCGTTCCCAATATCCCCATCCGTCAAGAAACACACAAAGCGCAGGCGCGACGGGTCATGCGGAAAGTTCAGCGCCGCCTTGATGCCGTGAATCATCTCCGTCCCGCCCTCGGCATTGAGCGCCGCGAGATACCGCTCGCCGCGCCGGACGTTCGCCTGCGTGGCCGGCATCGGCTCGCTGCCCAGTTGCGAAGCGTGCGACGAGAAGTTGATGAGCTGAAACGTGTCCTGCGGCTCCAACTGCCGGAGCGCATGGGCCACCGCCGCCTTCGCCTGCGCGATAGGCTGACCGTCCATGCTCCCCGAGCAGTCCAGCACGAAGACCATCTCCAGCGGCGTGCGCACGAGCTGTTTCAAGTCCGCCGGCGGCACCAGCATCAAGTTGAAGAAGCCCCCGCGTTCGTCGCGATGCGTGAGAAACTGCGACTTGATGCCGCGCCCCGCGAGCCGGTAGCGAAACACAAAATCCTTGTTCGGCACTTCGCTCCCGTTCGCAAACGTGAAGCGCGCCCGGTCCGGTGCCACCTGGCTGGCACTCACGCGATGGCTCGTCACGCGGTGTTCCTCCATCGGTGCGATCACGTCCAGTTGCAGCGACACCCGCGCCTCCGTGTGCTCGCCCGGCGCGAGGTATTGCACCTCCGTCTTCTGTCCGGACGCCCCGCCGCTCCCGCGCGCCACCGCCCCCACGCCGTCGCGGGTTCTCGCCGGGTTGTAGCGCGGGCCGATGACCATGGGGAACACGAATTCATACCAGCCATCCACCGCCGCGAGCGTGTGGAAATAACGGATACTCACGTCAATCGCCTTGCCCGGCTCGAGGTTCGCCACCGACTGCGTGAAGATGTTGGGCCGTTCCTGGGTGAGCAGCGAGGCCACGTAGCCCTGTGCTTTCGCCTCCTCATAAATCTTCTCCGCGTCCGCCCGCTCCCGGATGATGCCGCGAATCCGCCGCTCGCCGACGGTCATCACAAACTCGTTCACCGCCGCGTTCTCCGGCAGCGGGAAGACATACACCGCCTCGATCTTCCCATCATAAGGATTGTGAAACTGTTGCGTCACCAGCACCGACGCGATGTAGCCGCTCACCGTCGCCTTCACGTCCGTGTGCTTCAGTGGGATGGCGACCTCCTTCTCCGCCACCTTGGTCATCAATGCGCCGAAGCGGGGCAGAGTGTCGTCCATCCGTGCCTGGGCGCGCGGCGACCGCGTGATGATCCACAGTTCCTCGTCCGGAGAGGGAAGGCTGCCGGGGAATTCGCTGACGCTGGGGCGCGGCTCGGGTGTTGGCGGAACGGGAAGTGGAGTAAGAAAATGGGGAGTGCCTGGCCGCGGGCCAATGCGGGCAGCGGGCTTTTTTGCCTCCGCTGCTGACATTCTCGACGCAGCATCCGCCGTGGCTTTCGCCTCCGCCTCCACCTTGGCTTTCGCTTCCGCTCGCATTGCAGCCTGCAGTGCGGCATTGGCTTTTGCCTCGGCCCTTCGAGCGGCGTTGGCTTCGGCATTGGGCGACGAGGTCTCACATCCACCTAAAAACCCGGTGATGGCGACGACTGAGGCAAGGACCAGGTATTGCGCCAAGGTGAACCGTGGTGACTGCTTCCGTTGCTTCATGGTTTTCGCCTTTCCTGAACGTGTGCTTGGAGAGTGATTTTCGCGCCATCGGCCTGCGCCGCCGCTTCGACGCGGATGGTGAATTGTGGTTCCGTCGAGCCCGTGACCTGCACATGGATCGTGGCCACGCGCGTCTTGCCGTGTGGCAGATCCGCCGCAGTGCTGAAGGCGGCGAGCCGCACCCGCTCGTGCTGCATGGCCTTGGGGTCGTAGTGCGGCGGCTCCTTGAACGCCCCATGCTCGCCGCCTTCAATCCCGACAATCTTCACGTCCCCCTTGGTGGCCCGAAAGTCGAGCTGCCACGCCGCCAGCGCATTCGTCCCGGAATCCACGAACACATCAAACGCCATGAACCGCGTCCCCCCGAGCTTCGCCACCTGCCACTCCTCCGCCCCCAGCACACTCCCCGCCACAAAGCAGATCAGGAACAACAGCACCAACGCACGGAGCCTAACACCCATACCGCAGCCCGAACCTCGGCGGAGCGCGGGTCTGTGACCCGCAGCAACGTCCGAGCCTCCCAAGGGCCAGGGAGCGGCTGTATCAGTCTCCAATGTCGATCCCTGAAATAGCTGCCGGACCGCGACGCACTTCGGCTCCCTCTCCCTTCCTCGGAGGAGGGGAGAAGGTTGGGGTGAGGGGTGTCGGCCGGCGGTATCAGATTGCACCCCGTTCTGGCGTAACCTCATGGCACACCCCTTCATAGCCTCGGCCCTCCCAATTTCACCGCCAGCGCCACCACCGCCTGCACATCCCGTTCGTCCACCACCCCATCCCCATTCGCGTCCAATTCCACCCCCCGCTCTCCGTTCTGCAGCTTCCGCGCCAGCGCAAAGGCATCCAGCACGTCCACCCGCCCGTCGTGATTCAGGTCCGCCCGCGCATCCACCCGGGAAGACGACAACCAAATCCCCAGGAACGACACCGTCACCGCCGCAGCAGCCGCCAGCGGCCAGAAGGAAAACCGGATCACCTTCCGCGCCCCCAGGTGCTCCCGCGCCGCCGCCCGCACCGCCGCATCCACCCGTTCCGGCACCAGCACCTGCTCCTTGCGCAGCGCGCCAAACGCCTCACGCAGTCGGGGCGGCAGCGTCTCGAAGTCGTCAATTGGCTCGGGCCTGTTCATGTCAGTCATCAGTTAAGCAGGTGAGCCAGTCAAAAGGTTCATTCCCGAAACCACTCCCTTGTCCGCGGGTCCCGCCGCAGGCTGGCCAGTGAGTTGTGCAGCCGGGACTTCACCGTCCCCAGCGGGATTTCCAGCGCCTCGGCGATCTCCGCCAGCGCCAGCCCGTCCACGAACCGCAGTAGCAGCACCTCACGTTGCTCCTCCGGCAGGCTGGCCAGCACCGCCACAAGCTGGTCCCGTGCCGAGTTCATCTCCACTGGAGGCTCCGGCGACGGGATGCTCGCCAGTGCCTCCGCATCCTCCCCCGCCTGATGCCGCCCCGCCCGCTGCCGGGCACCCAGCGCGAGATTGCGCACCGCCGGGTAGAGAAACGTCCGCACCTGGCTGGTCAGGGTGAACCCCGGGAACTTCTTCAGGAAGTAGAGAAACGCCTCCTGCACCACATCCAGCGCCAGCGCATGGTCACCGGTGAAGCGCACCGCCAGATTCGCCACCCAGTCTCGATGCCGCTGATAGAGCGCGCCAAAGGCATCGGCGTCCCCGCCATTGACGGCGGCGACCAGCTCCAAATCACTCCGCGAATCATCCGGTTCCCTCACCACAGTCATGCTGGCAGCCCCTCGAGCCGGGAGCCAGTCTGGTAGTTGAGCAGACGGGAACCGCAAAAAGTTCACTCCCAGAAAAACATTCAGCCATTGGGTTCGATTCGCAGAAATCCGCCATCGAAACTCCGCCTTACCAGTCCCGCCGTCGTTGATGACACCGCCCCTGTTGCCGGTGGAAGCCGGGTTAAACTCAAATTTCGAACCGTGCGAACACCGACGACGAGGAGCGCGGTCGATCACAGAAACGTGGGCAGGCTATAAATGGTTCGCGTGCACGGTTCCAGTCGGAGCTTTCCGCGGCGTGAACGCCCCGCTCCGCCCGCTATCGGCGTGCTTCATGCGCTCTCTGTTTCGGAGCTCGGGATTAAGGCTGACTCCAAGTCAAGTGTGGCTGCTCACTGCGCCGTCGTCAGCCCGCGCAACCGCAGCCAGTCGGCGGCGCGGAGCGGCCAGTCGGTGGGACCGGTGGCATTAGGTCGCGGACGCATGCCGAAGCCATGGCCGCCTTTCTCGTAGATGTGGATCTCTGCTGGAGTCTTGCGCGTGATGAGATCGAGATACAGGAGCGTGCTGCCATGCGGGAGCGAACCCCCATCGTCCCCCGCTTGCGCGATGAACGTCGGTGGCAGTCCAGCATCCAGATGGATATCCGCCCGGAGGGCCTTGGTCGCCGGGTCGTAAATCTTGTAGGGGTAGATGACGAGCAGGAAGTCAGGCTTGTGCGAGGCGGCCGATGGCTCGCCTGGAAACAGCCGTTCATTCGTAGCCGCAATAAGTGACACCTGCCCGCCAGCGGAGAAACCCAGCACCCCGATCTTTTTCGGGTCCAGCTTGAGTTCCGTCGCCCGCCGTCGCACTTCGCTGACCGCGCGTTGCGTATCCTGTGTGGGACCGGCATGTGGTTGGGCGTGTTTGGTTGTGGGCGTGCGATAGGCGAGCTGGAAGGCGACGATGCCCTGCTTGGCCAGCCACACCGCGGCGTCTGAGCCTTCATGCTCGTCGGCGAGCCGGCCGAAGCCCCCGCCTGGCACGACCACGACGCCCACACCGGTGCGCGTCACTCCCGCCGGCGGCTCATGCACGAAGAGGCGCGGCTGGGAGACGTTCGACCGCCGAGTGATTCCATCGGGCCCTTTCTCCGTCTTCTCCGGCGGATCGGCAGGCACCACGGGTTCGGGCATGCCTTGCGGCCAGAGTGGAATTTCAAGCAGATCTGCGCCTGCACAAACGAACGGCAGGCTGGCGACGAGGAAGGTGGAAATTAGTGCTTTCATAATATCGAAAACGTCTTTCGGTTCAGGCGAGCAGTTCTTTGATTACTTGCCCCTCCACGTTCGTGAGGCGGCGCTGGACACCGTTGTGTTCAAAGGTCAGCCGTTCGTGGTCCAGGCCTAGCAAGTGCAGGATCGTGGCGTTAAAATCGTAAAGTGGGTGAATGTCCTTCACCGCCTTCTGGCCGAGCTCGTCTGCTTCGCCGTGGCTGACACCGCGCTTCACCCCGGCACCAGTGAGCCAGCAGGTGAAGCCATCGGGATTGTGGTCGCGCCCGAGCGCGCCCTTCTGGAAGAAGGGCATTCTGCCAAACTCCGTGCACCAGACCACCAGCGTGTCCTCCAGCAGCCCGCGCTGGCGCAGGTCGCGGATGAGCGCGGCAGCAGGCTGGTCGAGGATGGCGGCGTGCACATCATACTGCTCTTTCAACGCACTGTGGCCATCCCAGTTCAGCTTGCCTGCACTCGCATACGCCCCGTTGAAAAGCTGCACGAAGCGGACGCCCTTCTCGATCAACCGCCGGGCGAGAATGCAATTGCGGGCGAAGGCCGCCTTGTCGGGATTTGCAGTGTCGTCGGCACCGTAGAGCTTCACCAGATGCGCCGGTTCCGTGCTGAGATCGCTGATCTCGGGAACGCTGAGTTGCATGCGGGCAGCGAGCTCATAGCTCGCAATGCGCGCGGCCAGCCGTCCATCCCCGGCATGTTGCTCCAAGTGCCGCGCATTCATCCCCTGCAACAGCGATCGCGCCGCCTGGTCAGCCTCCTTGGCAATGCCCGGGGCCACGAGATGCCGCACCGGTTCCTTGGAACTCAGCGTGGTTCCCTGAAACGCGGCCGGCAGAAAGCCCGGCCCCCAGTTGTTCGAGCCATTCTGGGGCACCCCGCGTGGGTCAGGAATGGCCACATACGCCGGCAGATTCTGGCTCTCGCTGCCCAGTGCATACGTAACCCAGGAGCCCAGACTCGGAAAGCCATCGAGCACGAAACCGGTGGAGAGAAAATTCTCCGCCGGACCGTGCGTGTTGCTCTTGCTCGTCAGCGAATGGACGAACGCGATCTCGTCGGTCAGCCCGGCCAGATGCGGGATCATGTCCGACACCCATTTGCCGGTCTGGCCACGCGGTCGAAACTCGTATTGCGGCCTCGCGAGGTTGCCCGCCGGCCCTTGAAACGTCACTGCCGGTCCGCCTTCCAGCGGCTTCCCATCCCGCTTGATCAGCTCTGGCTTGTAATCCCAGGTCTCCAACTGGCTCACCGCCCCCGCGCAGAAGATCACCACCACGTTCTTCGCCTTCGCTGGGAAGTGTGACGGACGCGGCGCGAAGGGATGGGTCGGATCAAGGAGTGGTCCCTGCGCGGAGGCCGCGAGCAGCCCCTCACGCCCCAGCAGGCTCGTCAGCGCAATCGATCCCAGCGCCGTGGCGGAGTGGCCGAGGAAGTTCCGGCGGTCCAGCAGGTGGCGACCGGCGGGCGAGAGCAATTCGGCGCGCAAGTTCATGGCAGAAACAGAAACTCGTTGGAGTTGAACAGCACACGGCAGAGTGTCGGCAGACCGTGCGTGCTGACGACTGGTGTTGCCTCCCGGAGTTCGCTGGTAAGGGGTAGTCGTCCCAGCGCAATCTCATACGCACGCTGGATTTGCTTCGCAGAATCTTCGCCGACTTCCTTCCTCACGCGAGCGGCAAAGGCGTCGGCTTGATCCAGCGTGAAGCGGCTGTTGAAGAGGTTCAGCGCCTGGATGGGCGTGGTGGATTCGCGGCGGCGCGCGGTGCTTTGACCCGCATCGGGACAGTCGAACGCTCCGAAAACGGTCTCGCGTTCGCGCCGGACCTTGTGGGCGTAGATCATGCGGCGCAGCCCATTGGTGCCAAAGGATTCCACCGGTTTGAACCCGCTCAACCCGCCGCGTTTGTCGAACAGATCGAAGCCCCGCCCATACATCTGCAAGTTCAACTGCCCACTGACGGCAAGCATTGTGTCGCGGATGGCCTCGGACTCCAGACGGCGGGAGGGAAAGCGCCACAGGAGGCGCACGTCGGCATCTTCCAACTGTGCTTTGGAGTGTTGGAGTATTGGAGTGCTGGAGTGCTGAGACGGCTTTCCACCACTCCAGCTCTCCACCGCTCCATCACTCCGCTGCCGATACGTCGCCGACAGCACCACCAGTCGGTGCAACTGCTTCACCGACCAGCCCGACCGGATGAACTCCTGCGCGAGCCAGTCGAGCAGCTCAGGATGCGATGGCTTCATGCCGGTCCGGCCAAAGTCGCTCGGTGTCTCGACCAGTCCGGTGCCGAAATGCCCCTGCCAGATGCGGTTCACCATCACGCGGGCGGTGAGCGGATTTTCCGGACTGGCAATCCAGTCCGCGAGTGCCTTGCGCCGCGACTGCTCGGCCGTGCTGGACGGTAATTCGAGCCTGGCCAATGAGCTAAGCACGGCGGGCACGACTTCGTCCTTGGGCTGCTCGGGATCGCCACGGTGAAGCAGGTGGATGACATCAGGCACACGGAAGGTTCCCGCGAAAACCTTCTGCTCGTTTTCCACCGCCTTGATTTTCGCTTCCAGCCGGGTCTTCTCCTGATTCAGTCCCGCTGCCTGCGCCGCCTCGTCAGGACTCAGCCCTTTGGTCGAGACCGCCACGGTGCGTCTCGCGGCTGGATCGAACTTCTGACGGTCTGAGGAGTCCGCGACCGTGTGCCACGAACCGTCATCACGCGAAACTTCGATGACGTAGTTCGTCGCCAGGCGGTCGGCGAACTTGCCCTCTCGGTCACGCCCCCAGACCACTCGATCAATCAGATGTTCTGCTTCAAACTCCAGCACCACCCAGCCCTTGCCATGCTCGCTGGACATCCAACTGCGCGAGTTCCCGTAGCTGCCATCGTTGATGAAGCGCAGTTCGTGACGGTTCGGGGACACCGAGTTGCCCGACGAAGTCACCTTCGTGCCAGCGCTCGCCAGCGCAAGGTTCACACTGCTTCCGCCGAAAACTTCCAACTCGTCAATGCACGGCTCCAGGTTGTTCGTCTCCTTGATGGTGAACCGCACACGGCGGGCCTTCACCGGCGTAAACCGGTCGGTGTTCTGTCGTGAATTCACCGCCGGACGCTCCGCACCCGAGTTCGCCAGCGGCACGAAGCGCGTGAGCTGCTGGTCGATCTCCGCCACCCGCGTTTTGAGTTGGGCAGCCTCCTTGCGGCGTGCCTCCGCCTCCGGGGTCCGCACTTCGCGGTCTTCATACTCAACCCCCGCGACGAAGGCCTGCATGGCGTAGTAATCACGCTGCGAGATGGGATCAAACTTGTGGTCGTGACAGCGCGCGCAACCCACGCTCAAACCGAGAAAGGTTTGCCCCAGATTGACGACGATTTCATCCAGTGCGTCCTGCCGCGCGAGCCGGATGGACGGTGCATCCTTGCCGATCTGGCCCGGCAGCAGCACGGACGCTGTGACCAGAAAGCCCGTGGCCGCATCCTTGCCCAAGGCGTCGCCGACGATCTGCTCGCGGATGAAGCGGTCATACGGTGTGCCGTCGTTGAACGCCTGAATCACATAGTCGCGATACGGCCAGGCGTTGGGGCGCTCCGTGTTCACCTCGAAGCCGTGCGTGTCCGCGTAGCGCACCACGTCCAGCCAGTGCTGCGCCCACCGTTCGCCGTAGCGCGGGGATTTGAGGAGTTCGTCCACGACCCGTTCATACGCATCGTCGCGCTGGTCCTTGGTGAAAGCGGCCACTTGTTCCGGCGAAGGCGGCAGACCGGTGAGATCAAAGGACACCCGACGCAGCCAGGCGACACGGTCAGCCTCGGCCGAATGCTGGAGCCCCGCTAGCTCCAGCTTCGCCAGCACGAAGCGGTCAATGGACCCGCGCGGCCAGGTCTTTTCCTTGGGGCTGGGCACGCTCGGGGTTGTCAGCGGCTTGAAGGCCCAATGATCGCGCTTGTCCGCGAGCCGGGCGAGGTCCGTCGAGGCCGCCGAAGCCGGAAGGGGCATCACCAGCAACACGAGGAGCGCGGCGTTCACGCCGCAGAAAGCCCGAAACCCAAAATACGCTTGAACGACCATCGGCTTGTCCACGTTTCTGCGGCCTGAAGGCCGCGCTCCGGGCCGTCGGTTGCCGCCCGCTTCAGGGTCTGGATTCATTTCACTGACCGGACGGCGTTGGCCTTGAGCTTCCACTTTCCGAAGGCAGCGGAGAAGGGGAAACCTCAGGCGAGAATATCCTTCACCACGCTGCCGCCCTGCACGCCGGTCAGGCGGATGCTGCGGCCACCCTGCGTGAACGCCAGGCGTTCGTGATCCAGTCCCAACAGATGTAGGATGGTGGCATGGAGGTCGCGGAAATGAACCTTGCCCGCCACACATTCGGCCCCGGTGTCGTTGGTCTTGCCATGCGTGTAGCCTGCCTTCACGCCGCCGCCCGCCAGCCAGAAGGTGAAAGCGCGGTGGCTGTGACCGGTCTGGTCCTTGCCATCGCCCGGCACGAGCCCGGGCCGACCAAATTCGCCGCCCCAGACGACGAGAGTGTCATCCAGCAGGCCCCGCAGATTCAAATCATCAAGGAGCGCGGCAACGGGCGCGTCGGTGGCCTGGCAGTTCGCTGCAAGATCCCGCCGATGATCCGTATGCTGGTCCCAGCTCCCGTGATTCACCTCGATGAACCGCACGCCCGCCTCAGCGAAGCGGCGCGCGAGCAGGCATTGCCGACCGAAGTCGGACGGCTTGCAGGTGCCCACATCGTAGCTCTTGCCCACGCAGTAGCGTTCCAGCGTGGCCTTGGATTCCTTGCTCAGATCGAGCAGTTCCGGCGCGGCGGACTGCATGCGGAAACCAAGTTCCATGGTCTGAATCACGCCTTCGAGCCGGGGATCGTCGCGCCGGGACAGATGCTCGCGGTTCATCGCCTGAATCAGATCAAGCTGCTGGCGCTTGACCGCCGATGGCAGGTGCTCGCTGGAAATGTCGCTGATCGTGGCCTTCGTCATGTCCTCGCCGTTCGTGCCGATGGGCGTGCCCTCGAAGATGGGAGGCAGGCAGGCGCTCGCGTAAACCGAGGGCTTCGCCGTGTTCAGGCTGATGAAACCCGGCAGGTTGCTGTTCTCCGACCCCAGGCCGTAGGTGACCCAGGACCCGAGACTGGGGCAGGGGCGCAAACGGTCGCCAGTGTGAAGCTGGAGGAAGGACTGCGCGTGATTTCCCGTGTCCGCATACATCGCATTGAGCACGCAGAGTTTGTCCGCGTGCCGGGCCGTGTGCGGCATCAGCTCGGAAACCCACGCGCCGCTCTGGCCGCGCTGCTTGAACTCCGTGACCGACCCGGGATGCGGCTTGCTCCCGACCTGCGGCTTGTATTCAAAGGTGTCGAGCTGTGCCGGACCACCGCTCATGCAGAGGAAGATGACCCGCTTGGCCCGGCCAACGAGCTTGGGCGGACGCGGCGTCAGGTCTGGTCCCGCAGCACCAGCGAGGCCGGCCATGGCCAGATAGCCGAAGCCGCACGAGGTCAGGCGAAGCAGATCACGCCGGGAGAGGGTGGAGGTGTTCATGCGGGGAGGATTAATCGAGGTAACGCAGCTCGTTACTCGCGAACAAGGCCTGGCAGAAGGCCGCCCAGACCGTGTGCTGGCGCGCTTCGCTGTCCGGCTGGGTTTGCATCAGGCCAGACTCGGCACGCCGGAGGAAAGCGATGGCCTGCTGGGCCTCCGTCTTGCTCGGTTCACGCGCGAAGGTGCGCAGGAACGCAGTGCGGACACGGGCCGGCTCGGTTTCGGGAGATTTTAGCAAAGTCGCGGCGAGTCGCTTCGACTGGTTGACGAGGAAGGGACTGTTCAGGAGATACAACGCCTGTGTCGGCAAGGTGGTCTCGTCCCGCTTTCCGGTGACCGTGATGCCATCCGGCAGGTTGAACGCAGTCAGTTCGGCGGGCATCGAGTTGCGCAGGTGCAGCAGGTAAACACTGCGATGGTTGCTCGGCTGATGGAGATTGCCCATCAGGTTGATGAGCACATCGTCGTGCTGGATCAGCGAGCCTTGCCCGGGGCGTGTATCCAGTTCGCCGCTGGCAAAGAGCATCGCGTCGCGCAGTGCTTCAGCATCGAGACGGCGACGCGTGTGGCGGGCGAGCAGCGTGTTGTCCGGATCGGCGGCCCGCAGGCGCGGATCGCACTCGCTGTCGAGCTGGTAGGTGCGGCTCAGGACGATGGCGCGAATGAACCGCTTGAGGGACCAGCCATCGGTCACCAGCCGCGTCGCGAGGTGGTCGAGCAATTCGGGGTGCGAGGGCCGGTCGCCATAGACACCGAAGTCATCCGGGGTCCGCACCAGCCCGTGGCCGAGGAGATGCTGCCAGACCCGGTTCGCCATCACCCGGGCGGTCTGCGGATGGTCCCCCCGGACCAGCCACTGGGCGAGCTGAAGCCGGCCGCTCTGCTGCGCGTCCACGGCGATCGGCTCCCCGGCGGTCACGCACGCGCTGAGGAACCCGCGCGGGATGCTGGGCCCGAGTTTCTTCGACTCGCCCTCAATGTTGAGTTTGCAATCGGCGACGGCCTTCGCTTCGCGCACCCCCATGGCGAGCGGTGCGCCGGGAGGGTAGGGGAAGGCGGGCTTGGCCGGGGCCTTCTTGCTCGCTCGGACCGGCGTCAGCTTTTCGTTGCGCGGCTCGACCTTCGGGGCGGCCTTCAGTTCGTGCAGCGGCGTCTCGGGCGCGGTAAGCTTCTCATACGCGCCCGCCCCCCAGAGCGTTTCAGTGCTCTTAAAGATGCCAGCCAAGGCGTAATAGTCGCGGGCCGGGATGGGGTCGTGCTTGTGGTCGTGGCAACGGGCGCAGCCGACGCTCAGGCCCATGATTCCGCTGCCCACCACCGCGATCTGATCAGCCACCACGTCCATGTCGAAATTGTCGTTCATGGCCTTCGCGGGCTTGCAACCCAGCGCAAGAAAGCCAGTGGCGATCAGCAGCCGGTCCCGTTGCGCAGGCGTCTCAGCAGGCAGCAAATCCCCGGCGATCTGCTCGGTGACAAAACGGTCGTAAGGCACGTCGTCATTGAAGGACTGGATCACGTAGTCCCGGAAGCGCCATGCGTGCGGAAAGCTGGCGTTGCGGCTGAGCCCGTCGTTGCCGTTGGACTCGCCATAGCGCGCCACATCCAGCCAGTGCCGCCCCCAGCGCTCACCAAAGTGGGGCGAGGCGAGCAGCCGGTTCACCAGGGTGGCGATAGCCGACTCGCGGTTGCCGGTGGAACACGCACGCACAAAGGCTTGCACTTCCTCCGCGGTGGGCGGCAAACCAATGAGGTCGAAATGCAATCGGCGGATCAAAGTCGCCTGGGCCGCGTCCTTCGCTGGAGCAAGTCCGGCCGACTCGATCCTTGCCAGAACAAACGCATCCAGTGGATCACGCTGCCAGTCCTTTGTGCGCACGGTCGGCGGCTTGGGATTCGTGACCGGCTGGAAGGACCAGAGCGAGGCCTTGTCGGTGGCCGGTTCCTTTCGGGCGGACTTGGGCAGGTTCTCCCGCGGGTCGGGCGCGCCCATCTTCACCCAGGTCACGAAGTCAGCTATCACCGTCTCCGGCAGCCGATGCTTCGGCGGCATCTCGGGGCCTTCGTAGCGCAGGGCCTGGATGATGAGGCTTTCGTCGGGCTTGCCGGGGAGCATCGCCGGGCCGGACTCGCCGCCGCCGAGAAGTTCGCCGGGACTGTCCAGCAACAGCTTGCCGCCGATCTTCTTCGCCCCGACCGCGTGGCACTCGTAGCACTGCTTCACGAGGACGGGACGGATCTTGCTCTCGAAGAAGGCCCGCCGCTCGGGAGTCATGTCCGCCGCCGGAAGCGAAGTGGCCAGCCACAACCCTGCCATCACCATCACCATCTGGCGTTGAAACAAGGCCGGGAGTTGGTTCGCCAATGCAGTCAAATAGTGGTGTCTGTGCGCGAAAGAACCGACGTTCCAGCATGCCGTGCTAATCACCAGAATCGCACCGGATTGCGCTGCTTTGGCAAGTCATGCACGTTCGCAACGAGGGCCGATGGAATAGCCGTTGAGGGGCGTGGCGAAGATTCGACTCCCTCTCCCTTCCTCGGAGGAGGGGAGAGGGTTGGGGGTGAGGGGTGTCGTCCGGCGGCAGCCTCCCGACTTGCCTTGGGAGATTGGTGCCAGTTCCGCCGAGGGATGGCTCTCAGCCGACGCCTCTGTGTTAGATCCGAAGTGGACGGATGCCGATGCGAAGGAGCGCGGCCTTCAGGCCGCAGAAACGTGAGTAGGTCAGGGATGTTGCGAATGCCCTTTTCCAGCCGCAGCATTCTGCGGCAAGAACGCCGCGCGCCATTCGTGGTCGGCAAATAGCCGTCGCTTTCTGCTTCGCCTCACGCCAGGAGTTCCCTCACCACACGCGCTGGTTCCACGCCCGTAAGCCGGAAATCCAGCCCCTGGTGCCGATACGTCAGCCGCTCGTGATCCATGCCGAGCAGGTGCAACGCCGTGGCATGCAGGTCATGCACATGGACGGGGTTCTCCGCCACACTGAAGCTGAATTCGTCGGTTGAGCCGTAGGTGAGCCCGGCCTTTACGCCGCCACCAGCCATCCACATGGTGAAGCAACGCGGGTGGTGATCGCGACCGGCCTCGATGCTGTCCCACTTGCCCTGGCCCACGGGGCTTCGCCCGAACTCGCCGCCCCAAATGACGAGCGTCTGATCGAGCAGCCCGCGCTGTTTCAGGTCGCGGATCAGACCGGCGGTGGGCTGGTCGGTATCACGGCAGCGGGCGACGCACCAGCTTGGCAGCCGGCTGTGGTGGTCCCAGTCCGGGTGGAAAAGCTGGATGAAGCGCACCCCCCGCTCGACCAGCCGCCGGGCCTGGATGCAGTTCGCCGCGTAGCTGCCGGGGCGACGCGAGTCCGGACCGTAAAGCTCGAAGGTGGCCTCCGTCTCGCCGCTCATGTCGGTGAGTTCCGGCACACTGCTCTGCATGCGATAGGCCATCTCGTATTGGCGGATGCGGGTGGCGATCTCGGGGTCGCCGGTCTCCGCGAGGCGCATCTGGTTCAGCTCGCCGA
>CAZOCL010000069.1:0-21558 GCA_964578245.1 uncultured Klebsiella sp. | reverse complement strand
TGGTAGCCCGTATGGGAATCGAACCCATCTTTCAGCCTTGAGAGGGCCGTGTCCTAGCCGATAGACGAACAGGCCAACCAGAACGGGGGTAATGCTAATCAGGTGTGCGATGAAGTCAATCGTAGAGAACAAAAAAGCCGCCCGTTTCCGGGCGGCTTGAGAGTTTAGGCGACGAAGCAATTACTTGCGACGACGAGCGAGCAGGCCAGCAGCACCGAAGAGGCCGAGGGCGATGGTGGTGGGCTCGGGAACAGAAACGGTCGTGATCGCGAAGGATGAATGGAGGTTCAGGTCAGGCGAAGGAATTGCGGCACCGCCCGCCAGTGGAGTGCCACCGAAAGTGATGGCAGTTACGGCGGATGTTCCCACCTTGGTGTTCGCACCGTCTGCGAAAGTGGCACCTCCCGTCCACGCCCGCATCTGATAAAAGCCTGCACTGCCGCCGCCCAAGCTAGCGGTGGTGATGTTGATGACTCCGGCATTGAGGAAGCCACTGAAACCGTTTTGGATGGTGAAGACGGAACTGGCCAAAGTCAGGCTGCCCGCCGAAGTCCCAAATAGAAAGTCCACTTTCACCGTGCTGTCAGCCGGCGTGCCGCCAACGGTGTCGAAATAGACGGCACCTAAGGACGCGTTGCCGCTGTTGAACGTCAGGGCGTTTGCGGAGATGTCAGCTTTGGCGGCGGAGACAAGCGACCCCATCAATAAACCAGCTAGCAGTATTTTTTTCATTGTAGGATAGAGTTTGGTTAAAAATCTGATCTTAGATTACTGATTGACACTGAATGTGCGGGTCCAACTGGCACTGCTGTTCTTCTTGACGAAGAAGCCCTCACCAACACTGATGGTGGGTTCACCGCCGCCGCTCCACGAACCGAACAGGAAACTGCCGCCCGTGTAGGCCTGGGAGGTGGTGTCAAATTTGAACACTGATTCCGCATTTCCGATCGGCAATCCGAGATCCGTGGCCACCAAGCCACTTTGAGGAACCTGAGAGCCAACCAGCGTAAACCCGGCGGACAACGGGGTGGTCAGCGTGCCCTGTTTGACGTTGCCAACGAAGGTATTCGTGATCGTCGTGCCGCTTGGATTTTTGAAGAAAAAACCCTCACCAGGCACCAAGGTCATCCCCGGATTGTTCCAGCTGCCAAACAGGAAAGTGGACCCGACATAGGAACCACTGGTGCTGTCGAACTTGAACACCGACGTGCCGTTGGGCACGGCCGGGAACAACACGGAAACAGTGTTGGTGGCACCCTCCAGCGGATTGGCGGCAAGGGTAAATCCTGGCGGAAAATTGAGATTCACGAACCCCACCGCGTTCACCGAATATACGGTCTGGGCAAATGAGGCTACCGCACTGGCTGCCATCATCAGCCCAGCGGTGAGAAGTGTTTTGGCTTTCATGTCTTTGTTTCTTTCTCTATTTCGTGTGCAATGTGTTTGTCGCAGAAAGTCGGCTAGCAGTCAACGGTTTTTTTCTCAGGACTTTGCCGTATTCTGCACTCCGGCAAAACACCCAAACGCTCTGGAAAGCAGGCGTTTGACGTGATTTGTTCGGTTCTTCATTTACGGAGTCAATTTGACCTGTCTGGCCGGTTTTGACAATCAGGTGTTCACCTCAATTTCGCCCGGCCGCAGGTCATGTCTGCGCCACCACGATCTTTAGTGAATCCGGTTGCGGATGCGCCGCCAGTGCCACCGCCGCCGCCGTCTCCCCCAGCGGAAATGTGTGCGTAACCAGCTTCCGCACATCGAATTGCCGCGAAAACACGAGCTTGGCCACGCTTTTTTGCAGTGTCACATCGGAGGAGTAGCTCCCCAGCAGATCCTTCTCGTCCACACACACGCTGGAGTAGTCTAGGGGCGCGGCACCCCCACGCTTGGTATGGGCGAACAGCAAGACCTGCCCCGCCCCGCGCACCATCGTCAAAGCCTGCTGCACTGCCGCATCCACGGGCACTGCGATCACCGCAGCATCCAGCCCGCGTCCGTGTGTCAGCCCTTGCACCTGGGCCGCCAGATCCGGCGCATCCGCCCGCAGAGCCGCCACCGCTCCGAAGCGCCGCGCCAGTTTGAGCCTAGTTTCCAGCAAATCCGTGGCGATCACCTTCAAGCCGCGCAGTGCCACCAGCTTCGTGAACATCAGGCCAATCGGCCCCTGCCCCGCCACCATCACAAAATCTCCCGGCAGCACCGCCAGCCGGTTGACACCCTTGAGCACCGTGTTCACCGGCTCGAGCAACGCACCCTCCAAGAAACTATTCTTCGCCGGGATTTTCACCACTCCAGGCAGGCAAAACTTCATCACACGCACATACTCCGCGTAACCACCGCCCGCCGGCTCGAAGCCCGCCGTGATGCCCGTGCGCTTGTATTGCGGACACTGCGCGAAGGCGCGATGCCGGCACGCGTGGCAGTCCATGCACGGCACATGGTGGTGGAGTGCCACGCGATCCCCGACGCGAAAACCGCGCACCCGTGCGCCCGCTTTCACGATGGTTCCCGCCGTCTCGTGTCCGAAGATGCGCGGCGGCGCGACCGTGCCATGGTGGATTTTCTTGATGTCCGTCGGGCACACGCCGCACACCGCCACACGCACGAGCAACTCGTTCGCACCAATGCGCGGCACCGGCACGGTCTCGACGCGCAAATCATTCACGCCGCGATACACCACGGCCTGCATCTCTTTCGGAATCGTCAGCACGGTGAGGTTGTAGCGGAGAAGGGCCTTTCGACGCAAAGACGCAAAGCCAAAAATGTGCAGTCGAGATCGGCCGCTCACTTTGATGTCAGGGGCAGGAAGCGGCGGCCGCCAATCGGTGAACCAAGGGGCAATCCCTCCTTTGCGCCTTCGCGCCTTTGCGTCAAATCTCACCCCTTCACAAATACTTCTCCGCCCAGTCCGGCGTGCACGGCTTCCCCGCCACAAAATCGGTAAACCACGCCTCCGGCTCCGCGCGGAACTCCCAGTCCTGCCCGCGCCACTGGAAGCCCAGCCGCGCCGCGTGGAGCGCCTGGCAGGGCAGGATCAGCCGCGCGCGCTGTTCCACCGTGAGCTGCCGCAGCACGAAATCCAGATACAGCCGCTCGTCCCCGCCGTAAAGCTTGTCGCCCACGAGCGGGTGCCCGAGGTGCTGCAGGTGGATGCGGATCTGGTGTTTCCGCCCGCTGTGCGGCCGCACGCGCAGCAACGTGAACTTCCCCTCCGCCCGCTCGAAGCGCCGCTCCACCGCGAACTCCGTCTTCGCCACGGAGCCATCCGCCCGCACGCAATCCTTGATCGAGATGATCGCCTGCTCGTCCTTCCCGAGCGCCGCTTCGCACGCCACCGCGTCCTCCGCAAAATGCCCATGCGCAACGGCCAGATACTCCTTTTGCACCTTTCGCTGCGCGAAGAGCTTCTTGAGCGCCGCGTCCGCCTCCGGCCCTTTGGCAATCAAGATCACGCCGCTGGTCTCGCGGTCCAGGCGGTTCACCAGATGGGCCGTCGTCGTGCCCTCGCCCAGATGCAGCCGCACGCGGCTGATGAGGCTGGAGTAAACGTCCCCTTTCGTCGGGTGACACACGAGGCCCGCCGGCTTGTTGATCGCCAGCAAATCCGCGTCCTCGTGCAAGATGTCGAACAAATGAACCACCCGCCGAGTTTCAAACCCCGGCGACGGCCTGGCCAGCACAATGACTCCCGCCCAAGCCCCGGAGTGCCGGTCTCCGACCCGGCGTGCTGACCAGCGCATGACCACGCCAGGTCGGGACCGGCGCTCCAGGGCAGTGTTGAGATGCGTCCCTCCGTGCCGTCCCTGAATTCGTCTCCCTGCCGTCGCGTCCGGCGTTGACTACCATGAATCTCTTCCGCCTCGCCCGCCTTGCCTGCTTTGCCGCGTTCCTGACTCTCATCACCCCTGCCCTGCCCGCCGCTGACAAAGCTCCTGAGGCCGTCCAGCGCATCGCCTTCCCGGACGCACGGCTGGCGGTGCATGGGCTGCCGTGGTTCGAGGAGGACAAGCCGGTGCTCCGCCGTCTGCCGGGGCGGCTGAAAGACACGTTCCGCCCCGCAGTCTGGGGCCTTGCACAATCGCCCTCCGGCGGCCGCATCCGCTTCCGCACGGACTCGCTCCGCATCGGCATCACCGCGAAGAACCCGAGCACGAACCACATGCACCACATGACCACGGTGGGCGAGAGCGGCCTCGACCTCTACGTGGGGAAGGACTTTGTGAACAGCGCGTGGCCGGACAAGGACGGCAAGATCGAGAAGACCTGGACCGCTGGACCAACGAAGGCCATGCGCGACATCACCATCTATTTGCCGCTCTACAAGGGCGTGAGCCTCGAAGCGGTCACCCTCGATGCCGACGCCAAGGTGGAAGCCGCCACGCCTTACCGACTGACCAAGCCCATCGTATATTACGGCTCCAGCATCACCCAGGGCGGCTGCGCGGCCAACGCGGGCCTGAGCGCCCAGGCCATCGTAGGCCGGATGCTGGACGCGGAGTTCTTCAACCTCGGCTTCAGCGGCAACGGCCTCGGCGACCCTGATGTCGCCAAGGCCATGTGCGAACTGGACCCGTCCTGCATCGTGCTGGATTTCTGGGGCAACCCCGCCCCTGCCCTTTACCGCGAACGTCTGCCGGTCTTCACAGCCATCCTGCGCGCGAAATTCCCCACCATCCCCATCGTGGTCATCAGCCCGTTCTATTTTTCCGGCGAGACGGTTTCGCCCAGCCTCGCCGCAACGCAGGACGAGAAACGCCAGACGACGAAAGACTTCGTTGCGGCGCGCGAGAAAGCCGGCGACCAGAACATCCACTTCGTGAACGGGCTGGAGATGCTCAACCGGGACCAGGCCATCGGCCTGGTGGACGGGGTGCATCCGAACTCAATCGGGTTCTGGTTCAACGCCCAAGGGCTCGCGCCCCACCTGCGCCGGGTGCTGAAGCTTTAGCCGACGATGCCGGTTGGCTTGATGAAAGTGGCATGCAACGCCGCCGGACGTCACCCCTCACCCCAACCCGCTCCCCTCACCCGAGGAAGGGAGAGGGAGCCGACGAGCGTCGCCGTCCCTCGACGATTCGGCCAATCGTCACTGGGATTTGTGTCAGAACTTGTAGGCGATGCCCGTGACGAGGCGGGCGTCGTTGGCCTTGCGACCGGGGGCGGGAATGCTGTTGTAATTGTCCTGCAAAACCGCCCGCAGGCTGAGCGCCTCCGTGATGGAGGAATCAACGCCCAGTTCAAAGTTGATCAAATAGCGGCTGAACCGGTCCACCTGCGGAGTGAAATCCGCCGACTGCCACATCTTCGCCCGGTCATTGAACTTCTGCTCGAACCGCTCACCGATGCGCAAACCCGCGTAGCTCTTGCTGACGCCGCCGAGTTGCTCGATGACGTAGGACGGACCCGCTTCCACGCTCAGTTTGGTCTTGGCCTCCTTGATCAGATAGTAGCCGGCCAGCGGGCTGAGGGTCACGCGGTAGTCGAGATCGGCAATCTCATCCTTCACGGCGGTCAGCTTGAAACCAGCGTAGAACCTCTCCGAGAAGAGCATGTTAAACTGGGCGGCCCCGTTGACATTGTCCACGTTCTTGCGGCCGGCGTTCTCGCCATAGGACAGGCCGGCACCCAGGATCAGTTCGTTCTGCACCCACTTCCGGGTGGAGTTGATCCCGATGTTGGCGAGCAGGGTATCGCTGTTGCCCTTCGTCAGAGTCAGGCCTGCGGATGCAACGGTTTCCCATTTGGCCTGCAGAGGCGGAGGCGTGAGCGGAGCCGCTGGGTTCTGGGCGGCGGCTTGAAAAACGGTGACGATGCCGGCGGCCATTGCGATCCAGAATTGCTGTTTCATTAATCAGGCTGTGTTGAGAACGCGCTGCTGAATGGGTCCAATTACCACTGCCTTGAGGGCAGCCACCATGCCACTGGCACAGCGCATCCGGTCCAAACGCGGGGGGCGGATGTTAAAAATCCACCTCCGACATGCAAGCCCAGATACCGTGAATCCTGGCTTGCGCAACGGAGACCCTGAATCGCATCTTCACCCTGTGATATTCAGCCGGACAGCTCGCGTCGCATGGGTTCTGCTCGCAGTGTTTTCGCTCACCAGCACGGCGGCGGAACTCCGGGAGCGCACTGTCGGGGAAGTGCTCATTGAGGTGGATAAACTGGACGCGAGCCAGAACGTGGCGGCCGCGCTGAAAGTGCTCGAAGCGGCAAACGCGAAGTTCCCTGATCAAGCGGAAATCCTCATCCGCCTCGCCAAGCAGCAGTCCAATCTGATCTTTGAGACCAAGGCGGAGGCCGAGAAGAAACGTCTGGCCGCCCTCTGCCTCGCGACGGCCGAACGCGCCGTGGCCGCCGACACCAACAGTGCCCGCGCCCGCCTGTCCGTCGGCATCTGCCTGGCTAAGAATTTTCCCTATGTGGACAACCAGACGAAGGTGAACTACTCGCGCCGGCTGAAGGAGGAGACTGAGCGCGCCATCACCCTCGATCCCAAGCTGGACCTCGCCTACCACATGCTGGCGCGCTGGCACTACGAGGTGGCGGAGATGAACTTCATCCTGCGCGGCATCGCCAAGCTGGTCTATGGCGGGCTCCCGAAAGGCACTCTGGAGGAGGCGCGGACGCAGTTCGAGCGGGCCATCGCCCTGGCTCCCAAACGCATTATTCACCGGCATCAGCTCGCCCAGACGCTGCTCGCTTTGCGCCAGCAACCAGAGGCGGTCCTCCTGCTTCAGGAGTGTCTCGCGCTGGCCCCGACCGACAAGGACGACGCCGAGGCGCAACAGGCGGCAACCAAGCAGCTACGGACGCTCGGGGTTCAGCCAGCAGCCAAGCCGTAGCCCCGGCCTGGTCCGGCAGCACCCCCTGCCCAACCCGCACCGCTTTTCGCCGGCGTCTCCGAGTGATCCCTCGCCGTCCAGTGGCCGGAACATTTTGATGGTTTATTGGCCTCGTTTGCTGTTCAAATCCCCGCCGCCTCGTTCGCGAATCGCCCGTCGGTCCGGCGTTTCCCTGAAGACTGTGCCGCTTGGGCCGTCCACAACTGGGCTTTGGCGATGATTGAGTTAGAAACTGAAACGACAACGGCCACTGGCGCAGCAACGCTCCGCGGCCGTGCCAGCGCGTCCCCGGATGACCGTGGACGCGACCGCGTTCCCTCGGTAGCGCAGGTGCTGAATGCCCTCGGGGACGCGTCGTTCCGGCGTGATCACGGCCTGCGCTACGCTTACGTGGCCGGGGCCATGGCGAACGGCATCGCCTCGGTGGAACTGGTCGAGGCCATGGCGCGCGGCGGGATGCTCGGCTTTTTCGGAGCGGCCGGTCTGTCGCTGGAACGCGTCGAGTTGTCGCTCCGACGCCTCCAGTCCGAAATCCCTGGCCTGCCCTTCGGCGTCAATCTCATCCACAGCCCGGGCGAGCCAGACCATGAGGCAGCGGTCACCAGCCTGTTCCTCCAACGCGGCCTGCGGCTCATCGAAGCGTCAGCCTATCTGCGCCTCACCCTGCCCGTCGTGCGCTTCCGCGTGGCTGGCATCCATCGGGATACCGCCGGGCACATCGTCGCGCCCAACCGCATCGTAGCGAAGGTCTCGCGCGTCGAGGTCGCCACGCAGTTCTTCTCCCCGCCTCCCGCTGAGTTTCTGAACGAGCTGGTGCGCACTGGCGAACTGACCGCCGAGCAGGCCCTGCTCGCCGCGCAGATTCCCATGGCCCAGGACGTGACCGCCGAGGCCGACTCGGCCGGCCACACGGACAACCGTCCGCTGGTCACGCTGCTGCCCACGCTGCTGGCCTTGCGCGACCGCTTGCAGGCCAAGTTCGCCTATGCCCAGCCCTTGCGTGTCGGCGCGGCCGGTGGACTCTCCACCCCATCTGGGCTTGCTGCAGCATTTGCGATGGGCGCGGCTTATGTCGTCACTGGCTCGGTGAATCAGGCGTGCGTCGAGTCCGGCTCAAGTGAGGTCGTGCGCAAGATGCTCGCCCAAGCCGAGCAGGCGGACACCGCGATGGCTCCCGCCGCCGACATGTTCGAGATGGGCGTGAAGCTCCAGGTGCTCAAGCGCGGCACGATGTTCCCCATGCGCGCCGCCAAGCTCTGGGAGCTTTATCGCGCGCACCCTGGCCTCGATGCGATTCCCGAAGCCGACCGCACCCAACTCGAGAAGCAGTTCTTCCGCGCCACCCTCGACGAGGCCTGGCGCAGCACCCGCGAATTCTGGATGAAGCGTGACCCCAAACAGGTCGAGCGCGCCGAGCGCGATGCAAAGCACAAGATGGCCCTCGTCTTCCGCAGCTACCTTGGACTCAGCTCGCGCTGGGCCAACGCGGGCGACCCGTCCCGCGTGCTCGACTATCAGGTCTGGTGCGGCCCCGCGATGGGTGCCTTCAACGAGTGGACGCGCAGCACTTTCCTCGAAAAGCCGGAGAACCGGCGCGCTGAAGTGGTGGGGTTGAGTTTGCTTTACGGAGCCGCGGCTCACCTGCGCGGCGTCGCGTTGCGGGTGCAAGGAATTCCCCTGCTGCCGGAAGAGACAGTTTGTGCTCCCATCGAGCCCGAACGCTTGCGCGAACTGTTGAACGCGAAGCCGGTTTGAAACCACGAATGAACACGCATAGACACGAATTGACGCGGCCCAGGGTTTTCCCCTGCGGTGCCCTTTCGACGTCCTCCGGTAAACGTGCAGTTGCCTTTCGCGACACGCCTTCGCCAGCTTCCTCATTCGTGTCCGTTCGTGTCCATTCGTGGTCTCCCCCCGCCCTGTGATGAGCCAGTCCGCGCCCCTCGCCCTTGTTGGCATCAGCTGCATCTTCCCGAAGGCGGACGATCTCCGCGCGTATTGGGCCAACATCAAGCAGGGCGTAGACGCCATCACGCCCATCCCCGCCACACACTGGCGCGGCGATGACTTTTACAACCCCGACCCGAAGTCGCCGGACATGACTTACGCCCGGCGCGGCGGCTTCATCTCCCCGGTGGACTTCAACCCGATGGAGTTCGGTATCGCGCCCAAGGACATCGAGGCCACGGACACGACGCAGTTGCTCGGCATGGTCGCCGCGAAGCAGGCCCTGGTGGACGCCGGCTACGACCAAAAGCCCTTCAACCGCCAGCGCACCAGCGTGCTGCTTGGCGTGACCGGGGCGCTGGAACTGGTCATCCCGCTCGGTGCCCGGCTCGGCCACCCCATCTGGCGGCGCGCGCTCAAGGAAGCCGGCGTGGCCAGCGATCTGGCGGAAGACGTGGTGCAACGCATCGCGGACGGCTACGTGCCGTGGCAGGAGAATTCCTTCCCCGGCCTGCTCGGTAACGTGGCCGCCGGCCGCATTGCCAGCCGCCTCGACCTCGGCGGGACGAACTGCGTGGTGGATGCCGCGTGCGCCAGCAGCTTTGCGGCGTTGCACCTCGCCGCGCTGGAACTGGAGTCCGGTCGTTCGGACATGGTCATCACCGGTGGCGTGGACACGTTCAACGACATCTTCATGTTCATGTGCTTCAGCAAGACCCCGGCGCTCTCGCCCACGGGGGATTCGAAGCCCTTCGACAAGAACTGCGACGGCACCATCCTAGGCGAAGGCCTGGGCATGGTCGTGCTCAAACGCCTCTCCGATGCCGAGCGGGATGGGGACAAGATTTACTGCGTCATCAAGGGCATCGGTTCGTCCAGCGATGGCCGCGGCGGTGCGATTTACGAGCCACGCTCTGAGGGCCAGATCCAGGCCATCGAGCGCGCTTACACGCAGGCCGGCATCACTGCGGACTCGGTGGACTTGATCGAAGCCCACGGCACCGGCACGAAGGTCGGCGATGCCACCGAACTCCGCTCGCTCACCAAGGTCTTCCGGGGTGCAAAGCCTGAGGGCACTTGGGCCGCGCTCGGCTCCGTGAAGTCGCAGATTGGCCACACCAAGGCCGCCGCCGGCATCGCGGGCCTCATCAAGGCCGCGCTCGCGCTCGAACACAAAGTCCTCCCGCCCACCATCAAGGTCGGCCAACCGCTGGACGACGCCGCACCGGGCAAGTCGCCCTTCTACGTCAACACCACCAAGCGCCCTTGGCTCCCTCAGCCGAGCCATGCCCGCCGCGCCGGTGTCAGTGCGTTTGGCTTCGGCGGCACGAACTTCCACATCGTGCTCGAAGAGCACGGCGCCACCCGCCAGGCGGTGGACTGGAACGGAGATGTAGAAATCCTCGCCCTCTGCGCCGACTCCCATGCGGACCTACGCGCACAAGTGGCCGCCCTGCCTGCGGAACTTCCGTGGGCCGAAGTGCGCCGCCGCGCCCACGCATCCCGCCAGGCCTTCCGCCGCGAAGCCAAGTTGCGGCTGCTGATGCCGCTTGCGCAGGAGACCTCAACCAAACCCGCCGCCTCTTCCTCCCTCGCCCCCACCGGGGGAGAGGGCCGGGGTGAGGGGGCAACGGCCACCAACGCCTTCCCCCTCGCTACTCTCCGGGACGCCGCCCTTTCCACCCTCGACAAAGACCCAGCCAAAACTAGTTGGACCCTCCCCAACGGCACTGCCTTTGGCTCCGGTCCCGCCCGGGGCAAGCTCGCCGCCCTCTTCCCCGGCCAGGGTTCGCAATACCCCGGCATGCTCCGCGACCTTGCGTGCCAGTTCCCGGAGATGCTTGCCGCGCTTACCGAGGCCGATGCCACGTTCGCGCAGGAGAATGCCGCAGCCACCCAGCGCCTCAGCGACTTCATCTTCCCCCACCCCGCGTTCAACGACGAGACGCGTCGCGCGCAGGAATCCGCTCTGAAAGCCACCGAACTCGCCCAGCCCGCACTGGGTGCCGTGAGCCTTGGCGCGCTCGGCGTGATCCGTCACTTCGGCGTCACGCCCGCAGCCACCGCCGGTCATAGCTACGGTGAATTGCCTGCCCTCCATGCTGCCGGTCGCCTGGACAGCGGCGCACTCCACAAGCTCAGCAACGTCCGTGGCCAGCTCATGGCCAGCAAGGCCGGAGCACCTGACCGGGGCGGCATGCTCGCGGTCATCGCGCCCGAAGCGACCGTCAACGAAGTGCTCGCCACGACCGGCGCGAAGCTCGTCATCGCGAACCGCAACTCACCCGGCCAGTTCGTGCTCGCTGGACCACGCGAGGACATCGAGCAGGCCGCAGCGGAGTTGAACCGCCGTTCCATCCGCAGCCGCGTGCTGCAAGTCTCCGCCGCGTTCCACAGCCCGCTGGTCGCGGATGCGCGCGAGCCTTTCGCCGCCGCACTTGCTGAAGTGCCCTTCTCGACCGCGAATGTCCCCGTTTACTCCAACACGACGCATACGCCCTATCCCTCCGATGCGTCGCAGTCCCGCGACCTCCTCGCCCGCCAGATCGTCAGTCCGGTCAACTTCACCGCCGAGATCGAGGCCATGCACGCGGACGGCGTCACCACCTTCCTCGAAGTGGGCCCCGGTCGCGTCTTGAGCGACCTCGTCCAGGCGATTCTGCCCGGCCGCGAAGTGGAGACCATCGCCCTGGACGCCTCGCGCGGCTCACGTAACGGCACGCTCGACCTCGCCGCCACCCTCTGCCGCCTCGCCGCCTTGGGCCACACCGTGGACTTGACGCGCTGGGAAATTCCCTTGCCCCAAATCGCCACGAACGCGAAGCCCGCGTTCACCGTCCCCGTCTCGGGTGCCAACGTCCGCACCTCGCGCTCCGCGCCCCGTCCTCCCGTGAAATCAGCCCAGCCCAGCTCCCCCCGTGCCGGTAACACACCGTCGCCAGCACCAAGCCCGCTAGGGCGTGACTCCATCGAGCCCCGTTCCGAGCCGGGCAAGGCGAGCCCAGCGAGCTTCACCCCAGAACTCGCGACAGCACTCCAAGTGGCCCAGCAAGGCATGCTGGCGTTGCAACAGCTTCAGGAACAAACCGCCCAGCTCCACCAGCAGTTCCTCGCCGGCCAGGAAGCCGCCCGCCGCACCATTGAGTCGTTGCTCAATCAACGGCGGTCCATTGTCGGTGGAACCCCGCTTCCCGTTGCCTCACAACACGTCTCTCACATCCGCAACGCGCCACCTGCGCCACGGGTGCAACCAGTTTCAGCCCCGGCAGCAACGAAGCCCGCGGCTTCCTCCTCCCTCGTCCCCACCGGGGGAGAGGTCCGGGGTGAGGGGGCAAAAGCCGCGAAGTCCATAGCCGTCCCTCAGCCCAACAACGCAGTCTCCGCCGCCGTCCTCTCCGTCGTCTCCGAGAAGACCGGCTATCCCGCCGAGATGCTCACGCTGGACATGGGCCTCGACAGCGACCTCGGCATTGATTCGATCAAGCGGGTTGAGATCATGGCGGCCCTGCGCAGCCGCCTGCCCGACGCGCCCGAGGTAAAGCCAGAACACCTCGGCTCGCTCCAGACGCTCCAGCAAGTCGTTGAATTCCTGACCTCCGATAGTGGGGCAGCCGTCTCGGTTGCCTCCCCGGGCGTCTCGCCCGCGAAGCCTTCTGGTCCCGCTCCTGCCGCAGTGGACTCCACCGCTGCCGCCCACGCCCTCCTGGCCGTCGTCTCCGAAAAGACCGGCTACCCCGTCGAGATGCTCAACCTCGACATGGGCCTGGACTCCGACCTCGGCGTGGACTCCATCAAGCGCGTCGAGATCATGGCTGCGCTCCGCACCCAGCTCCCGAGCGCGCCCGAGATCAAACCCGAACACCTCGGCTCGCTCCAGACGCTCCGCCAAGTCGTCGAGTTCCTGACCGCCAATAGTGGGGCAGGCTTCCAGCCTGCCTCCCCGGGCGTCTCGCCCGCGAAGCCTTCCCTCCCCTCCACTTCCGCAGTTGACTTCGCCACCGCCTCCCGCGCCCTCCTCGCCGTCGTCTCCGAAAAAACCGGCTACCCCGTCGAGATGCTCAACCTCGACATGGGCTTGGACTCCGACCTCGGCGTGGACTCCATCAAGCGCGTCGAGATCATGGCCGCCCTGCGCACCCAGCTCCCGAGCGCGCCCGAGATCAAACCCGAGCACCTCGGCTCCCTCCAGACCCTCCGCCAAGTCGTCGAGTTCCTGACTGCCTCCTCGGAGCGCCGGTCTCCGACCCGGCGTGAACCTGCTGCCGCCCAAATTGCCGGATCGGAGACCGGCGCTCCTGCTGCAGTAGACTCTGCCTCCGCCGCCCGCGCCCTGCTCGCCGTCGTCTCCGAGAAGACCGGCTACCCCGTCGAGATGCTCAATCTCGACATGGGCCTGGACTCCGACCTCGGCGTGGACTCCATCAAGCGCGTGGAAATCATGGCCGCGCTGCGCACCCAACTCCCCGGCGCACCTGAAATCAAGCCCGAGCACCTCGGCTCGTTTCGCACTCTCAGTGAAGTGGTGGATTTTCTCTGCGCGAGTAGCTCAGTAGCGGCAGCCATTCCCGTTGCGGCGGTTTCGCTGCCGGTGCCTCCGCCTGTTCCGGAAGTCGAGGCCACGCCCTCACTCTCCCGCCAGATCCTCCGCCCCACGCCCTTCCCGGCCGCTGACACCCGTCCGCTCCTCACGCTCGCGCCCGGCTCGCTCGTCTGGCTCACCGACGACAACACCAGCCTTCCCGCCACCCTCGCCGCCAAGCTCGAACAGCGTGGCCTCACCGTCCGTCGCGGCACACCGGCCGAACTCCTCGCTGACCGCAGCGCTCCGCTGCCCGCCGCGCTCATCCTGCTCTGGCCCGCCGCGAACAGCGGCGATGCTTTCCTCAAGTCTGCCTTCCGTCTGATTCAGGTCGCCGCGCCCGCGCTCCGGGCCGCTGGCCGTAGTGGCGCGGGCGTGCTCGTCTCGCTCTCTCGACTCGACGGCCTCTTCGGCCTCGGGGTGATGAACGCCACCGCCGACGTCGTCAGTGGCGGCCTCGCCGGTCTCGTCAAGACCGCCCACCACGAGTGGCCGGAAGTTCACTGCAAAGCCCTTGATCTCGACCCTGGCGCAGCCAGCGGCACCGAACTCGCCGGACAGATTGTGGAAGAGATGTTCCGCACCGGCCCCATCGAAGTCGGCCTCTTCGGCGGCCTCCGCTACAGCCTAGAAATCGAGACCGCTCCCGCGCTCGACAATCCTGCTCCCGCCCTCCAGCGCGGCGACCTCGTCGTCGTTACTGGCGGTGCCCGCGGCGTCACCGCCACTTCGGTCCTCGAACTCGCGCGCCGGCATCAACCGCGCTTCCTCTTGTTGGGCCGCAGCACGTTGCCGGACGCGGAGGCGCATTGGCTCGCCGGCCTGACGAGCGAAGCCGACATCAAAAAAGCGTTGCTCGCCCACGCGAACGGCGACCGCTCGCCCAAGCGCCTCGAGGCCAAATTCCGCGAGATCATGGCTCAGCGCGAGATTCGCTCGCACCTGGCCGAGATCCGCGCCACGGGCGCACCCGCCCACTACACGACGCTGGACGTGCGTGATGCCGCGGCTGTCACCGCCACGCTGGCCGAAGTTCGCGCCGCGCATGGTCCGATTCGCGGTCTGATCCACGGAGCCGGCGTGCTTGCGGACAAACTCATCGAGCAGAAGACCGAGGAGCAGTTCGACCTTGTGTATGGCACCAAGGTCCACGGCCTTCGCAATCTCCTCGCCGCCACCGCGACCGACGAGCTTCACCTCATCGCGCTTTTCTCCAGCTACACCGGCCGCTTTGGCCGCACCGGCCAGGTGGACTACGCCGCCGCGAACGAAGTGCTGAACAAGATGGCCCAGGCCGAAGCCCGTCGCCGTCCGCACTGCCGCGTGGTCGCCTTCAACTGGGGCCCGTGGAATGGCGGCATGGTCACCGATGGCCTGCGCAAGATTTTCGAGCGCGAAGGCGTCGGCCTCATCGAGCCAGCCGCCGGAGCCGACTTCTTCGTCCGCGACGTCCTCGCCCCCACCGGCGAAGCCGTAGAGGTGCTTGCGCTCGCCCCCGCCCCGAACGCCGTCACGCACCACGCACCACGCACCACACGAACACCCGCGACTCGCTCGCAGTCCAACGGCACCCCCTCCTTCTCCCCCGCCTTCGACCGCGATGTCAGTGTCCGCGCCCTGCCCTGCCTCGTCTCGCATGTGATGAACGGTCGCGCGGTCCTGCCCGCCGCGCTCATCATCGAGTGGCTTGCTCACGGTGCGATGCACGGCAACCCGGGCCTCGCCTTCCACGGCTTCAACAGCTTCAAAGTGCTAAAAGGCCTTGTGCTTGAAGGCGACTCCGCCGCGCATGTGACCGTCTCCGCTGCGCCGCCACAGTCGCGCGACGGCCTGCTTGTCGTGCCAGTGCAGTTCACCAGCCGCAACGGCAGCGGGAAACCGACACTGCACGCCACCGCCGAAGTAATCCTCGCGGACTTCCTGCCCGCCGCGCCGGACGTGACTCCGACGGTGAAACGCAACGGCATCCTGTCGAAGTCCGTTTACGGCGATGGCCGGCTCTTCCATGGCCCGGACTTCCATGCCATCGAGGCGCTCGAAGTCTGCAACCCTGGAAATGCCGCCGCGCTCGTGCGTTCCTCGCCCGCGCCGAAGACGTGGATCACCGCGCCGCTGCGCCCGGCATGGCTCGCCGACCCGCTCGCGCTCGACGCAGCCTTCCAGCTCATGATCTTGTGGAGCACCGCCCAACGCTCCGCGCCCTCCCTGCCCTGCGCACTGCGGAGCTTCCGCCAGTTCGCCGCGTTCCCGAAGACCGGCGGCAGCCGCGTGGTCGCCCGCATCACTTCGGCCGATACCCCGGTGGCGGTCGCTGACCTGCAATTCTTCGACCGTGACGGCGGCCTCGTCGCGCTCGGCGAGGGCTACGAGTTCGTCGTGGACCCGAACCTCCGCGAAGCCTTCCGCCAAAACAGCCTGCCCGCGTAACGGTGAACTCCGCTGGTCCAACGCAGCGAACGCAGCGCTGCCTCTTCTCCCTCGCCCCCATCGGGGGAGAGGGCCGGGGTGAGGGGGCGGGCCACTTGCGCCGAGCGTGCCTCGCATCATGAGCACCGTCGCCAACTCTTTCGGCGAAGCCATCGCCATTGTCGGCATGGGCGGCGTCTTTCCCGGCGCACGCACGCTCGACGAGTTTTGGCAGATCATCGCTTCCGGGCGTGACACCAGCCGTCCCGCCCCGGCGGGTCGCTGGCGGCTCAATCCCGCCGACATACTTCATCCCACGCCCGGCACGCCCGACCGCGTTTACACGGACCGCGCGTGCTTCATCGAGGGCTTCGTCCTTGATCCCACGGGACTGAAGCTCTCGCCCGAGCTGCTCGCGCAACTCGACCCTGTCGTCCACCTGCTGCTCGCCGCCGGTCGCGATGCCTTCGCCAGCGCGAAGACCGGTTCGCTCGACCGCAGCCGCGTCGGCATCGTGCTCGGTCATATCGCTTTGCCGACGCAAAGCTCTTCCAGGCTGTGTGAGGAAATTCTCACGCCGCTGCTGGAGAACGCGACCTTCGGAACTGAATCTGCCTCCAAACTGGAGACCCACCCGCTCAACCGCTACGTCGTCGGCCTGCCCGCTGGCCTGCTCGCGCAGGCCCTCGGCCTCGGCGGCGGCACGCGCACCCTGGACGCGGCGTGCGCTTCCTCCCTCTACTCGCTCAAGCTCGCGTGCGACGAACTCCACGCCGGCCGCGCCGATGCGATGCTCGCCGGTGGCGTCTCACGCCCTGACTCGCTTTACACGCAGATGGGTTTCGCCCAGCTCCGCGCGCTCGCGACCTCGGGCCGTTGCACGCCTTTCGATGCGGCGGCGAGCGGGCTGATCGTCGGTGAGGGCGCCGGCGTGGTCGTGTTGAAGCGCCTTTCCGATGCGCTCCGTGATAACGACGAAATCCACGCACTCATTCGAGGCGTCGGCCTTTCCAACGACCTCGACGGCAACCTGCTTTCCCCGGCCAGCGAAGGCCAGCTCCGCGCGCTCCGGCTCGCCTACGACTCGGCTGGCTGGGAGCCGGAGAGCGTGGAACTCATCGAGTGCCACGCCACCGGCACGCCCGTCGGGGACGCCGTGGAGTTCTCCAGCCTGAACCAGCTTTGGTCTGGTCGCACCTGGAAGCCCGGCCAATGCACTTTGGGTGCGGTGAAAGCGAACGTCGGCCACCTTCTCACTGGTGCGGGCGCTGCGGGCCTGCTCAAAGTGCTGCTCTCGCTCCGCCACAACACACTGCCGCCTGTTGCCAATTTCCAGCGGGCGAGTGATAAAATCCCGCTCGCGCAAAGCCCGTTCCGCGCGTTGAAGGAAAGCCAGCCCTGGCCGCGCCGCGCCGACGGCCAGCCCCGCCGCGCCGCCATCAACGGCTTCGGCTTCGGCGGCATCAACGCGCATGTGCTGATCGAGGAGTGGACGGGCACTGATGTGGGTAGCAGCCGACGTGAGGAGGCTCCAATTGAATGCGGAGTGCGGAATGCGGAATGCGGAACGGAAACAGAGCCCGTCGCTATCATCGGTTTGGCGGCGCATATCGGCCCGTGGAAGAATCTCCGTTCCTTCGCCGCACGTGTCCTCGGAGCTGACACGGACACGCAGCCGCTAGCCCGCCCTGAATGGCGTGGCCTGCATCCTGAATCGCTCGCCCAGCGCCCCGGCTACTTCGTTGATGACCTGGCCATCCCGGTCAGCCGCTACCGCATCCCCCCGCGCGAACTGGCCGAGCTTTTGCCACAGCAGGCGCTCATGCTCGAAGTCGCCCGCGATGCCCTGGCGGACGCACACGTCACCGAACCCGATCCCACGCGCACCGGGGTCTTCATCGGCCTCGGTCTGGACCTGCGCACGACTGATTACCACTTCCGCTGGTCCATGCTCGACCGCGCAGGCGATTGGGCCAACCGCCTGCCTGCCGACCTCTCCGAGCACGACCAGGCGGACTGGGCCGCGCGCGTCGTGGAAGCCTCCGGCCCGCCGCTGAACGCCGACCGCACGATGGGCGCGCTGGCCGGCACGAATGCCAGCCGCATCGCAAAGGAATTTCGCATCGGTGGCCAGAGCTACACGGTGTGCAGCGAGGACACGAGCGGCCTGAGCGCCTTGGAAATCGCCGTGCGCGCCCTGCAAGGCGGCGAACTGGATCTCGCGCTCGCAGGCGGCGTGGAACTCACGGGTGACCTTCGCACGCAGCTCGCCAGTGCCGCGCTCGGCGATGACGCGATTCCCGGCGATGGAGCCGTAGCCGTCGTGCTCAAGCGTCTCGACGACGCCCGTCGGGATGGCAACCGTATCTATGCGATGATCCGGGGAATTGGCGTAGGGAGCGCAGCGTTTACGCCGCTTCAACGCCCGACTTTCACGACAGCTTCGGATAATTCGCAACGAACAACCACATCGCACGGTGAAGCGGCCTCAAGGCGGCGCGCCGCTGCCGAATTTGCCGCCGCCCGCGCTGCTGCGGAGGCTGGCATTGCAAACTCGACTCAGATCACCGACGCGTCAGCGCAAGTCGGCCATACCGGAGCCGCAGCCGGCCTGGTAAACTTGGCGAAGGCTGCGCTCGCCTTGCATGCCGAGGTGCTCCCCGCCAGCGAGGTCACCGCACCGCAGCACTGGCTCCGCGACCGCACCAACGGCCCCCGCCACGCCGCCATCTCCGCCACGAGCGTGGATGGGAATGCGGTGCATGTTGTCCTCGAAGCCGCCCCACCCGTAGGAGACGACGTGAGGAGTCTCTCGACGAATCGGCAATCGGCAGTCGGCAGTCGGCAGTCCAGTGAGAGCCTCCTCACGTCGGCTGCTACCAAGCGGGAGGAAGCCCTCTTTACCTTCGCTGCTGCTGATGTGGCCGGGCTGCTCGGCCAACTCGATTCGCTTCGTCGCCTTACTGCGAACTCACCACAGGCATCGCCCGACACGCTGGCGGGCCGCTGGTTCCGCGAGGTCTTGGAGTGCGCCAGCCCTCTGGCGCTATCGACCGTCGCGGAAAAGCGCCAGAGGGCTGGCGCACTCCAAGACGCTGACGCGCCAAAGCCCGCCGCGCTTGTTTACGTCGCGTTCATTGCGCAAGACCGTGCGCAACTTATTAGGCTCCTTGACACCACCACCGCCGTCGTCCAGCAGCCCCGCGGCGGCGCAGCTCTACCAAATCTCGACCACCGCGACCGTGACCGGCTGTTCTACACGCCACCGAGCGAACGCGTTTCCGGCAAAGTGGCCTTCGTCTTCCCCGGCGCGGGCAATCACTTCGCTGACATGGGCCGCGAGCTGGGACTGCTGTTCCCTGAAGTTCTCCATGTCCTAGACCGCGAGAATGACCAGCTCGCCAGCCAGATGTTCACCGCGCAGTTCTGGAACTCGACCGCGCCGGTCACCGACCAGCGCGCCTCGATCTGCGGGCAGGTCGCGCTCGGTGCCTTCGTTTGCGACATCGCTGTCTCGCTGGGGCTCAAGCCCGACGCGGCCATCGGCTACAGCCTCGGGGAGAGCACGAGCTTGTTCGCGCTGCGTGCGTGGACCGCGCGGGATGATATGCTCGCGCGCGTCACCGCCTCGACGCTGTTTACTCGCGATCTCACCGGTGAACCCGATTCGCTTCGCCGCGGTTGGACACTCGCGGCGGATCAGACCATCGCGTGGCAAGCAGGGTTGGTGGACCGGCCGGCCGAGGAAGTCCGCGCCGCGATGGCCGGACTGGCACGCACTTACATCCTCATCGTCAATACGCCCGGCGAGTGCGTCATTGGCGGCGATGCGGAGCAGGTGCATGCGCTCGTTGCGAAGCTTGGCTGCCATTTCTTCGCGCTGGAGGGCGTGAGCACGGTCCATTGCGATCTGCTCCAGCCGGTGCTCGAGCCTTATCGCGAGCTGCATCGCTTCCCCACCACGCCGCCGGCAGGCGTGACCTTCTACAGCGGTGGCTGGGGGCGCAGCTACCTGCCTGACCGCGAGACGGCAGCCGATGCCATCGTCGCACAGGCCAGCAACTCGATTGATTTCCCGCGTGTCATCCAGGCCGCTTACCAAGACGGCGTGCGGTTCTTCATCGAAATGGGGCCGGGGGGCTCGTGCTCCCGGATGATTTCGCAGATCCTCGACGGCCAGCCGCACGTGGCACGGTCGCTGTGCGTGTCGGCGAAGGAACCGTTGCTGGATGTGCTGCGCGTTGCAGGACAGCTTTGGGCGGAAGGCCTACCGGTGAATCTCGCTCCGCTCTATGGCGCTGCGGACGAAGAGCCCGCGCCTGAACCGGAAGGTAGGTGCGTCGTCATCCCCATCACCGGTGCGCCGATGCTGCCGCCGCCGCTACCGCCTCAAAGTAGCGCCGCGTCCCAAGCTGCTCAACGTGCTGACAGCGAATCGAAACCCACTTCCGTATATGTCCCCGCCGCTGCGCCAGTGGAGCAGCCCAGCCTAGCTGCCTCGACACCCTTGGCTTTCGATACGATGAGTCAGACGGTCGTTGATGACCCATTTGAGGCCGAGTTGCTCACGGCGATGGCGCAGGCCCAGGCAACGACCTTGCAGGCGCACGAGACTTACCTCGCGTTCTCGGAAGGCGTGTTCAAGACGTTGTCCGAAGCAGTGAAAACGCAGTTGGAGTTGGTGGGACGGGCGGCGAATGGGTTGACGTTGCCCGTGGTTGCACGCGGCCCCCTCACCCCTGCCCTCTCCCCCGATGGGGTAGAGGGAGAAGAGCTGGCGCGCTCCGAGGGTCGCGAAGCGGTCGTTGCTCGTGCCGGCGGCTTGCAGCCGCCGCCCACAGCGCCCAACGTGGCTCAAACACGGCGGCTACAAGCCGCCGGCACGGTTCCCCGCTCGCTCAACCGTGAGCAGTGCTTTGAGTTTGCCGTTGGCAAGATTGGGAATGCGCTTGGTTCCACATTTGCCGAGGTGGATTCCTTCCCGACGCGGGTGCGGCTGCCGGATGCGCCGCTGCAATTGGTGGACCGCATCACGGCCATCGAAGGTGAGCCGCGCTCGATGACGCACGGGCGCGTGGTCACTGAGCACGACATCCATGCCGGGGCCTGGTATCTTGATTGCGGGCGAATCCCCACATGCATTGCGGTCGAGGCGGGGCAGGCGGATTTGTTTCTGTCCGGCTTTCTGGGAATTGATTTCCAGACACGTGGGCTGGCGATGTATCGGCTGCTGGATGCGAAGGTCTGCTTTCATCGTAGCCTGCCGGGACCGGGCGAGGTGATCCGCTACGACATCCGTATCGAGCGGTTCTTCCAGCAAAGCGGCGTGTGGCTCTTCAAGTTCAACTTCGAGTCCACGGTGAACGGCGAGCCGCTGCTCACGATGACCGAGGGCTGCGCGGGCTTCTTCAGGCAACAGGACTTGGCGGCGGGCAAGGGCATCGTCCGCACGACGCTGCAACTCAAGCCGCAGCCCGGCAAACGCCCGGCGGACTGGGAGGACTTCGTGCCGATGGCGGTGGAGTCGTATTCGCCGGAGCAACTGGACGCGCTGCGCGGCGGCGACTTCGTAAAGTGCTTCGGGGAGAAGTTCGCCGGGCTGAAGCTCACGAACCCCGTGACATTGCCAAGCGGGCGGATGCGGCTGGTGCATCGCATTGAGCGGCTAGAGCCGACGGGCGGACGCTTCAGCCTCGGGCTGATTCGTGGCGAAGCGGACATTCACCCCGACGACTGGTTCATCACCTGCCATTTCGTGGACGACCGCGTGATGCCGGGCACGCT